>CAYVRC010000146.1:0-15283 GCA_964453205.1 uncultured Pirellulaceae bacterium | reverse complement strand
AGTTCAGGTAACATCACCCGATCAAGCCGCCTCGGTTCGTTCCGACGTCACTAGTTGGGGTTTGCGTCGTATCCTGGCGTGTGTTGCCCATGGGTGGATGAACGATGCAAAAGGCGTGGCCGTTGGCAGTCTTGTCGGAGTTTCGGCGGTTCTGCTAAGCGCGAGCTTGATGTTTGGAAGTGGGAAAGCATACGTCGCACGGACGATCGACTCCGGAAAGTCGACTGGCGATGTGACCGTTGCATTGCAGACGGCAACTTTGACCGGCTTACGCGAAGCAACGATGGATGATTCGGTTTTGCTGATCGACGCACGATCGATCGCTTCGCATAGCTATGCAACATTGCCCCGGTCGATCAATTTCCCGGTCAACGCGACCGCAACCAGCATGAAGCAGTTCCTGGCAAAAACCCCTCGCACGGTCCCCGTGATGGTGTATTGCCAAAGCCGAACTTGCCCTTACGACGACATCGTTGGGGAAAAGTTGGTACGGATGGGGTTTCAATCTGTCAGCGTGTGTGAGGAGGGTTACCATGAGTTCCGACAACGCTTTGATACCGCCGACGACGGTTCGTAGGCTGGTTCGTCCCGGCTTGCGAGCAACCGAATGCGTGATCGGTGCGGTGTTCCTCTACAGCGGATACCTCCATTTGGCCAACCCGATCTTGTTCGCATCGACCGTTCGCAACTACGAAATCGTTCCGGAAATCTTGGTCGGAGGCGTGGCGCTCGGGTTGCCCGCGTTGCTCGTTTTCTTGGCGGTCGGTGTCCTGTTCGGACCGCGTGTGGCACTATGCCTGAACTGCCTCGCTCTGGTATGCACGATCTTTGTGGCCGCGCAGGCCATCGCATGGTGGCGTGGTGCCGAGTTCGGTTGTGGCTGCTTCGGTTTCTCTGAGGAGCCGATCTCCCTGAAGTCCATGGGTTTACCGCTGTTGATGTTTGTCGGATGCGT
Organism: uncultured Pirellulaceae bacterium; assembly: GCA_964453205.1. Lineage (GTDB taxonomy): Bacteria > Planctomycetota > Planctomycetia > Pirellulales > Pirellulaceae > Crateriforma. Next base: position 14,328 of record CAYVRC010000146.1, on the reverse strand, counting down.
GGCGACTGGGTGGACTCGAGACGTCGAAGTCCCTCAAGAAACGGCATCACGTTGACATGGTCGAATCCTTGACCATTGTTGTACCGGTGTTCAATGAGCGCGACTGTGTCGAGAGGTCTCTGAGAGGTTTGGCAGAAGTCGTCGAGAAACTGCGACGGGACTGTCTCGTCCAGGTTGTGATCGTTGATGACGGATCGACCGACGGGAGTTTGGATATTGTCCGCGCGGTCGCGGGCACTGGCGACCGTGTCATTGTTCAGCCAAGGAACTTCGGAAAAACTTCGGCGGTTCGGCGTGGCTTGGAGGTGGCGACCGGTCAGTGGTTTGTCGTTCCCGACGCGGACCTCGAGTATCAGTCTGCGGATCTGTTGCGGCTGGTGTCTGCGATTCGCCCGGGGGACAAAGCGATCTACGGAGTTCGTCAAGGTCCGTGGTCGCGTTTGAGCCGATGGCCGATGGCGATGGGGGTTCTGTCGATCGATGTGCTGACCTGGTGTTTATTTGGCCAGTTCGTTCGTGATCACGCCACATGTTTCAAATTGATTCAGACCGAACGGTTGCGACGAATGAATATGAAATCAAACCGGTTTGATGGCTGTGTCGAAATCACCTGTCAGTTACTTCGATCCGGATGCCACATTCGTCAAGTGTCGATCGGATACTCTCCACGATGTCAGGCCGAAGGCAAGAAACTGCGTTGGGCCGACGGATTCCACGTGGTTCGCCGAGTCATTTGCTGCCGCTGGGCTGGATGAATCGTTTCCAAAGCTGCGTTGTCGCATTCACGATGCTTAACCGCCGGAGAAGAAGATGCCCAGTCGTCGAACCAAGAAAAATCGCCGCTACGCGATGACGCTGATCGAGGTGTTGGTTGTGTTGTCGATCAGCGCGTTGTTGGTGGCCGTCTTATTGCCTGCCGTTCAATCCGCCCGAGAAGCGTCCCGACGAACCCAATGTCAAAACCGGTTGCGTCAGTTGACGTTGGCCATGGCCCAATTCGAGCTTGCCTCGAAACAGTTTCCGAACAACGGGGGATACATGGAAGGCAATCGACTCCGCGGCGTTGACGGCCACTGGGTTGTCCCATCAACGACGGATTTTCTTGTCGGAGTGACACGTCCATGGGGAGTAGGATCGTCCCGCGCCCACCCGCGTGACCAAACCGGATCATGGGGTTACTCGCTTTTCAGCTATGTGGAGCTCGATGCATTCGACACTGAAAACTTTTTCGTGGCTGATCTTCCTATCTTTCGGTGTGCGTCTCGCAGTCGGGCTGCTGCCCTGGCTCCCGAGACGGATTCGTTCGGCCGGTATGAATCGGGTGGACACGCCATGGCGAAGACTGATTTTGCCGCCAACGCGCGATTCATCATCAACCGCCCCGCATCCCCGAGGGTTCGAGAGTTGAAACGTGGCCTGAGTCAAACGATATTGCTGGGTGAGAAAGCCTTCGACCCGACCGTCCAAACCGAAACGAGTTGGTGGTGGGATGAACCGGTCTATGTTGGAGGCAGCCAGGGAACGGCGAGGGGTGGATCGACTATCCAGACCGATGGATTAGCGATTCGCTACGAGGACAATTGAGGTTCGCCACACGCGGCGCTAGCCTACTTCGGATACGCTGACGGCCGCGTCGAAGCAAACAACCGGTCGATCGACCCTCAATTGTTGCTGGAAATGCTCCGCCCCCAATGACGTCCGTCCGACGAGGCTTTGCGAGCTTCCATGACCTCGACTTCCAAGCCCTTTCCGATCCAGCGGAAGCGAGTCGGCCAGATTCGCTACATTCGCGACGACGTTTTCTTTCACCGCATGAGTTGGCAATCGCCACACAACCAAGTCCCGCAGGAAAAGATGGCCGTCGAATTCGAAATCGACGACGATCATTACCGCGAAAAGAATCAGCTTCGCGCCAAGGTCGTCCGTCCGACGGGCCGCCCGCTGGGACGCAAGTTGTCCGGACGCGACGCGCCGCACTTGATCATCAAACACCACCCGAAGGCTCGCAAGAAACGCCCCGACTGGCGGAAGTAACCACACGGTAGCTTGGGCACTCTTGCCCGAGATGCAGCGGACGGGCAGGAGTGCCCATCCTACTTTTGCTTGTCGCTCGTTCCTCAGTCAAACGCTCATGATCGGAAACGGAGTGAACTCCGCTGGACGACGCTTCGCGGATCATTCGGCCGAATTGTCCGGCGATTCGCCTTCACCGGCATTGACGACTTCGATTTCCAGCTCGGAAATCATTCGGCCGTTGATGAACTTGACCAGCGTTTCGCGGGTCGTCGCGAACAGTTCGTCCACCTTGCGTCGCTGATTCGCGTTGCGTCCGATCGCTTTGACGAATTCGTCTTGCTTGTTGCTCAACGCGTCGGCGATCGTTTGGTTGGTCGGTTGTTTTTGAAGCTGCTGCAAAAGGTCTCTGGCTTTGTCCACCTCGCCCTGTTTCAGCCGCAGCCGAATCCTGGCGGCAAAGAGTTCGCGGATCGCCACCAAGTCGACGATCGCGTTTTGGACGCCGCGGACATAGGCTTCGGCTTGGAGACGCAAGTCGTCGCCGATCAAGCCGGCCGATTCGGACCGCGACCCGCCGGGCACCATCGGCAGCTTCGCCAACACCGCGCCGCCGTTCTGGACGTAAAACAGACGCATCGGCTGATCATTCTTTTCGATCGTCAAACGTCCGTTCCAGTCCGTCCGCCCGACGAAATCCATGTGCTTCGAGTCCAACTGACGCTCATGAATTTCGTAACCCACCAAGGGCTGATCTTCGTCGCCCTTGGCGTGCAGCCGCAACAGAGTCGCTTCGTGGGGCCGGCGTATTTTCAAAGCCGTCCGAAAGGTGCGGTTGTTCATGCGGACTTTCAATCCGCCCCTTTTGCCGGCGTGGATCTCCGCTTTGACCTTCCTCGCGTCCGCCTGTTGAACCAGCAAGGTCGCCCAATCGACCGGTCCGATTTGGATCGGTCGGCCGTTGCGATCGTTCTTTCGGATCATCGGCCTGAGCACATCGCCGACACGGATTCGTGCCGGCGAATCTTCGTCGACGATCAAGCCACCGCCGCGGACCAAACCGCTGGTCGTCTTGGTGCCCGCTTCGTCCAAGCGGACGACCGGCGCGAAGGCCTCGGTCAAGCATTCACCGATCGCCACCGGCAAGTCGTCGCGGCGGAGGAACGATACGGTCGCGGGCGTCCCGAAGTATCGCATCAAGGTGTCGAATTCGACCGCGCTGACTTTCCCCTGACCGGACGCCGTTTCGATTCGGACGATCTGGATCTTGTCGTAGTCTCGGATCGCTTCGATGACCAAGTCGCTGATCGGCGGAGAGATCATCTTGGCCTCCGGATCGGTCAACGTGGCCGCCATTCCTCGGGTCAACAACACCGCTTCGGTGTCGCTTTGCCGCCACCGATCCACCAAGGCTCGTGCGTCGCCGTCGACGACCGAGAACTTGTCGACCAACCCTGCCAAGGTTTCGTCGCCCACCGCCCTGCCCCGCCGGCGGACGTCGTCCAGACGGCTTTGATTGACATGAATCGTTTGCAGGTACTTCGGCAGATCGCTGGCGAAACGCAGCCGAATCGCTTCGGGATGGTTTCGCTTGACCGCGACGACCGGGTCGGAAGCCGCCAGCGTGTCGAAATCCAGCTTTTCGAACGTCCGTCCGGCGGCCGTCCGGACCGACGCCGGCGCGTCGGCAAAATCGACTCGCCAGAGGGCGTCGAAGTCACGTTTCAGAAAGGCCCGGACGTCATCGCAGAGCGTCTCGGCACGGAGCGCCGGATCATCGGCGACCAGCCACACCAAAACTCGATAAGGGTCATAGTCCCAAGGCTGCACGGATCGCGGACTTGCCACGTCCTGCGACTCTTGCGCCACGAGACGGTCCGGCAAGCCGGCGGTCAGCGCCACCATCAACACGGTCACCAAAACGGATCTCATTGCACCTGCCAATCGTCTGCGTTTTGATAAAGCGAAACGATGTTGGTTCCGACGCCTCGCAGATCGCGTCGGTACGCGTAGGAGTCGATCAATTGCCAGAGCGGTAACACGGGCAAGAAACGATGCACGTTGTCGTGAAGTTGCAGCAATCGATCGCGGGCTTCTTTCCAATTCCGCGATTCTTCCAACCGCCGCAGCCCCGATCCGATGAACGGATTGCCGCTGGCGGCCAAGCCGTCGGGGCCCAGCAAACGTCTCGCATCGATGATCGGTTCCCACAACGCGATCGCGGCATAATACAAATCGGCGACACCTTCGCCGGGAATGCTCTCGCCGACGGGCAAGCGAACCAATTCGACCTCCAGCCCCAGCAATTCCCACTGGGACTTGATCGCTTCGCAAGCGGTACGGGAAAGGTTCTCGGCGGGATACGCCAACCGGATCGGTGTCATCGCCGGCATTTCTTCTTCGGCCCGATCGGCGAACGCCTTCATTTGATTCCGGTTCAGTTCGATCAACAGTTGCGCCAGGGACGGTTCATAGCGTTTCGGTTCGATCGATCGGTCATAGGCGTAGCCCATCGGATCGTCACGTTCTTTGCCGGCGGGAAAGGGCCCCGAAATCACCTGACACCCGGGAGAATCGAAACCTTCCAGCAGTTCGCCTTTCAAGATGTCTTCGCGATTGGTTCCGTACATCAACGCGCGGCGAAAGGTTTGTTCGGCGAGGTAAGCATGATCACTGCACGGGATCAGCATGTGAACGGTCGGCAAGGGGTATTCCGCCACGCGAATGTTGCGACTGTCGCGCAACCGCGCCGCGTCGGAGGGGAACAAGCGATCCAAGACGTCGATCTCACCGCCCAACAAGGCCGCGACCCCATCGGCCGCCGATTCGGTACGGACTTCGATGATTTCGCGTGGCTGAGTTTCGATGCGAGGCTGGCCGATCAACTTGTACTGGACTTCGTCCTCGCTGACGCCGGCACGTCGGTAGTCGCCGGTCGGTGAACCGGCCACGTCACCGAACCAACTGCCATCGACGGGCAATTGCAACAGCGACGATGGCAGGATGTGAGGCCGTCGCAGTTTGCAACGCAACTGCGTGGGACCGTCCATGCCCATCGCTTCGATCGCGGCGGCCCAAGCGGTAAAAAATTCGTCGCTCTGCGGGCGGGCGCGATCGGCGATCTTGTCGTAAAGCTGAAACCCTTTGATCCGGTTCAGGGGTTCTCGCAGCTGTTCCGGTCGCAGGGTCAAATCGAATTCCATCCGATCGGCACGTTGCTCGGTGTCGCCGAACAGGAAATCGTACTCGCCGCCTTCGGGGCCGGCCCCTTTCATTTCGAACAGGGTTCGGTACAGCAGACGACCGGAACGGCGGGCCGCCCAGTTGGACATGCTGGTCGGATCAAATTCCGTGGCCGACTGCAAGACGCCGACGGTGACGATCGGATAGATCTGTTGAATCTGTCGGACCAGTTCTTTCCCGCCGGCGATCGAAGGTTTCAGTGCGACGGATTCTCGCGCCAACTTTCCGGCTTCGCGATAATCGCCACGGTCCCGTGCCTCGACGGCCTGCTGTCGTTTTCGTTTCGCCAAGGTCAGGAACGCTTCGTCCCATTTTGCGATCGACTGCAAATTGTCGCCGCGATACTTTTCCTCCAGTCGTGACAACATCGCTTGGGCATCGTCCAGTTTTCGCTCTCGCACCAACTGCTGCATCAGTTTGTCGTTCAAACCGTCGATCGCCCGCATCACCCGGGTGGGTTCGTAGTCGGGGTTGTAGTCGCGAAGCTCTTCCAACATGGTCAACGATTGGAGAAATTCTTGCCGCGAGGCGCGATCGATCGCGTCTTGCCACAAAAAGTCGCTGCGAATCATTTCCAGGTTGGGAAGTCCGGGGAAATCCCGAATCAACACGGACAAAAAAGGATAAGCCCCCTTAAAATCCCGCCGCGCGATCCGCTCTTTCGCTTCGCGTTCCAAACGCTGTTCCCAGAAATCGATGCGGCGAACGTCGGACCAGTTGGCACCAAAGACCTGATCGTCGATCCCCAAGACCGCGACCTTCAAGACCCCGGTTTGCTTCGTGCCGGCACGGCGATCGGGGACGTCCAACAAGCGTGCCTTGACCCAGCCGCCGCCGGATTCCTCGGTAAAGAAAATCAAGTCGTGCGGTTCTTCTTGCAGCAAAGCCAGACCGGGATCCGGCGGCGACCCGGACTGCGCGTAATTGGCAAGCTGCGCCCGCGCGGTGCCGGCTTGGCAAACCCATCCCGACGCGATCAGCAGCAAGGCGGCCGTCACGCCCCAGCCGGGCCGGGCCGTCGCGTTTCGCTGGCCCCGTGATGCGACAAGCGTTGGTGCGATGACAGTCATGAACAGTGAAATCAGGTTGCCTGAGATACGAAAAACCTTGGTCATCATAACGACACGATGTAAATGACACCTTCGGCACCAGGGACCAACAATCGTCCGCCCCCCAGCGCGAGCGGCGGCGCGGAAATCGGCTGCCCGATGTCGACTTGGTCGACGACCTTTCCGGTCGACGAATCGACGACGACGATCCAACCCCGTTTGCCCGTCACCAACCAATTCTCGCCGGTCAGACTCGGTTTTCCGACGATTTCGCCTTCGGGCAGTTCGACCTGGAACTGTTGTCGCCCCTGTTCGTCCAGCGCCCTCAGCAGGCCATCGTCGGTACGCAGCAAACAGACTTCCGGTCGATCGTCCGACGAGACCGGTCCCCACCGGACCCGCGCGCTCAACAGGACCTCGAAACGACTTTCCAAGCTGGTCGTGTCGAAACCGACGACGTAATCCGCCGAAGGTCCGGCTTTGGTCGCCACCATGGTCTTGCCGATCCGCGTCGCGGGGCCCAGCAGCGGCGATTCCAGTTCGACCTGCGACAATTCCCGGATCTGGTCACCGACCCGCAGCCGATACAAACGGTTTCGGCTGTCCGCGATGACGACCTGATCGGGATCGTCGGCCAGTGGGATCGGATCGGTCCAACGGACTGTCCCGGTCGGGTCACTGACGGGCTGGAACGGGCTGCCCAACATGGCACCGGTCTGTGGCCGCACCAAGACGATGCGTCCCGAATCCAGTGGCATCAGCAAGCCGCCGCCCGACACCACGGCTTGTCCGGAAGCTTGACTGCGAGTGGGCAACTGGATCGTGACTTTTCTCAGTTGGTCGCGGGTTCGTGACGGATCGTATAACAAAATCTCGCTGGGTTCTTCGCGATTGATCAAGATCCGAGTCGGCGTCGATTTGTCGGCCGTGGAGGCGGCGATGGGGTCCATGAATCGCATGGCCACGCCTTCGCCGCCGGGGTTTTCGATGGGGCCTTTGGTGCTGCCCGAGGAGATCGACTGGGCATCGATTTCGAACAACGCGCCTTGACTGGTAACGGCGTGAAAGACTCGTTTACCGGGAACCGACTGAATCATGGCGATCGGAACGCCGACGTCGGTCCGCCAAAGGGTGTCGCCGGTTTCCGGGGACGCCGCCGTGACGCGAATCCCCGACGTGCCACGCATCACTCTGGCGTGAATCAAAGTGTCTTCGATCGCCACGGGCTGACCGACGAACGCGTCGCCCTCGTGCTTGACCCAATCCCGGACCACCTGACCGGTGTTGATCTGGAGCTGGAACCGCGCGATTCGGGTCCCGGTGATCCACATCTGGCTGCCGCTGGCGGCCATCCGGGTGGACGTCGATCGTTTGTACGACGGCGCGCACCGGGCGATCCGTGAAACCTTGTCCCGTTCGGCGCTCGGTTCGACATCAAACACGCTGACCTGCCCGCGGTCGGTCAACACGATCAGCCGGCGTTTCTGAACGATCGGTCGCACGCGGACGTTACCATCGAGTTGCACCGGAGATTGTGCGACTTGCAGTCCCGTCCCGCTTTCGTCGAACTTGAGGATATGAACCTTGGACTTGTTGGTGGCCGAATTTTCGAAGACGAACAAGTGTCCGAGCAACGGCACCGGGGCGACCGATATCGTTCCTTCGGCGTGACCGACGTAAAAGCTTTCCTGGCACGATCCGTCACGCGTGTTGAGCACATACAGGTTGCTGTGATCGCCGGGCAAGTAAGCCTTGTTCGCACGGCCGTCGATACCGGGGCTGGCTTCCAAGGCTTGCGGGATTTGCGTCACCCAGCGAACGTCGCCGGTTTCGACGTCCAGCGCGTACAGCTTGCCGGACCGGCCGGACACGTACAGTTCACGGTCGACCAAGACGGGCTGACTGAACGGTTCGCCGAGGATCGAGCGCCACCGGATGTCGCCGTCGGAGCCTTGGCAGAGAGAGATTTCGTTTCGATTGCCGTTGGTCAGGATCAACCCGTCGCCGCCGTCGACGGGAATCGGTGGATAGTCCAACGCTTCGCCGACGTACTTTCGCCACAGCAAGCGGCCGTCTTCGGCGGAAAACGCCAACACCGATTCGCCGGCACGGATCGCCACGATTTCGCTTCGCAGTCGCGGGACCGCTTCGCCGACCAACGTGGTCAGGGCGATCGACCGCAACGTATCGGTCTGGACGGCCACGTCGGTCGTTTCAGGAAGCTCGCGGGATGACGCGACCAGTGTCGCCTGAATCTCGCTGGCTTCTTGAATCAGTTCTTCCAGTCGCTGGTTGTCGCGAAGCTCGGGAAAGTCACGCAGCAGGGCGAACCGTGTGTCGTAGGCCGCTTTGGTTTCCTGTTCGGCCAACGACGCGGTCATGGCGGTGACCGCGTCGTCGAGTTGCAAGTTGCGGTTGATCTCGCGTTGCACTCGGGCCCTCGATTCGGCGACGGCCGCCAGACGCCCCCCTAGCGTGACGCGCATCTTGGACGACACGTACACCGGGTCCTTCATGAATTCGATCTGTTCGTCCAAACGTTTCAGCAAGGTTTGCTTTTCCTGCGTCGAATCGCTGCGATCGGCGGCATCGGCGATGTTTTCGGCGATGTCGGTCAACAGAGCCGCCAAGTCGTCCCGATCCTCATTGAGGGCGGGTTCGTCGGCGATTTTCGGCAGCTCCGCCTGGGCGACTGCCGAGCCACGGACGGGATCCGGCAGCCCTTCGGCGCGATACAGTTCGGTCAGGGTGATGCGAGTCCGGGCGCGGGAGGAATACTGGTTTTCGGCGCCGTAGCTGTCCAAGAAATCCATGTAGCTTTCTTGAGCGGGCTGGTAACTTTGTTGATCGTACGCCCGGTCGGCCAGTTCGATGGCGTCGTCCGCGCTGCCTTTGCTGAGCACGAAATACAACGCGGCGAAGGCCAGGCACAGCAACACGATGATGCCCGCGTAGCCGTAGATTTTGAACGAATCCCAGACCGATTTCTGGTTACCCGACGGACGGCGAACCGTGCGGTCCGGGGGACCGATCGGGACGTCGGCCAGATCCGAACCGATGCCGGTCGGATCGTCGGCAATCGGATCGGCCAGCATCGGGTCGTTGTCGACCGGAACCGCGATCGGCACCGCCTCGGCGATCGGCACGGCATCGGCGATCGCTTCGGTCTCCTCTTGCGTGCTTTCGTCATCCAAAAACGTCAAGTCGTCCGGCTCGGTCGCCGCGTCCGGTTCGGCCGGTTGATCCTCGTCGTCGTACTGCTCGCTGCGGAGTTCGCCGATCAGCTTGGTCGCTTGAAAGCGGGTGAGTTGTCCGTTGTCGACCAACAACTTGGCGACCGCTTCGGGCGTCACACGATTCCCGCTTTGTTGAAGCTGTTCGCGCAGCGCTTCGATGATCTCTTGATCGAGCAACGCGAGTCGCTCCAGTCGGTCGATCAAATCTTTGGCAAGCATGAGGAGAAGAAGTTCGTGGCTAGTGACAAGAAAGAGGATGATAGTCTTGGTGACCAGTCGATCAGTCGAAACCGTCGACCTGAGCGACTTTGATTTCGGTGTACCCGGCGATCGTGCCCGCATCCATGCCATCGACCAAGGCTTGCAGTTTCGCCATCTCGTGAACCTTGATGTTCAACTTCATGCCGTCACGCCGCCCGGCGACGGCTTCGATCAGAGTGTTCGTCAAGTTTTGTTTACCGGGTGTTTCCCGTTCCCAGTCGGGGGCCAAGACCAAGAAGGAACCGAATTCGTCGATCTCCAGTTCCACGACATCCAATTCGTCCACGATGTCTTCGTCGGCCGTGCTGGGGAGGTCCGTCGTCTGACGCGGCATCTCGATCGACTTTTGCAAGGTGAACGACGCCGTGACCATGAAAAAAATCAGCAACAAGAAGGTCACGTCGACCATCGGAGTCATGTCCAGTTCTTCCTCTTCGCGTTGCTTGCGGCGAAACAGGTCGTCGACCAAATCCGCTTCGTCGACGTCATCTTCCAGCGAAGGCATGTTGGCCAACGTCGGCTCTGGGGCCGATCCCCACGCCGGATCATTGTCGTCGTCCAAGGTCGCAGGCCCCCCGCCGCCGACGGACATCGCCGGTGCGGCGACCGAGGAGGTTGCCGCGAACGGTCTTCCGGTCTCCTCCTCGTCGTCGGGATTCAACCAGCGGCCGGATGGGGCGGTGACCGGTTCTTCGACGTCGCCGGGATCCGACGCGGCCTCGTCGCGGGCAGTTCGGAGGGGTACGGTGATCGTGGCGTCACAGGAAGGGCAGCGGATTTCGCGTCCCGCCATCCGGGGATGCACCGAATGCCGGCTGCCGCAATGTTCGCAGGTCAAAGCGATCGACACGCTACTGCTCCTTGACCGCGATGAAGGTGTTGTCCAGTCCTTCGAACGCATCGCCGATGATCTGTTGCACCCGAGTGACTTGCCCGACGTTGATGTTGGCGTCGCCCATCAACATGACATGATTTTTGCTTTGGCCGACGGTTTTATTGATCTCACTATCGATGTACTCGACGATTTCGGCGGCCTGTTGTTCTTCGTCCATGCTGAACGGCGTGCCGTCGCGCCGCGTCACGACGGCGTTGTCGCCGGGTCCGGGTTCCAAGAACAGCAAAGCCGAATCGTCGGCCGAGACCGCCAACCCGTTGTCGGCGCTGGGAATCTTTCCGGTTTGCGCGGGGTCCATTTTCGACGCGACGACAAAAAAGATCAGCAACAGGAACGTGATGTCGATCATCGGCGTGATGTCCATTTCTTCCTCGACACGTTTTTTGCGTGGCAAGTGAAAGGAATCATCCTGTTCGTAAAGATGCTGGCTCATTGTCTAGACAACCCCGTCTTGAAGGCTTCGTAGAACCGCGTGACGCCCGATCCGATCAAGTCTTCCATCTTGGAGATCTTGATGTTGACGTTGGCGACCAAGATCATCAGCGGGATCGCGATCGCCAGCCCGCTGGCGGTCGTGACCAGCGCGACTTGGATGTCACCGGCCAGGGCCGACGGTTCGACGGTTTCGGCGGTCGCCAAGGTTTGGAAGGCACCCATCATGCCGAAGACCGTTCCGAACAACCCGATCATCGGCGCGCTCTTGATCACCGTGCCGACCCAACTCAGGCGGTACTCCAGATCACTGAGCACGTCGCGTTGGAAACGGTCGGTCATGATTTGCCGCGATCGCCGCAGGCCGTGATGCCGATTGACGACGGCCAGTTCGACCATTTGCGGAATCGCCCGCGAGTCGCCTTCGCATCGTTCCAGTGCCGCGTCGAACTGGCCCGATTCCAGCAACGGTTCGATCTCGTCTAAATAAGCGTCCTGTTCTTCTTCGCTGGCAAAACGTTTCTGGCCGACGCGGGTCCAGACCACGACGATGCAGTAGATTCCCCAAAAAGCGACCAACCCCAACGCCAAGTAGGTCGATGAAGCGATGACGTCAAAAAGTGTGGTAGCGAGGACCATCAAGGGATCCCATCCTTCAGCCGGTAGTAAAACAAGTCGGAAAAGTGAACGGACCAGCCCATCAACACGGATCAGCCGGCCGACCGCAATCGGTCGGTCGACGTGAAAACGGCCCACCCCGCGTCAATGTACCCTGCCCGATGTCGCCCGGAGACCGCGGCGCCGCAATGTTTGCGGCGTGAACGGCCACGGCGATCCGACAATCTTGGTCCCTCCTGACTAGAAACGACACCACCGAAGAAAAAGTTCGCCGACGCCATGTGGGGGTGCCCGGGCATCTCGGCAGATTGTGCGGGTTGTAGCGATCGGCTGTGGCTTGCCCGGTCATCGCTTGGGCACGCGGTAACGCTGGTCGACGACTTCGAAAACGAAACCGTTGCCGCCCGACTTGCATTCGAAAATGGTTTTCGCGATTTCGGTCACCGACGTTCGCCCTTGGGTCCCCGCGTACTGCATTTCCAAGGCGTACAACTGATCCTCCAGGTCGGGCGGAATGAAACGCAGCTTGGCGCGGTTGCCCTGCAAGGGAACGCCGGCTTGTTGCATCAATTGTTCATCGAATCTTTGCAACGGGCTGGGCTTGGTCCACATGAAGTACAAGCGATTTTCGGTCGTCGTGTCGATCAGCTTGCGGGTCTTGGGCGACGTCGAAAGGTCATAGGCATAATCGACGCCTTGGCTTTCGCCCATCGCAGCCAATTCGATGCCGAAGTGATCCAGTTGCTTGGCGTAAGTCTTGACGTCCTTGGCGACGAAATTCAGCTGCCAGCGTTCGCCACGGGGGACCGTGCCGGGGCCTTCTCCGGCCGGCCCCGGCGGCCGGCTGTCCCCCATCCCGTCGCCGACATTGGTCGCCGCTTGGTTGGTGTCGGCGGTCGCCAAACTGGCCGCGACCGTGCTGACCGCGTCGGTGACCGCTTCGATCGTGTCTTCCAGCGTCGGTTCGAGCAACTCTTCGACTTCCTCCTCGCCCGGCGGTTCGAAATCCCGTTCGAAGCCTTCGGCGTTGTCGGCGCGTCCGTTGGCCTCTTCGATCTGTGGTTTCAAGATCAGGGGCTTGGGATCGCCCGAAAGCAGCCAAACGATGAACAGCAACGTGACGAACGTCCCGATGAACAGGATCAACGCCATGAACAAAGAGGTGACGATGTCAAAGCGACTGGTGCGGAGCTTGTCGCGGGCGGCCTTTCGCGTTTCGCGGATCTGGCCCAAGCGAGGATCCAACGTCCCGTCGCCCGACGGATCGCCACCGGCCGGGGCACTCGTCTCGGTCGATTCGCTGGGAGTAGAAACAGACATTCAGATTCAAAGGGTTGACGACGAAAACACGGATCGATCAGCGCAAGTCATAATCCAGAAAAACGTAAGACGGATCCATTTTGCGGTACCAATCCCGCCAGGAACGCTGGGCGTTGCGAATTTCCTCCTGCGTCGGATCGTCGGGCATCTCGAAGCCGTCGAATTTTCGGCTGATGAACCGCAACCCGTCGCGGGCATAGTGACGGACGACGGCGTCGCCGTCACTGAGCGCGAAAATCAACGACGGCACGACGCGTAGTTCGTCGGTACTGCCCAGCAATCGCGCCGCCACCCGGCGGGCCTGCCAGGATCGGCTGCCGCGGACCAGACGTTCCAAGCGATCGAGTTGCGCGCTTCGCTCGGCCGGATCCTGGGAAACCTGCATGTCCTCGGGCAGGCTTTGGCCGCTCAGCTTGTCGGCACCGTCTTGTTCCAAAATCTGCAACAAGTCGGTCACCGCCGTGGCGATCGGTCGGCCTTTGATTTTCGTCCCTTCGACGCGAATGTCCGTGGTGTCGCCCGGCAAGCCCCGCGATCCGGCCAATGAACCGCGGTTCAAATCGTCGATCGCCTTTTGCGTGCTGCGAATCAAAAACAGGATCGCAAACGCGGTGGAGACCGGGGGCGGCGTGCTGCTCATGTCATTGAGCCCGAACGCGCCGGTTGCCGCGTCTTGGTAGCCCATCAGCTCGGTCACGCCCTGGTTGTACCAAGCCGGGCTTTTGTCCTTAGCCGATCCGCGTGCGATTTCCAAAAAGCTCTCGTAGCGCTCCAGCGTGTAAAGCTGGTAGTAGTACCAATCGAAGCCGCCGCGTCTTCCTTGCCGCTCGTAAGGATTCTCCCGGCGATACCGTTGTGCCGCGGCGACAGGTTCCATCACCGTCCCCAGAGGAACGCGGGCTCGGCGACGTTGGCGTTCGTTGTCGTCTTCGCGATAGATCTTGAGCGCCTCGGGCAAACCTTCGATGTCGCTGAGCTCGTCGCTGGCGGTATCCCCGAAGGTTCGCAGCACGTCGCCGGCGATCAAGATCGCGCTGCCGGCGGCCAAGGTCGTCGACATCGAAATGCTGCTCTGGCGGACCTTGCCACGCCCCTCCGGATCGACGCCGTGATAAGGCCAACCGCCACTAGGATCTTGCACACGACCGAGCCAATTCACCGTCTCGACGACCCTCGGCAAGTCCACGGGGAACTCGTAGCGATCCAGCGTCCAAAGCGCCAGCATCGCGTACTGCGTCTGCGACGTGTCACCGTTTTCTTC
>CAYVRC010000145.1:5597-15316 GCA_964453205.1 uncultured Pirellulaceae bacterium | reverse complement strand
GTGCTCGCCCTGCCAGATCGCCGGGTCGCGGTCTTGCTGGGAACCGATGATCGGCGGTTCGCTTTGGTCGAAGTCGCAACGGATGCCGAAGTACAGACTGTCGTTCCACCAACGAGCCATGAACCGCGTCGGATGTTTCGGTTTCTGACCGGTGGCGACATCCCGTAGCGGACGCGGATAGTGGTAAGCGGTCCAAAAGGGTTCGTCCAGTTTGCCATCCATCTTGAAGGTGTCGCGGGCGTCGCGCCATTTGTCTTTGGCCATGTCGATGACGCGGTATTCCGGCAAGCCATCGGGCCGATTCACATCGATTTGGCTGGCGCGATTCCTGAGTGTGGGCAGGAATTCGTCCACCAGAGCGATGCGGCGACTGTAAACCGTATCCGGCGGCGCAGCCGCTTTGGCCTGGTCGAAAAGTTCGATCGCCTTTCTCGTCACTTCCGCGTCGGAGCCGAGGTTGGCGAACTGCTTTTCGCAGAATTCGATAAACGCCCCCATCTCCGCGGCCGCGGGTCCGTAGAAGAGTCGGGAGTATTCCTCCAACAACGCTTCGACGTCCTGATCCGGGTCCCACCAGTACCGGGAAATGACGTAGGGATTCAGGTGCGCCATGCCAGGGTAGTGCAGGCCGCCCTTGCCGCTGGAGAGCCAAACATCCTCTCGCCAGACGTCCTCGTGGGAGGCCTGCATGCCGCGGGCCGCCACGTGCGGCCAGTATTGCGGCCGGTAGGCGCCGCGATTGGTGAACGGTGTGTAATTCAAAGTCACCGACAGCGCGTTACTCGATTTCGCCAACCACTGCTCGCGAAGCTCAGCCGTGTCCTGGTGAACGTCGTCGTCCAACTCGCGGATCGGACGGCCGTTGGTAATTTGCACCAGCACGTTGTCCGGAAGTTTGTCGATCTTCAACGGCGGCAGGCGGTAACTACTGTAGGCGCCGCAGAAAACCTTTTTATCAGGGTGTGTATTCGCCAGTTCCTTGGCGACCCGCACCACGAAATCCCACACGTAGTCGGAAGACTGTCCCGAGGGGCCGCGATCGAGCGTCACCTGATCGCGGCACTCGTCGCATTGACAATGGTTGAATCCATCATGCGGCATGACCGAAATGATGGGAATCTTGTAGTGGTCGAACATGAGCCGGGCGAAGGCCACCGTCTCCTCAAAGAAGCCTTCCGAGGAAAGGCAGGCGTTGGCCGTTTTGCTTTCGGTGTCGCGTTTCCCATTGGCCATCATGGCGTAATATTCGGGATGCGCCGCACGCTGCTGCGGATGCTCGGTGAGCTGCCGCAGTCCGTGATGCATGACGCCGTATTGGTCGTTCGCCCCGATGCGGAGGTACCACAGGGCGTCCTCGATCTCATTGGAACTGATCATCGGCCGGCTCACCGACCGCACCTCGTACGCCGGCGTCACCGTCCGATCGATTTCCGGCAAGGCAATGTCGCGTCTTTGCGGCACGATTTCGCCCAACTCGCCTGGCATGTACCAACGCACGCCCAGTTCGCGGAGAAACGCGTAAACCGCATTGAGCGACCCGCGATGGTCGTAGCTCCAGATGTCCAGGTGCTTGTTGTAGTCCTTGTAAATCCGCTGCCCGACCGGGTTCCGCCAAGGATGACCGGCCAGCTTCTGCCACTGCGTTTCTTTCTCCGCCGCCCATTGACCGTGATTTCGCGCCCACGGCTCGATGGGGACAAACTCCACGTCACTGCCCACCAGCGCGAACCATTCGGCTCCGGAAACCATGCGAAAGGCATCGCGATCGAGCCCCTGGGCCGTCACCCCCGCTCGCCGAGCTGCCTCGCTTTCGCCCACGTAGATTGGAACCGGCCCAGCGGCCGTCGGTCTAGTTTCCGACGGCGTCGTAACGATCTCAAGCCGCGCACCGCTGATTTTCTCGATATACGTCTGCAGTTCTTCGGCCGCAAATCTGATCGTGCGTGGCTGGCTGTCGGCGATGACGATCTGGGCGTTGGGTTTCCCGTCTTTGACAAGGAAGGTTTCGGCGACGGCTGGCGCAACCACGGTCGCGCTGGTCCAGGAGACGACGATGAGGGCTTGAAGCAGTTTGGACATCAGGTAAGTCAATCTTTCGTGGAAGACCGTAGAATATTGGGACTGGCATGAGACAAAGGTTGCGAGATCGCCGGGGGAGTTGCGAGCGTCAGCGGCTCACTGATCTTTCGCATTCAACTCGACGAGCATCTCTACCAAGGCGTCAACCATCTTCACCGAAGCGTCGAGTTGCACCTTGTTGACGCCGATCCAAGTTTCGTAGCCGCCGAGCCGATGCTGCTCGGGCGTCGGCAGGTAACCGTGCGAACCGTTGGCGATGGATACGTTCATCAGCGGCCGGATCGGACTTCGCTGCTTGAGTTCCAGTCCGATCTCTGCAAACACCTCGAACGGCATCGCGACCACCGCCAGATCGCCGATGCGGTGCGTCTGCACGAGTACGTCGATGGTCGGCGGCATCTCCGGTGAGGCATAGGCGAGGACGGTGCTGTAAGTGCTATATCGACTGGTACTCATGGGCGTGATCTTCTTGGCCTTGACCGCCTCAGCCCATTCCACCTCCGCCTTCGTCGGGTAGCGCCGTTCGAACGTGAGGGTGCGCTGCACCGATGAGAGCTTCACATGATCGTGCCACTCCAGCGACTTGTGCGCTTGGATAACTTTCTCCGCGCACAGGTGCGCCACCTCACGGCATTTTTCATAAGGCTGATACCGCTTTGTTGGCTGAGAGCCGCGCTTCTCCAACTCCTCGGCGGAATAACGCTCAAGATTATTCACGTCGCCGCTGGTGCCGTTGGCCATGATGCCGACAAACGGCGGGTCCTGATGTCGGTCGGCACCCAGCAGTTCGCCCATGCGGTCGGCGAAGATTGCGAAATAGTCGGCCGAAATCGTATTCGCCGGCACGCCGCCGACGTAGTGCAACCCATAGGAAGCGAACAGCCCAATGGGCTTGCCCGCGGTTGACTGCACCGAAAGGAACGTGATCTGCGGGTCGACGGGACCGGCGGGCCTCAGCAGACCGTGGTATCCAGGATTCGTGTCGACCTGTTCGATGTTGTCGTGGGCACCGTAGATCGGGCCGCGGCTGGGCAGGAGGAACCACCGACGATTGAACACCTGCGTCGGTTCCTCGGCAACGCCCCAGCCGATTCGTGCCGGCTGGAGTTGATTGACCGCACGCAGCACGCCGTCGGCGATCCGCCGGGCGAGAAACTCGCGGTAGTCGTAATACGGCTGCCCGTCGCCGTCTTCCAGCTTGGCGCCGGTCGAAGTGTGCGTGTGAGTTGCTGAGACGAGCACACATTCCGGCGGAATGCCGGTCGACTGCTGGATAACCTGCTTGGCATCCGCCACGATCTCGGCCGAAATGTGCCGAAGGTCGCAGACGACCAGCGCCAATTGGGACTGACCGTCGTCGAGCACCAAGCATCGGGCATGCAGTTCATCGTGCACGTGCGTCGCCTGCCGCTTGCTGGAGCGAGCCGTTCGATCCGAAACGATCGGCGGTGTGATGTTGCTTGTCGCGGCGCCGGCCTGAAACGTGGGCTCCTCCGACATCGCGGCGTCGGAAAGTCCAAGCGAAACAAAGGCGAGGCAAAGGCTTGTAAACATGAAGTGACGTTGGATTCGCATGGCTGTTGTTCTTTGGGATATGGTTGAGAATGTGCGAGGGTCAAATCGCTGTCCAAGTTATTCCGGCCCTTTTGGCCACTGGCTTTCAAGCGGTGCTCATTCAGTTCTGTTCCGCGCGATCTACCATTCCCACGTTGCATGACTCGGCAGTGGGAGATAGTCGTGTTCTCTCACCATCCACTTATCAAGTTCCTGACGCATCTCTGTTTCGACTTCTTTGTAGTCGGGAGAGCCCGCGAGGTTGTTCAACTCGTGCGGGTCTTCGTTCAGGTCGTACAACTCAAACACCGGTCGTGGTTTCTCAAAGTACAACCTGCTGAAGACCGGCGACAACGTTTTGCCAACGTGTGCCTTCTGAATGGCCTCCCAGGCGAAAGCGTTTTTGCGCACCTGATCCACCGGCCAGTACGTCTGGTTCGGAAGGGCATTGTAAATGAAGTGATAGCCGTCCGAAGTGACCGAGCGGCAGAAATCGAGGCCATCAGTGTTGGTGATCGGTCCCCAATGCCAACCCCGCTCGGCATGGACAAACTTCCTCCCAGTAAATTTATCCCCGCAAAGGGCCGGTAGAAAACTTACACCGGTCATTGCCGCCGGCACCTCCAGCCCGGCGGCCTCCAGAAACGTCGGCGCGAGATCTTCCCCGCTGATCAGGGCGTCACAAACGGACCCGGCTTCCACCATGCCCGGCCAACGGATCACCATCGGCACATGGATGCCTCGCTGATGCAGCGTTCCTTTTCCCCGAAGAATCGCTTCGCCATTATCGCCCATGAACACCACCATCGTGTCCTTCTCCAGGTTTCGCTCTCTGAGGACATCCATGATGTAACCAAAGCCCTCATCCAACTGCCGCAGTTGGTTAAAGAAGCGTGCATAGTCGAGCCTGACTTCCGGCAGGTCGGGCCAGTCTGGCGGAAGTTCCAGTTGATCCGGATCGATTCCCTCGTGCGATTCGCCAAAACCCCGATGTGTCTGGTTGAAGCCGAAATAGAGGAAGAATGGCTTGCCGTCGGGAACCTTGCCCAGAATCGAGTGGATCCACTCCGGTATTTTCTTCACGTTGCCGGTACTGGCGCTGGCGACAAAATGGTCGAAGCGATCGTCAATTGGACGCACGCCCATTTTCTGGAAGACCTCGTTCAGATGTGCCGACTCCTTCACTCGTCCCTGCAGATGCTGGTTGCGGCCGTCCATCCCGGCCCAGTATCCGTTTTCCCTGAGAGCATCGGTAAAGAACCGGACTCCCTTCTGCGGCGGTTGGGAAAACCGCGTGACACCAAGCCCGACGGCGGATCGTCCCGTGAAGATAGAGGTCCGAGATGGCGCACACTGTGGCGCGGTTGTATAAACGCGATCAAAGCGCATTCCCTGACCGGCAAATTCATCAAAGTTCGGAGTGATATTAAACCGTTGGATGTTACTGTTGCCGTAGCAACCCAAATGCGGAAAGCTGTGATCGTCGGAAAGGACGAGCAGGATATTCGGAGGATTGGCCGACGCCGTTGCTGTTGAAAGCAACAGGGCAAGTATGAAGATCTGGACTTTCATTGGTGCGGTCCCATGGTTCGGATCGTCGGATGGCAACTCATATTGACAGGGCAAGAGAATGAGGGGCTGGAGAATGTTCAGTTCTGGTCCAGGTCGTTGGCTACGGTCGATTTCCATTTGGGATCGGGATAATCGGGATGCAGACCCCTCATCCGCGGCGTGGTGGGACGGACAGGGCCCCAGTTGATCGCGAAGGGATTCTCTTTGCAAAGCCGTTCCATTTCTTGCCAATTGGCCAGCACGCCGGTTGCGACAGCATCGTCTTTCTTCCGCCAGTAAGATTCCATCAACTCGATGGCTTCGATCAGCAACTGGGAATGGGTCAGGCCCGCCCGAATGAAAGCGACGCGCCGGCGGTAGATCTGCGGGGCGGTCTCGACCTTGGCCGCCGCCAGACGCAAATGCTCACGTGATTCACTCAGCAAGTCGTCTGTGTAGAGCCGAGGAAAGTTGAAAACTCCGCCGCCGTAGCCGTGTTCTTTCACGAAAGCCATTCGCGAGTTTTCCATCGTTTCGAAATAGGCTCGTACGTTCGCGGCGGCTGGCCCGAAAGCACGCCGGTAGTAGTCGTCGAGAATTGCCTGACCGTCCTGTGTCGGATTCCAGAACAACTGTGCCATCACATAATACTGGGGACCCTGCGTCGCCCAGTGCTCCCACACCGAGTCGATGAAGATGCCGACGCAGCGGTTTTCGGCGGCGAACTGGATGTTCTCGATCGTTTGGGAAATCGACACGTCGGGCAGTCCCTGCTGCCAGCCGGCGGGGCTGCCGGTGTTGGGCCGCCACATCACGTGTTGCGCGAGCTTGCCCCAGGCCGCGAGCTGATCGCGATGCGTCGTGCCCCGGGTCGAGCCGCGGTCGACGAGCTGCGTGCGGCCGAAGAAATTCGCGACGCTCACCATGATGACGTTCTCCGCCGGGCGCGCCTCAATGGGAGCCGGCCGCGAGTGCCCATAGCACAACATCATCACGCGATAGTCCTTGCTCGGATAACGCTGCTTGAGCTGCTCGGCCAGTTTGTTGGCAAAGGTTACGTGCCGGTCGGACAAGGCCGGCAGCGTTTCCCGATGGTGATGCCAGTGCATCAGTCGTGGTTCGCCATCGGGATGATCCCACGACCGGCAGTTCTCACAGACGCAATGCCCGCTGGACCAGCCGTCGTTCGGCGAGGCGTTGAACTCGGACAACGTCGGATCTCTTTTCAGCTTCGCCTCGACGTCGGACAGCCACTGCTCCCAGACAGCCGGGTTCGATTGGCAAAGCTTCACATTCTTCGGGCTGGGATGCGTGCCACGCGTGCCGTCCGGCTGCAGCGCGAACAACTCGGGCTTCGTTTTGTGAAAACGCTCGTGCCAGTCACCGAAAGCGTGTCCGCCCTCGCTGCGGAGCGAATCGAGCTGCAACCGCTGTCGCCGTGTCCACCGATGAGCCCGACCGTAGCCCTTGTTGCTCAGCGCCGAAAAGTTGAACGCTCCGCCGCGCGCCCGGATCTGCGGATGGTAACGATATTCAAAGGGCTCAAACGCAATCTGCTTTCGTTGCGGAATGTCCTCACCCAACTCTCCCGGCCAGAGCCACCGCACGCCGAGTTGATCCTGCAGAAAGGTAGAGACCGCGTTGACCGTGCCGTATTCCTGTTGCCGTCCTTCGATCGTCTCGTCGGCCCCTTCGACCACGAGATGCTCGGGATGCCAACGATCCCGGCCGGCGATAACGAGGTGATTTTTATTGGCCGCGATAAGAATCTCTTCCGGATTCTGGAAGTCGAAATCGGTCAGCGGAAACAACGAATCGAGCGCCGGTTGGTATCCGACCCAGATGGCTCGCTCGGGGATAACTTGGGGCGCGCCGTCTATCAACTCCGGCCGCACGCCGCAAATTGTTTCGATGTCGGTGACCAGTTCGACGGCGGCATCTCGGGTGTACGGCGGCGCGTCTTCGAAGAGAACGACCGGAGCGGGACGGACTCCGGCTTCTTCATCGACGAGAACAAATTCCGCCCCGCCTACCGAGTTAAGGAAAGAGGTCAACAGGAGCGAAAGAGTGGCAAGAGTTTTCATGAACTGCTCGTTTCCTGTTACGCAACGTTGCTTTGAGTGGCCGAAAACTCGTGCCGCTTTTCGCTACGCCTAAGATTGATCGGGTAATGCTTATCCGTCCGGTGCTTCGGCAAAGATTGTAACGCGAGCCGCCGTCAAGCTACAGCCAAGTCGTGATTTGTTTTAGCCAACTCGTTCGCTATCGGTGGATCGACAACGAACGCTTTCACGGCGATCGTGTCTTGAGCTACGACTCAAAAACCGAGACGATCACCGATCTCGGTATGCCTGCGTTTGGCTGGGGATATCCGTCGTCTAGGATGGCTGCCAACCACGGCTGTTGTATGCCGAAGCGGACCTGCGAAAAGCCCGCTGTGTCCCCCTGGCTGGCTGATTGAGCTGCCGTGCTTCGCCGAGCACTTTTTACTGCTCTTCGATCTGGACCTCGCGGCGAATCTCGTCGATTGCCGCTGAATCAATCCAACCTCGCTGAGCGGCATGTTCTGCTGCCGGAACCGTTCCGCGAACCAATCGCATTTCCGCCTCTGAATCCAACTCGGCGACCTCCTCCGCGATCTCGCCGACCTCCTGCGAACGGTCTTTCCATCCGACCTCGCGGATGTAGATTCCTTTGATGCGGCCTGGGAATTCCTTCACCGCTTGGCGATAAAGCTGAGGATCGTGTTGGCCGGCGTCGCCGATCAAGATGAACGGCAGCGATTGACAGACTTCCAAGATGCGGCGAATCTTTTCCAGCTTGTGCTCGTGGCCTGTCTTGATGAACTTGGTCTTGTCGATCCCCAAGTCTCTCAACAGGATCGGCCCCCTGGGGATGTTGCGGTAATGGATGAAATCTTCCAACGCATCGTACAGATTCCATGCGCTGCTCGAAACATAGAAGAACGGATTGGCCGTTTCGCCACTGTCTCCCCTCTGCAAAGCGCGATAGAACGCCGGCACACCTGGCAAAGCGATCCGTGTACGCGAGTTACCCATCAAGGTCATACGGACAAGGCGTAGCGTGTCGGTAGCGTGGCTGTGCAAAATCGTGTCGTCGATGTCACTGATTACCCCGAAGGTGCTCTCGGCCGCCGGCACGATCACCTGGCCTACCGACTCGACCTCGCCCTGCCCTTTCACCACCTGGTCCAGAAGTTTCAGGTCAATGTCGTGCCATAGACGCGTGTCGTCGAACTGCCCGGGATTGATGGAAAACTCGAAATAGCCTTCGTCGTCTGTCTTGCCTTCCCAACTCTGGTCGCCCAAGTGGGCTCGGAGCCGAACAAAGGGGATTTCGTCGCTGGTGAAACGCCGGGACATCGCGCGGACGTTTTGCCACCAGGACGCATCCGCAGTAGGTTCTGGGATCCCCAACTCCTCCACCACACGTCCCTTCAAATACCACTGACGGTCATTGCCGTAGCCGTGGTAGGGTACGATGCAGACCGGATCAAACAAGTCAAAACGAGTCTTGAATCCGCGTTTTACCGCGTCAATGCGTTTCTCTACGGCATGAGCACCATATTTAAAGGCACTGCCGATTTTCCAGCGAAGCATGAAGTTATTGTGGGGTGAAGGTCGTGATCAAGCAAACTCTGTCAGAACGCGAGACGCCCGATTTCCAACCAGAGCGAGTGCCGTTCGGTTCTGCCGCGAAGTTCCCCCCGCAGAGAGGGCAGCGTCAGGTAGGAATACTGAGTATGCAAATATGGTTCCGGGCACGACTCAGCAAGCTCGCAACTTCCAGATGCACCTGCTGCAGGACGAATGGCTGCCTTGCGAACTCCTGCAGCGGACCAGGATGGAGATACGTTGACTCGTTCGCCGAGGTGTTCGGGTCGACCGGTGCAAAATCAAAAAGACGTGTCCGAGGTCGCCGAGGAACTCGATTCCCGAACGAGGAATCGCAAGTTCGCTCGCCAATTCGCCATCGAGACGGAGATCAGCCTAGCGTGGCCCTGTGGAGAAACTCCGGCGAGGAATGGTAATGCCACGTCGTTGCGTCGGAGCGGATTGCGGAACGACGCGGGTTTCGGATTTCGGCGGCAACTTGGCTCGCTTGACCGCCGATTCAGCGGACTTTCGATCGCCGTAGGAACCGATCATCGACCAAGTTTTGCTGCCGGGTGCTCGGTACTGAGCGAGGTACTTGAGCTGAACTTGCGGAGGCCCCGTCTGCGATGAACTCGGCTGCGTTTGCGTCACACTGACCGTCGCATTGGTAGCGCGGTTTTGCACACTGACTTGGGTACCACCCGGGTTGATCTTCGATCCGGACGCCTTCAAGAAATAGTTGCCGCTGGGAACCGTGGTGCGATAGAAACCTTGACCATTGGTTTGGCCGGACTTGATCGTCTGGTTGCCTCGCATCACCACCACCGTCGCTCCGACAACGCCTTGACGCCGGCGATCGACCACGTGAACCGACAAGGGATAGTTTGATTGGGACGGAGTCACTGTCCCCGGAATCAC
>CAYVRC010000145.1:0-5497 GCA_964453205.1 uncultured Pirellulaceae bacterium | reverse complement strand
TGCCGGGCGTCGTTCCGCCGGACGTTCGCTGGACCATGATCGTCGCGTTGATGTCGCGGTTGGTGACATTTGCCTGCGTTCCGCCTGGCGTGATGTTCTCGCCCGACGCTTTGATTTGATATGAGCCCTGGGGAACCCGTGTTCGGAAGATCCCTTGCTTGTCGGTCGTACCGGTGCGCAGCGGTTTGCCCGCGCGGAGGATCGAAACGGTGGCTTCGGGAACACCGATGCGGCGACGTTGGTCAACCACCTGGATCGACAACTGCTTTTGTAGCAAAGCCGTTTGATCATCCTGGCGAACGCCACTAGCCGATGGAGTCAACGTCAACACCGGGTCGCTCATTCCCCGACGCACGCTGACCCGCGTGTCGAGATCGCGATAGCCGACGGCGCGAACGACCACGCGGTAGGCGTTTTCGGCGACGCTGGAGATTCGGAATTGGCCTCGCGAATCCGTGCGGACCCTTCGCACGGCGCCTGGTAGCACGTCCCCGCCGGCGCCGCTTGTCGTGCCGGGCCAGTACCACAGCACATCTGCGCCGGCGACGGGCTGCACTTGCGTCCAATCGGGTTGGCCTGCCGGGCGAAGCGTCCGCGGAACGATGCGGTTCGTGATGGACGGTTGCTTTGACTCGTATTTGGGAGTGACGACCCAACCTTGTACAGCCAGCAATTCCGCACCGCCGGGAACGATCGGATGGGAGGATCGAGACATTGCGATGTCACGGTCGGTGTACGTCGCCCGTCGATACATCGCGAAATCATGACGTGGATTGG
Source organism: uncultured Pirellulaceae bacterium (assembly GCA_964453205.1). Classification (GTDB taxonomy): domain Bacteria; phylum Planctomycetota; class Planctomycetia; order Pirellulales; family Pirellulaceae; genus Crateriforma. The sequence goes on along the minus strand of CAYVRC010000145.1, from coordinate 4,720 downwards.
CGGGGTCAAAGTCAATGTCCCGGCCCACGGTGATGTATTCCGGATGCGTGATGCGGATCGAATAGCGTCCGGCAACCGCCTCGGGAACGCGGACTTCGCCAGTTGTACCGGTTGTCAAGATTCGCGGTTTTAGCATCGCGCGCGCGATGGCAACGCTTGCGCCCACGACGGGGGATCCAGCCTTTTCATCTTCGACCTGGATCACCAACCCGGTGTCGCGGGTGACTTCCGGTTCGCGGTTTCGCCCCAATACGAAAGTGGCTCGGTTGTTACGTTTTGCTTGAATGTCCAGCAGCAACCGGCCTCGGGAGAAATTCTCGACAGGTGTCGCGGCGACGACTTCAAAGCCCGCCAACCGCGCAACGACAAAGTATCTGCCTGCTGGGATTTTGAATCGAGCGATTCCGCTTGCGTCGGTCAGTCCGCGAATCACGGTGGCCTTTTGATCGCTGACTTCGCGCAGTAAGACTTCGGTACCGATCAGCGGCTGTTTGTTGAGTCGATCCAACGCGACGATTTCTACGTCTGGTGGTTCCGGCTGCGGGCCGAGTTGATCAGGGCGGGAATCGGGTTGCGCACCATCGGGCTGTGGATCGGGAGTGATCGTTTGTTCGGGCTGGATGGTTTCCATGTCCACGATGCGAAGCTCTTCAGGTTTTTCACGCATCACTAATCGCACGTTGGAAAAGCGTCCGGGAAAGACATAGGTCGGTGGGCTGACGGCCTTGGCAAACTGCGTGTCGGCAGCCGAAGCAACCACCTGATAACCGCCCGGCAGCAGGTTGAAGGAAAAGCTTCCCGCGCCCGGTGCTATTGTTTCGGTGTGCGCCACGGCGCGATCTCGCTTGCCAATCGCACGGATCGTGACCGCGAAGGGCGGTGAGTACGTGCGTCCGGCTTTCTCGACGACGACTTCGCCACGAATGCCTTGCATGGCCAGCATCTCCGCCGGCGGTTCGTAGCGACGCAGTTTGAACGTACGCGCGGTCGTTTCGTCAACTTCGATCACGATCGGTTTGGGATCGACGTAGCGATCATAGCCGGTGGCTCGCACCGACCCGCGCCAAATTCCGGCGGGCAACGAAGTTCTGAACTCGCCGTCATCCACGCCGGCAACACCACCACGAGGTCTGGCGTCGACCTCGACGACTTGGCGAGTCGTCTCGTTGACCAACGTGATCCTGGCAAAACGAATTTCGTGTACCACTCCGGCGATTTCTTCGACGACTCGGCCGATCAAAGTTCCGTGCGTCGATTCGGGGGGCACCACCGGGACACGATCAGGATCGTTTTCGCCCTTGGTCAGCGAAAGGTGGAACGACTCCATTTGATCGCCGCGTTCGATTTCGAAACCGCGACCGGCGTCTTCATCTTTGTAGCCTTCGGCTCTCACGCGGTAGAAGTACTGCCCCGGCGGCAGTTGGATCTTGAACATCCCGTGGGCGTTGGCCGTTGTCGTGGCCGTGACTTCGCCACCGGGTTTCAGGACTTCGATCGTCGCGCCGGGCACCATGCCGATGTACTTGCCATCGATCCCCTGACCGGCAACACGACCCGTTACACCGGAGTCGGCCTGGGCGGTGGCAGCGACGGAAGTCGTGACCACGACGATGGTCAATGCGAGATAGCTGAATTTGGAGAACATGGAATTCACCGACTGGGTTGGCGCTTGTCGAGCTTGGCGGTGGGGTGGAACATGGGATGAAGCAATCATGGCGGCGTATCCACGACACGTAGATTGACGATCACGGGTGGGTGGTCAGGGTCAAGGTCGCCACCCTCGACTCGGGTGATGACTCGCAAGTTCGTCGGGATCGGCAGGGTCGTGACTGGATCGATGAACGCCGGAACGTCAACACTGACCAGCGGCATCGGGTGAGGTTCACCGGGCAACAGCGGTCCGACCGCGACCGGGGTGCTGGAATACGATGTTAACGGCATGCCTGTGGTGTCTTCTTGCATCACGTGCAACATGACGCTGGCCGCGTTGGGGGAATCCCAGGCTTCGCCGAGAAATCCGATGTGTGCGATCGCGATCACGTCGTTTTCGATGGGCTCGCTGACTTCAAACGGATAGGCCATGTAGGCGTCACCGTCGGATGGCTTGAAGACAATGCTCTTGCCGAAGAAGGTGGGCGCGAATACGAATCCCAGATGGGTCATCGGCGCGGGATCGATCCACGCGGCCCGATCCATTGACATCATGGGGTCACCGATTAACAACAACTGGTCATTTGCAACCCCGGCGCTGTCCAGATAGCGGTAGGTCGGATTCAGCGCGACGATCGGTGCGGTGCCAAAATTGATCGTTTGGACGATGCCGAATTGACCCGGCGCGGGTTCGCCCGTGGAAAGCAGGATCGGTGTGATGCGAGAGATGGTGTAGACGGAAAGCGGATCGGTGTTGATCGCGTGGAACAAGGTCACGTCGTCCAAATCGACAACCGCGTGGCGCGCGCCCGGCCCTGCCGTCATGCTGGCCACCGGAACCCCAATCGGGTCAGCTCGGTTGGGCCAGAACATGAAGATTTCGATTTCATAGCGAGCAATGTCGCTTTCATCACCCGTGACATCCCAGGTGACTTCGCCGGTAGGCATCAATCCCAAGTCCCAGATCAGGTTGTGAATCTGTGGGGGATCGCCGATCGGGTCGGCGACCACTTCTTCGATGATTTCCTCGATCACTGTGACGTCGGTTCCGAAGTGGCCCAACAACGCACCGGCCAGCACATCCAGCCAACTTGGCGGCGGCCCCCATCCCCACGGATCGACTCCGCCGCCGCTCCAGGGGGCACTACCCCAAGGGTCACTCCACGGATCGGTTGCCCACGGATCCCCTCCCCAACCGCCACCCGCCCATGGATCCGCCGCCCAAGGACCACCGCCGGGTGGCGGGAAGTTGCCTTCGGCGTGAAAGCTTTCTTCGTAAGACACACTCCAGTCGGGCGTGTCGTAACTTTCACCGGGAAACGGTTCAAATCCTGCTTGGAAGCCCGGTTGCAGCTCTTCCATCGTTTCGACTTGAGCGTCATGAACCAGATCCGCTTCGGGCCGCGGCCAAGTCGGGTCGGTCGGCGGCGGCAAGGCATGGGCACCGCCATGCACCAAGTCCAAACCTTGGCCTTCGCCGGCGTTCCACACGAACGCTTCACGCGGAACCGGTGTGTTGACGACAACTGCGCCGCTTGCACTGCGATGGGCCGGCGGGATCAACCGCGTCGCTTCCAACGACAATCGATCGAGTTCGGATTCGTCGCTGTCGTAGACGATCCGGCCGTCGACTTCGACCAGCATGCGTTGCACGTGGGCCCGATCGGGCGTTTCGCCTTGCGGCTGGTCGGTTCCCAGCATGCCAACCGAATGGCCTCGCAAATCACCGGCCGTCGCGGGGCCACCGATCAAATCAATCGCAAACGTCTGCGGGCCGGATTCATGCGTCAGCGGGTTGGCGGGCGAGGACAATAGGTACTTTCGTCCACCGGTCTGGTAGTAAACGTAGTTGCGCGTTTCAGCCCCCCTGTGAGGCGCAACGATCAACGTCACCGACATCGATTCGACATCGTGGCCGTTTCGCCAAGGGGAGCGGAAATCCCGCGCCAGATACCACGGATAGCTGCCCTGAATTTGACGTTCTATGCGGCTTCGCTCTTGCAGTTTGGGAACGATCACCGCGCCCAGGTCACGAAGCTGTTGCGCTTCGTCGTCGGTTGCCAGTCCGCTGCCGACAAGTTCCCGCAGCGACTCGGCTTGTTCGACCATCGGGTCGACTTCCCCGCCGAGTTCACTCAACCGTGCTTCGGCGAGCGCCTGTTCGTTCTGAACATGAACGTCCAAGCCGGCTGATGAGTAGAAGGGCTTGCCGTTGATGGTGATGCTGAATTCACTCAAGCACCAATCCGATTCGCCGGTGGCCAAGAGTCCGATCCGCGAAATATCCGAAACGCGAACGTCGTCCAGCAATGCCGGCAAAGTTTCCAGTGGATCATTGATGGCGGAACCGGCGATGTCGAACCGAAAGGTACGGCCTTGTCCCGCTTCCATCGTGCGAACTGGCTCGGTCTGGTCCGATACGGCACCAAAGGGAATTGCGGTATCCGCGTCTCGCCCCAGCGAACCAAGCCAAAGCGGAAACCCCAGACCAAGATCCAGTGCGAGCGTTTCGTCGACGGCCTGACCCGTCTCGCCCGTCGCCAGTTGAACAACGATGAGCTGTACCGGTTCATCACGATCGAAGTTCTGATCCAGCGACTGGGCGGCAATCAGTTGCTGCCCAGCAGAAAACAGAAACAGGAAACAATAAGCCCAATACGCTTTTCTAGTCATCGCCGACGATCTCCCCATGAGCGTGTGATGTTACTGGTGCGAGTGCAAAAAATGTGCCGCGAGCGTTACCTGACATTCGTTTGCACCCGAGCGGCTTCGTCATTCCAACGCTCGCCGCGGGTCCGGCAACATGCGCTCGGTCATCGAAGCGATCCCCAACGTGACAGTTTTCTTCTGCTGGTAGTGACCTCCATGTGTCACGCGGATTTCGTATTGACCCGAGGGCAAAGTCGCGAGGTAGGCACCTGATAGATTTTTCTTGCCCGTCGCTCGGACTCGACCTTTTGCGAATGCCGTTCCGGCGCGCCGGGTCAGTAGCGTGACGGTTCCTGAGCCACGTGTTGCCCGACGGTTTCGTGCGGATCCGTCACTACGGATTCCTGGCCAACCGTCATCG
>CAYVRC010000144.1:0-15397 GCA_964453205.1 uncultured Pirellulaceae bacterium | reverse complement strand
GTTCCAGCGACGGACGATTCGTTCGAAACGTGGGCAACTCCCCTTCGATCCGCAACCGTAGATGCGCGGGGGGCGTCATGAAATCGAACAGCTGTTGAACGATTTCATTCAGATCGACGATTTCGGATTCCTGGGTTTGTCGGCCCACGCGGGCGTAGGCCAACAAGTCGTCCAACAGCAAATTCATCCGACTGGATTGACTGGACAGCAGTGAGAGGTGTTCCTTGATTTGATCGTTGATGTCATCGCCCAAGTCTTCTTCGATCCATTGGCTGACATGCTGGATCCCTCGCAACGGCGCTTTCAAGTCATGCGAAGCGATGTAGGCGAACCGGTCCAAGTCGTGATTGCTACGTTCCAATTCCAGTTTCAATTTTTGTTGCTGTGTGATGTCGATGTGGAATCCGACCAGGCGAACCGGCGTCCCGTCGTCGTCAGTGATTTTGCTGCCGCGTGACAAGAACCAACGGTACGTCCCGTCGGCATGCAGGAGTCGAAAAATGGCTTCGAACAAGGGAATGTCACCACGCACGTGCTGGTCGACTTTGTCCAGCACGTTTTGGATGTCCTCGGGATGCGCCTTTTCTTTGAATCCCTCCAAGTCCGTCCAGGGTTCGGTCAACCCGAGTTGCATCAGCGCTTGTGGCGAGAGTTCGACGCTTTGGTCGGTCAGGTCGAATTCCCAGAAGCCGACGTTGCCGACTTCGACCGCCAGTTTCAGCTTCGTCGCGGTCTCGGCACGTTCGGTGACGTCGAACACGCTGGCCAGGGTCACGCGTTTGTCGGAGATTTGGATGTTCGTCAAGGAAACTTCGACCGTCAACGTGGTTCCGTCGCTGCGGACGGCCGTGAACTCGCGGCCGTATCCCATCCGCCGACCGTCGCCGGGTTCCTTGATGAAATGCGAACGCATCTGGGCGTGTTTGGGACGACGCGCCGCGGGGACCAGTGCCTCGATCGAGTTTCCGGTCAGTCCGTCGTTTTCGTAGGCGAACATTTTGTCGGCTTCGTCATTGCTCAACAAAATGATTCCGTCGCCGTCGACCAACAGCATGCCGATCGGGCTGGCGTCAAAGACGGCTCGGAATTGGGCTTCGCTTTTTCGCAAGGCCAACTGCGTGCCTTCGATTTCGGACACGTCCGTGCCGACGATCAAAATCCGAGGTTCGGGGTCGGCTTCGGATTGAAGCTTGTATTTGTCGATTCGCATTCGTCGCCGCGTGCCGTCGGCGCTGACCAAGATTTCAGGGTTATCTTGGACAAGCGCGTCGTGCATCAGTTGTTCGTCGGACATCTGGTAACGCTGGGCCATTTGCGGATAAACCTCGGACGTCAAACGGCCTTCGATTTGATCGATTTCCAGACCGCTGGCGACCGCGGCGGCGCGATTGACTTTCAAGAACCGCGACTGATTGTCTTTGACCCAGATGTAGGTCGGAATGGTGTCGAGGATCGTTTGGATCTCGTAGTTCTGGCTGACCAGTTTGCGTTCGTAGGCGACCTGTTGATCGATGTCGGCCAAGACGCCGATCCAGAAAGCTTCGCCGGGCCGAGAATCTTTGTCGGATCCGGCGGCCTCGTCGAGCTTGTTCGTTCGCATGACGCGGCCGGTTTCCCGCGTGTAGCGATAACTTCCGTCGACGCGGCGGAGCCGATAATCCAGGTGGACACTGGGACTGTTCGCCGAATCGATCACGTCGTCGACCGCTCGGCGAATCACGTCTTCGACGCGAGCGATGTCGTTGGGATGATACAGGGATCGCCAGAACTCGGCGGCCTGGTCATCGGGGACGATCGGATGGCCGAGCGCCTGCATGCACTGCCGTGACAGCATCACGGTCGTGGCCGAGTCCGATCGCACAGCGCCTGATCGACCAGCGACCGAGGCGATCAACGGTCGAACGTAGTAGCCGCACGTGGCCAGTTCCATGGCGTCGTACAGCAACTCATTGTTGTCGGCAAAGAATTCACGAAGCGACTGCATGGGCGTACGTCCGGATCAGGCAACGACCGCCGAGACCGTGATCGGGCGAGTCGTCATCGATTAGGGGAGGACGACGATGCGGCCATAGCTGCTGATCATCTCATGAAGGTTCGAACACGCGTCGCCCAGGTCTTGCTTCAAAATATAACCGGCCACGTTGTTCTTGTACGCCGCAAACAGATCCGAATGATGATCCGAAGTGCTCAACACGAACACGACGCTGGCACAGAGTTCCTCGTCTTGGCGCAATTCTTCCAGGAATTCGATGCCGTTCATCATCGGCATGTTCATATCCAGGAAAATCATGAACGGCCGTTCGATCACCTTGTCCGGATGTTCCCCGCGGAGGATCTGAAGCGCTTCGACGCCGTTGCCCGCCACGATCAACGGATTCGCGATGCGTTGCCTTTTCAGCCCTCGGACGAACGCCATCACGTCGATTTCGTTGTCCTCGACGAGCAAGAACTGGACATCTTTCATTGAGTGGTGATCCGACAAGGCAATGATCTGGAGTGGCGGGTTCTACGTCGAGCAGCAACATTCGGGTCGGACAACGGACGCGGTTTACCTGCCGGGACCGGAATGAACTTATCAGGCCCGGGCGGTTTTCCGAGAGTGAAAAATGAAACACTGTCACACCCGCATGGGTGATCAACGGTTTCATGAAGACACGGAGTCGCGCCGATTGCGAGAAACGTTCCGTGCGTCGTTTTGCTCAATCGTCGTTTCGCTCAATCGTCCACCAGTTCAACGGTACAACCCCGCGGCCCTGCGTTGAGTACCGTTGATTCTCCACAAGTTCCCTGTTTTTCCCAGCTACTGTGGATATGCCCACAAACGACCAAGCGGGGCTCTTTTTCTCGGACGCAGTCCAGGATCGCGCGGCTGCCTCGGACACGACCGTCGGCGTCGTGGTCGACGATGCCCAAGGGCGGTGAGTGGACGACCAGGATGCCTGACGACGGACAACCGTTCAGCAAGGTCGCGGCGGTTTCTTCATCGAAGTCGTAGCTCCAGTCGCCGAACGGCGTCACGGGGATGCCGCCGCCCACGCCCCAGATCGGCACGCCGGCGATTTCGCATCCGTCGCCGTGCAGCACCCGGGCCGCCGACCAGTGCTCGGTGGCGGCCCGCAATTCGTCGAGCGTTTCGCCATTTCCGGGCACCAGCACCGTGGGAACGGTGATCGACGCCAACACGTCCAGGGTGTCGCTCAGGCCGACGTGCCGGTTGGCGAAATCGCCGGCCCCGATGACAAGATCGACCGAACGGGCCTGTTGGACCAGTTCGGCGGCGGCTTGGCGGTCACGGTGCAGGTCGCTGAAACAAAGAATTTTCATGGGATTTCCTTCGCTGAAAAGGGATCGACGGTCGAGCCCGCCGGTGCGACGAAAGTCGGCGCCGATGGGCTCGGGGATGCTTGCCAGGCGAAGCGAATCCGCCTAGGCTTTGCCGTTTTTCGGGAGCTGGGTGCGTGTCGGGAACTTGTGTGATCGGGTTGCAGTGGGGTGACGAGGCCAAGGGAAAATTGGTCGACCTGCTGGCGCCTCGCTTCGATCTGGTCGTGCGTTACCAAGGCGGCGCGAACGCCGGGCACACCGTGGTCGCCGGCGACGAAACCTACAAACTGCATCACATCCCCAGCGGGATCTTGCACGCGGGGGTCCAAAATTTGATCACCCCGGGCGTTGTGATCAACCCCGAAACGATGCTGGAAGAAATCGACGGCTTGGCCGCGCGGGGGATCGATTGTCGCCGGAACTTGCGGGTCAGCGAGCGGGCGCACTTGGTGATGCCCTGGCACCGTGTCGAGGACGCGGCGATCAACGCGACGGCGGTTCGCGGGGAATCGATCGGCACGACCAACCGCGGCATCGGGCCGTGTTATCGCGACAAGGTCGGTCGCACTCACGCGATCCGCATGATCGACCTGACCCAAGCCGAGCGTGACGAACGGGTCGCGACGGTCGCCCGGCAAAAAACGGAAATCCTGAAAGGCTTGGGTGCCAGCGCCGAGGAACTGGCCGAGATCGAGCCGGACAAGGTCGTCAAGCTGGCGGCGTCTTGGGCCGGCCGGCTGGACGGCATGATCGGCGACACGACGGACTTCCTTTTGGACGCGGCCGAGGAAGATCAAAAGATTTTATTCGAGGGCGCTCAAGGCGCCCTGCTGGACATCGATCACGGCACCTATCCCTTCGTGACCAGCAGCAACAGCAGTGGCGTCGGCGTCTGTGCCGGAGCGGGCGTGCCGCCGAAGTACATCAACACGGTGATCGGGGTCTGCAAAGCGTACAGCACGCGGGTCGGCGGCGGCCCTTTCCCCACCGAACTGGAAGACGAAACGGGCGATCAGATTCGCAAGTTGGGCAACGAGTTCGGCACCACGACCGGGCGTCCCCGGCGGTGCGGATGGTTCGACGCCGTCGCGGTGCGTTACACGGCGCGGCTGAGCGGGGTCACACGATTGGCCCTGATGATGATGGACGTGCTGGCGCACTTGGACGAGTTAAAAATCTGCGTCGCCTACGAACTGGACGGAGAACGCATCACGCGGGTGCCCAGTCACGCGGACCAACTCCGTCGCTGTCGACCGATTTTCGAATCGATCCCCGGTTGGAAACAGCCCGTCGACGACGCCCGTCGGGTCAGCGACTTTCCCGACGGCGCGATGAATTATGTCAAACGAATCGAAGAGCTCGTCGGCGTTCCCGTCGGCATCCTGTCGGTCGGCCCGGATCGTGCCCAGACGATTTTTACCGAGGAAGCGGCCGGCTTGTCGCTCTCGGCGACCGTCTGATCCGAGTCATGCCCGTAAGTTCAAGTGAGCCCGTGTCCCGAACCGAGCCAGCCACGGCGGCCCGAAACGATCCACAAACCGCCGGCGTCGCCGGGGCGGTGTTGCCACGACACATCGCGATCATCATGGACGGCAACGGCCGCTGGGCGACGGCACGGGGTTTGCCGCGAGTCGAAGGCCATCGACGGGGCGTCACGACGGTCCGCATGGTCAGCGAAGCGGCGACCGAGCGAAAGATCGACGCGGTGACGCTGTATTGTTTAAGCAGCGAGAACTGGAAACGTCCGCAGCCCGAGCTGGACTTTCTGATGCATTTGCTGGAACAATACCTGGTCGAAGAACGTCGGACGATCATGGACCAGGGGCTCCGACTGGGCGTCATCGGCCGCCGCGACCGTTTGCCGGCCGACGTGATCGATCAGATGGACCGGACGTTGGAAATGTCCGCGGGAAACCCGGGGACCCGTTTGGTATTGGCGATCGACTACGGTGGTCGTGACGAGATCGTCCGCGCGACGCGAAAGGTCGCCGCAAAAATCGCGTCGGGCGAAATTCGGCAGGATCTTTTAACCGAAGCGTTATTCGCCGAGCATTTGGACACCGCCGGATTGCCGGAGATCGACTTGATGATTCGAACCGGCGGTGACATGCGGATCAGCAACTTTTTGCTTTGGCAGTTGAGCTATGCGGAGATGTGGGTGACGGAAAAGTGTTGGCCGGAGTTTTCGCGAGCCGACTTCGACGGGGCTTTGGCGGAATTCTCACTTCGACAACGACGCTTCGGCGGTTTGAATGTCAACGAGTAATTTACAAGCCCGCCTGCGGACGTCGGCGGTGTTGATCGCCGTGCTGATCGGTTTGGTGTTTTTGGACATCCGTTATTCGCCGCCGGGCAAGGAAGGCGTCTGGCTGTTGCCGGCGCTGCTGTTCTTTTCACTCGGCACGGCTTGGGACGTCACGACGCTGTTGCGGTCGAGCGGCCGATTCGTCTCTCGCGGGACCTGTCTGGTCGCCACGTCGATGGTGACTTTGTCGGCGGCCGTTCCGATGGTTTGGCCGAACCCGGCCGGTTCGGACGACGCCGTCAGGGTGTTGTTCTCGGCCGGCGCGGTCGTCGTCGCCGCGATTGCCGCGATCTTTTTCACGTTGGCTGTCGAGATGTGGTACTACGACGAAGGCCGAAAAGGCGCGATCGAACGAACGCTGGCCGCGACGTTCGTCTCGTTGTACGTCGGCATGCCGATGGCGATGCTGGTGATGATCCGCCAGCTGAACGCGGGCGTCTCGCCGGCTTGGGGTTTGGCGGCTTTGTTGTCCATCATTGCCGTCACGAAAAGCGCCGACGCGGGGGCTTACTTCACCGGCAAGTCGCTCGGACGACGCAAGCTGATCCCGCGGCTCAGTCCCGGCAAGACCGTCGAAGGGGCGGTCGGCGGCGTGATCACCGCTACGATCGTTGCAGCCGTTTGCGTGGGCATCTTGATTCCGAGACTTTCGACGCCCTCCGAAAAGGCCCGAACGACTGTCCAGACGAACAGCGACGAGTCACAGAGGGACACCGGCGGTCCGCGATTCGGCGAGGCGGTCGGCGGCGAACCCGAACGTGCCGTTGCCGGTCCATGGTGGGCGTGCCTGATCATCGGGCCGGTGCTGATGACCGCGGGAATGCTGGGAGATTTGGCCGAATCGCTGATCAAACGTGACTCCGGCGCAAAAGATTCGGGTGACTGGTTGCCCGGCTTGGGCGGCGTGTGGGACGTCTCGGATTCGTTGTTGGCTGCCGCAATGCCGGCCTTTGTCCTGTTGTGGCTGGGGCTGGCGGGAGGATTTTGACAAAAAAATGGAATTTCCCGGCACACCGAGCGAGTCCGGCCGCCCCCGATTTTTGGTTGGCCCCGGCGTCGAATCGGCGTATAGAATCGACAACCGCGGGATCGACCGTTCTTTCTTTCCTTCAGGACCCTGAATGACTGAAGCTACCCTTTCGATCGCCAGCCCTGAAGAGATCTTGACGCTTTTCGGGCCACGCGATCAACACGTACGGAAGCTGAAACGATTGTTCGACGTCGCGATCACTCATCGCAGTGGCCGCATCAAAATTTCGGGGGAAGGCGACGACGTCCAAGCCGCCACGCGGACGCTCGAACGTCTGAGGCACCTGTCGCGTAAGAACGGTTGCCTGAGCCCCGGCGACGTCGAATCGGCCGCCACCGAAGAAGGTGCCCAGACCGAGGGGGCCGTGGTGATTCCCGTCTCCAACGAACCGATCGATATTCAGCACGCGGGCCGCAAGATCAAGCCGCGGACCCCCGGGCAGGCTCGTTACGTCGAAGCGATCCGTCGCCACGATTTGACGTTCGCCACCGGTCCGGCCGGTTGCGGGAAAACGTATTTGGCCGTCGCCATGGCCGTCGAAGCGCTCAAGTCCGGGGAGGTCCGCAAGATGGTCCTGGTTCGACCGGCCGTCGAGGCCGGGGAGTCTTTGGGCTTCCTGCCGGGCGATTTGCGCGCCAAGCTGAACCCCTACCTGAGACCCCTGATGGACGCGTTAGGCGAAATGGTCGACTTCGATCAAGCCCGAAATCTGATGGAACAAGACGTGATCGAGATCATTCCGTTGGCTTACATGCGGGGTCGAACCTTGAACGACGCCTTCATCATTTTGGACGAAGCTCAAAACACGACGATCGCCCAAATGAAGATGTTTCTGACGCGGATGGGCGAGCACAGCAAGGTGGTCGTCAGCGGCGACGCGACCCAGCAAGACTTGCCCCGAGGCGTGACCAGCGGGCTGCGGGACGCGATGCACCGCTTGGCGAAAATCGAGGACATCGGCAGCGTTCGTCTCACCGCCAGCGACATCGTTCGTCACCGACTGGTTCAGAAGATCGTCGAAGCCTACGACGACTTCGACAAACGACATCAAAACAGTGGAAGTCGCGGCGATCGATCCGACCAAGCCGTCGCGGACCACGACTCGAGTTCCAAGCATCTCGCATGAGTCAATCCAACACGCCGAAGCCCAACGGTTCGAAAACGAGCAAGCCCCGCGCGGGAACGCATCGCGCGGGCAAAGAGCGGATCGAATCGCTGGGTTTGCCCAAATCGCGGTTTTCGCAGTGGTGGCAGACCAACGACAAAAGAGATTTGGCGGTCCGATTCGGCATCGTCGCCGCCGGGGCGGTCGCCCTGTTGATCTTGTGCGAAACCTGGCGGCCCCCGTTCGCTTTTCGCGAAGGCATGATCCCGGCCCGCGAGCTGATCACGCGTGTGCGGATGGAAGTCCCCGATGAGAAGAAAACGGAGGCGGCCCGGGACGAGAAACGACGCAGCGTCCTGGCGATGTATCGCAACCGCCCGGGACCCCTGAAACAACTCAAGGCGGCGATACGTAATCCACTGTTCCTGGTCTTGGGCGCAAAGTCCTTTGACGAAATGTCACCGGAATCTCGTCAAGCGTTCGCCCAGTTTTACGAGGGCGACGAGTCCGACGAAAACGCCGACAGTCCCGCCGAACGGTTCTCGCTGCTCAAAAGCGTGTTGTCGGACGATCCGGAGCTGCGTAAAGTCGAGGACGCCACGGACGTGGCGATGGCCGCGATGATCGAACAAGGCCTGCTGCAATCCTTGAAACACGGCATCGACGAAGGCGACCAGCGGGTGATCCGCGTGTTCACCCCGGGACAGGAAGACGATTCGAAACCGCTCGAAATCAAAACGGTGCGGATCGCCGAAGCCGGGGCCGATTTCACGTCAAAACTGCGGGACCAGTTTCGACAACGGTTCGACGGCGAAAACGAACGAGTCACCACGGTCGCGCAAATGCTGGCCGATTGGTTCGTCGCACGCTTGCCCGATTACGAAACGCTGGAATACGACGCGGCGGAAACGGAAAAGGCACGTCAAGCCGCCGCACAATCGGTCGAACCGGTGATGGAGGTCTTCTTCACCGGCAAGACCGAACTGGCGGCTGCCGGCAAACCGCTGAGCCAGCGGGAGCTGCAACTGCTGCGTCACGAATGGGAAGTCCTGGTCGCCAAGATGGGCTTGGCCGACAAACTGGCTCGCGTCACGGCCTACGCCGGCATGATCGCGGCGTTGTGTTTGCTGTGCGGTTCTTACATCTTCTTTGTCGACGATCGCCGTTTGCTGATGGATCACGTGCGATTGATCAAGCTGATCGTCTTGATGGTCGTGATCATCTCGTCGGGCTATTGGATGTCCCAGCGGATGTCGCGGATCGAGTTGATCCCGTTGGTTTTGGGTTCGATGATCGCGGCGGTGGTTTACGGACGAGAACTGGCGCTGCTGTTGATGGCTGCCGCCTCGGTCAGCCTGACTCTGTTCACCGGCGGTCAGTTATCCGAGCTGGTCGTCATGGCCGCCGCTTGCACGACGTGCACGCTGTTGGTCGGCCGTGTCCGCACCCGAACTCACCTGTTGTACGTCGGCGCGATCAGCGCGGGGATCACGATGGCGACGGTGATCGGCGTCGGCATCGTGACCGGACAAACGCTTTCCGGCGGCGACCTGGGCATGGGTCCGGAACCACTTTATCGCGGCCCGCAATTCGACATGGTGCTTTGGGGCTTGCTGGGTGAAGCGGTCCGGGCGGGGTTCTGCATCCTGATCCCCGCCGCGGCGCTGACGCCTTTCCTGCCGCTGGTCGAAAAGGGTTTCGGCGTGCAAACGGACCTGAGCCTGCTGGAGCTGGGTGATGCCAGCGATCCGCTGCTGCGTCGCTTGGCACAGCGGGCACCGGGAACGTACAACCATTCGATCAACGTCGCGTCGATCGCCGAAGCGGCGGCCGACGCGATCGGCGCCAACGGGCTGTTGGTTCGCGTGGGCGCTTACTTTCACGACATCGGCAAGATGTTCAAGCCGGAATATTTCATCGAAAACCAATCCGGCGGCGTCAATCAACACGATTTCTTGCAACCGGCCATGAGCACGCTGGTGATCATCGCTCACGTCAAAGACGGCGCCGATCTGGGTCGCAGCCACCACCTGCCCGAACCCATCATCGACTTCATCTTGCAGCATCACGGCACGACGCTGGTCGAATATTTTTATCGCGAAGCGGCGCGGCGGAGCGAGGAAGACCCGAACCGCGAATCCGTCAGCGACAAGGACTTTCGGTATCCCGGTCCCAAACCGCAAACGCTGGAAGCCGCCGTGCTGATGTTGGCGGACACCGTCGAAAGCGCCAGCCGAACTTTGGTCGATCCGACACCCGCGCGGATCCAAGGGCTGGTCGATTCGATCGCTCAAAAGAAAGTCGCCGATGGCCAGTTCGACGAATGCGGACTGACCTTTGAGCAACTGCACCGCGTTCGCCAGAGTCTGGTGAAGTCCTTGACGGCGATCTATCACGCCCGAGTCAAATACCCCGGTCAACAATCCGCGTGATGTTCAGGGATCCGAACTTGCCGAGCGAGACGCTGATCATCGAATTGACTTACGATGACGACGATGTCGACCAGACGACGTGGCGGGGCATCGTCCCGGACGGGGACTTTGACGAATCCGTCGTGCGGCAAGCGGTCGTCGCGGCCGCCCGATCGCGTCGTTGCCTCAGCGGTTCGATCGGCGTCTTCCTTACCGGCGACCGAGCCATTCGTCGGATCAATCGCGATCACCTGAACCACGACCATGCCACCGACGTGATCAGCTTCGGTTACGAATGCCGACCGCCCCACGTCGAAGGCGAATTGGTCGTGAGTGTCGAGACCGCCGCGGCCCAAGCCCGCCGGATCGGCCGCCGTCCGGTGAACGAATTGTTGCTGTATGTAATCCACGGCACGCTGCACATCACGGGCATGGACGATCAAACGCCGGAACAGAGGCGGCGGATGCGGAGTGCCGAACAAGCCGTGCTGCGAACGATCGGTGTCCACGAAGACGACGATTTCACCGCCGATCGATTCGTCGCGTTCGACGGGCTCGGCGTCGACGATCGACCCTCGACGCGGGACGCGACGGGATGAACGATTGGCAACTGTGGTGGCTGGCTTCGCTGTTCGGTTTCGTGCTCAGCAGCACCGGCGGTCTGGGCGTCGAACTGCTCGATCGGTTCGCCGGCCGTTCGCTCGAAGCCTATTGCAGGCTTCGCAAAAACCGTGAACGGTTCGGCGCGGTGTTGGATCATCAAGAGGCGGCGATCCGCGGCAGCGGATACCTGCGTCTGATGGGCACGGTGGTGTTTTTGATTTGCGGAACGACGGCGTTGTCGTTGCGTGAAACGTCAGCCACCGCGAACGGACCCGACACCGCCGGCTTGTTGACTTGGGGGATCGCCGCGGGCGGCATGATGATGCTGACCCACAGCTGGTTGCCCGCCGCGGTGACTCGGTTTTCCTCCACGACGGTCCTGTATCACACGTGGCCGTTTTGGCGAGGCCTTTCGATCTTGATGAGCCCCCTGTCGGCACCGGGCGAATTCGTCGAAGTCTTGACCCGACGACTGGCCGGCAAAGAAGAAAGCGAAGACGAGGACGAAGAACAACTGGAAGACGAAATTCGCACGATCGTCGCCGCGGGAACCCGCGAAGGTTACTTCGGGCCCGGCGTCCGCGAGATGATTCAAGGCGTGATGACGCTGCACGAAGACACGGTCGGTCACATCATGACGCCGCGCGGCGACGTCGATGCGATCGACGCGTCGGTCGACTGGGCCGAAGCGTTCGAGGTGATTTTGGAAGGCGGCCGGACGCGGTTCCCCGTGTACCGCGACACGTTGGATCAAGTCATCGGTATTCTGTACGTCAAAGATCTGTTACCGCATCTGACCGCCGGCAGCCTGCCGGACTGGTCGATCGAACAGATCATGCGGAAACCTTGGACGGTCCCCAAGGATCGCAGCGTCGAATCCCTGCTGCGAGAGTTCCTGCACAGCCGCAGTCACATGGCGATCGTGTTGGATGAGTTCCAGCAAACCGCCGGCGTCGTCACGATCGAAGACGCTTTGGAGGAAATCGTCGGTGAAATCGTCGACGAATCCGACGAGGAGGAAGAATACGAAGTGCTGGTCATCGATGACGACACGGTCGAGGTGGACGGTCGCGTGATGATTGACGATTTGAACGAGACCTTGGGCTGGAACCTGCCCGAAAGTGAAGATTACGAAACCGTTGCCGGCTGCGTGCTTTACGCCACCGGCGCGATTCCCGAGGAAGGCCATCGGTTGATCATCGGCGACGCCGAAATCGAAGTCCTGCGAGCCAGCAATCGGAAAATCGAGTCGATCCGGATCCATCGGCTCGCCGGCCGGGACCAGCACGCCGGCTGAGGACCGCGACGATGGGGGCGCCGTTTCGGGTCGCTAATTGTCGTTGGGATGCCGTCTCGCTACACTCTTTTACGTCCCAGTTGTGCCCGCCTGTCTCGCCTCGATCACTGATTTCGGAAACTGCCGATGAGCCAATCCGCCAGCCTTGAATTGCAGTCCACGACCAAAGCCCGAATCAATGTGAACGGCGCCGAACACGAATTCCCGATCGTCGAGGGCAGCGAAGCCGAACAGGCCATCGACATCGGACGCCTTCGTCGCGATACCGGCTTGGTGACGATCGACGAGGGATTCGTGAACACCGCCAGCACACGCAGCGCGATCACGTACCTCAACGGCGAACAAGGCATCCTGCGTTATCGCGGTTACCCGATCGAAGACTTGGCGGCCAACTGCGATTTCATTGAAACCGCATTCTTGCTGATCTACGGAGAACTGCCGACGCGCGAACAAGCCGACAAGTTCCGACTCGGCATCCGCGAACACACGATGATCCACGAGGACATGAAGCGGTTTTACGACGGCTTTCCCAGTCACACGCACCCGATGGCGATCCTCAGTAGCGTCGTCGGATCCATGTCGGCCTTCTACCAAGATTCCGCCGACCCGATGGATCCCAAACAGGTCGAGATTTCGATCTATCGAATGATCGCCAAGCTGCCCACGATCGCGGCCTACAGCCACAAGAAATCGCTGGGCCAACCGTTCATGTATCCCAACAATGCGTTGAACTATTGCGAGAACTTCTTGCACATGATGTTCGCCACGCCGACGTCCGAATACATGGTCGATCCGGATTTTGCCGAAGCGCTCAATTTGTTGTTGATCGTTCACGCCGATCACGAACAGAACTGCAGCACGTCGACGGTGCGGATGGTCGGCAGCAGCAACGCGAACGTTTTTGCGTCGATCAGTTCCGGCATCAGCGCCCTGTGGGGACCGCTGCACGGCGGTGCCAACGAAGCCTGTGTGCGGATGCTGGAAAACATCGCGGCGGACGGCGGCAATGTCAAGAAATACGTCGACATGGCCAAGGACAAGGACAACGACTTTCGCTTGATGGGTTTCGGTCACCGCGTTTACAAAAGTCGCGATCCGCGGGCGACGATCATCAAGTCAAGCTGCGACAAATTGCTGGCGAAACTGAACCTGGACGACCCGTTGTTCGAAGTCGCCCAGCAATTGGAAGAGGTCGCCCTGAAAGACGAATACTTCATCAAACGACAGCTGTATCCGAACGTCGACTTCTATTCCGGCGTGATCTATCGTGCCCTGGGCATCCCGATTCAGATGTTCACGGTGCTGTTCGCCATCGGACGGTTGCCCGGATGGCTGGCCCATTGGAAAGAAATGCACGACAACCCGGCGACCCGCATCAATCGTCCCCGGCAGATCTACACCGGCGCGACGCAGCGCTCGTTCGTCCCCATGAACCGGCGCTGAGCCGAACCAACCGAACGAACAGCCGAACCGGCACATCGGGTCGCCGTCGACGTTACGGGGACGTCGACGTTACGGGGCCGTCGAGGTTACGGGGCCGTCGAGGTGGCCGCTTCCAAAACCGTCTCGCTGACGAAGATCGGCAAGGGCGGATCGAAGGTCACGGCAACCGCGATCGCATCGGAGGGTCGCGAATCGATTTCGATCGTTTCCCCGTCGGCGCGGACCAAACGGAGCTGGGCGAAATAGGTGTGGTCGTTCAGGTCGCTGATGATCACGCTTTCCACGCGAGCGCCCAGAGACTCCGCGACGCGAACGATCAAATCGTGCGTCAGCGGTCGCGGCGGTTGGTAATCTTCCTTGACGCGTCGATCGATGTTGGTCGCTTCGAAAATTCCGATCAGGATCGGAAACTCGCGATCCCCGTCGGCTTCTTTCAGATAGATGACTTGATTATCGGTCAGCTCGGAAATGATGATTCGAGCGAGTTGCATTTCCACGGGCATGGGCGTTCGGCTTCCATGAGAAAACGATACGGGGCGATGGATTCATTGTAGCACGACAGGCACGCCGGCAATGGCGAAACCTCAGCGGGGGAGCGGTGACCCCGATTCAGCGAACTCGGTTCAAGCGTCCCGATCGGCGTCGCCGTCGTATTTGGTAAAGATCATTTTTCCGCTGTTCGTTTGTAGGGTGCTGGTCACGCGGACCTCCAGTTCCTGGCCGATCCGTTTCCGCCCGCCTTCGATGACCACCATCGTCCCGTCGTCCAGGTATCCGATGCCCTGATCGGGACCTTCCCCGGGCTTGATCACCCGCAGCCGGAACACTTCGTCGGGCAGATAAACCGGGCGGAGCGAATTGCTGATCTCGTTCAAATTGATGACCGGCACGCCTTGCAGCTTGGCGACCTTGTTCAGGTTGAAGTCGCCGGTGACGACTTTGCCTTCGAGATGCTTCGCCAACAGGACCAATTTCAGGTCAACGGTTTGCCCGGCAAACTCCGGCAATTCGCGGTCGAAGATTTGAAAATCCACTTGGTCGTCGGCCCGCAATCGGTTCAGCACGTCCAGACCGCGGCGGCCCCGGGTGCGACGCAGCTTGTCGCTGCTGTCGGCGATCGCTTGCAGTTCGGTCAACGCGAACCGCGGCATGATCAGCTGGTTGTCGAACACGCCCGTGGTGACCAGATCGGCGATGCGACCGTCGATGACGACACTGGTGTCCAGCACCAGCGGTTTGAAGCCTTTGACTTCCCGAACGAATTCGACGTAGGGAATCAAGAACCGGAAATCGTCCTTCGTCTGCAGCAGCAGGCTCGTGCAGACGTAAACCAAGATCAGGCCCACGAACAGCTGGAACGCCCGCCCGTTGACGGCCTGTTCCAGCAGCGGCGCCATCGCCACCCACAAAATGTAGGTCAGCAAAACGCCGATCAAGACGCCGAAGTAGACCGCCGTGATCGTATCGATTCGCTTTTTGGGGATGTAAATGTCGCCCAGAACCACCGCGGACGCCGACAGCATGATGAACGCGAACAACGCGTAGGCGACCCACGGCGACGTGCTGGTCGGCAGTGACAGGTCGATCACCGCAGCCGAGACGCCGCCGGCACAAGCTAGGAAAAGGCAACGCAGGACAATCAGCGCCATCGACCACCCGCAGGACAGAAGGACAGAGTAAACTCGTGAGCCGTCGATTCGCACGAGCGAACCGGCAACCAAAGACTATCGCAATTGACGCAGACCTTTTTGTCTACCCCAGGGAGCCGGCCCCGATGTTTTGTACGACGACCCTTCGTCCGTTTGTTCGTTTCGGAATCGTTTTCTCG
This sequence comes from uncultured Pirellulaceae bacterium, assembly GCA_964453205.1. Classification (GTDB taxonomy): domain Bacteria; phylum Planctomycetota; class Planctomycetia; order Pirellulales; family Pirellulaceae; genus Crateriforma. Next base: position 51 of record CAYVRC010000144.1, on the reverse strand, counting down.
GTGATGTTGGCGGCCGGTTCGGGCGGAGTCGGATCGGGCGTGTCGGGATCG
>CAYVRC010000143.1:0-15451 GCA_964453205.1 uncultured Pirellulaceae bacterium | reverse complement strand
CGTACTGTTTGGATTGCCACTCGCATAAGCGGCCGACGGAAGCCGGCGTCAATTTTTCTCCGGCGCTGAAGGCACCGGGGCACGCCGCGTTTAGCGAGCAGTGGCGAAACGCGGTCGCCATGGTCAAGGCGCACGACATGCCGCCCGAATACGGCGAGCAACCGTCCGATGCGGAGCGTCAGGATTTCGTCGACTGGCTGGGGAAGATCAAGTATCTGAGCCAGAAGGATCCGGGGCCCTTCGTGATACGTCGGTTGACCAAGACCGAATATGCAAACACCCTGCACGATCTCCTCGGCGTTGATCCGGCGATCGCCGACGGTTTGCCCGACGAGGTCAGCGGCGAAGGTTACCTCAATTCGCTTTCTCCGCTGCAACTGGAACAGTATCTCGAGATCGCCGATCGGGCACTCGACGAGATCTTGGCCGACGAAACGTCTCCGCCGACCGAAACGCAAAAGCGGCTCTTTGGCGATCCGCCTGCCGACGAAGCTGACGCCCGAGTCGCGGCGCGGACGGTCGCCCGAACACTCGCCCGAAAAGCTTACCGCCGTCCACCGTCCGACGCGGAAGTGGATGTGTTGTTGGACGTGTTCGACCTGGGAAGACAGAACGACCTCACCTATCCGGCCTCGCTTCGCTTGACGCTCAAGTCGATCCTCGTTTCCCCCCAGTTTCTGTTCATTACGCCGGCCGGACCGGTGGAGTCCGAAGAGGAGATCGTTCCACTGGATGATCATCAACTCGCCTCACGATTGTCGTATCTGTTGTGGGCAACGATGCCCGACGCCGAACTCATGTCCTTGGCCGACCGCGGAGAGCTTCACAAGCGAAAAATCCTTCAAGCCCAGGTCAAGCGTTTGCTGGACGACCCGCGTTCCCGTGCCCTGTTTGACGGGTTCGGCGCGCAGTGGCTGAGAGTGGGCGATCTGAAAACGCAAGTCTTCGATCCTTCCGAGTTCCCGCAAATGACCAGCGAGTTGCGTACCGCGATGTACGACGAAGCCCGACTCTTTTTCGAAAGTGTTGTGCGTGACAACAGCAGCGTCGTGCGTTTCATCGATTGTGACTACACGTTTCTCAACGATGCCTTGGCCCCGATCTACGGTCTGCAAGACACGGTCACCGGTCCTCAGATGCGCAGGATTTCACTGAAAAGTGATCTCCGTGGCGGGATTTTGGGAATGCCCGGGGTACTCGCGGCGACCTCCTTTCCCAACCGCACCAGCCCCGTCAAACGCGGCGTGTGGGTTCTCGAGCAAGTGCTCGGGGAACACGTCCCGCCCGCCCCGCCAGACGTTCCGGCACTCGAGGAACAGGATCCGCAATCTGCATCGAACCTGACACTGCGTGAGCGCACCGAACTGCATACGACGAATCCCGTTTGCGCCAATTGTCACAAAATGCTCGACCCGATCGGGTTCGGGCTGGAGAACTTCGATGCCATCGGAAGGTGGCGGGATCACGACGACAACGGCGAAGCGATTGATGCGACCGGCGCGCTGCCAGGAGGAGAAAGTTTTTCCAGTCCGAGTGAGTTGAAAGCGATCATCGCCGGGCGAGTCGACGAGATTTGTCGCAATCTGGTCGAGAAACTATTAGCCTATGCTTTATGCCGAACACTCGAAGGCCATGACGAGATCGTCGTCGATGATCTGATGCGACAGATCGCCGATGACGGCTATCGCATGCGAACACTCGTCACCGCGGTCGCGACCAGTTACCCCTTTACCCATCGTCGAATCCTAGACGAAAGGACTTCACCATGAACAAAAGCGCGTTCATTGATCGTCGCACCTGCTTGAAAGGCGCGGGGGCGTCGCTCGCGTTGCCCTTTCTCGACACGATGAGCTGGGCCGCCTCCGTCAGGGGCGAAACCGTCAAACCGCCGGTCCGGCTCGGATTCATGTACATGCCTCACGGCGTGATCATGGATCAGTTTTGGCCGGCCGACGCGGAGACTTTTCTGACCGCGCCACCGACGGCATTGGAGTCGTTGCGGCCCGTGCTGGATCAATGTCTGCTGATGAAGGGAATCTCGGGAGTGCCCATCGCGCCCTACAACGGCGCACCCCACGCGTTGGAACTGTCGACCTGGCTGACCGCGACCTTACCGGACCCGGCCAAAAGAGACGAGGTCAGCATCGCCATTTCCGCGGATCAGATCGCCGCCAATTACGTCGGAGCCTTCACCACGCTGCCGTCGCTAGAACTGGCGACGATGCCGCAGACCTGGAAAGAAAATCAGGAAGGACTGAACGAGGCCTACTATTCGCATTGCAGCTTTCGTTCGCCCACTCAGGCGGTCCCCGCGGAGATCAATCCGCGCAACGTGCTCAATCGCCTGTTCAATAAACAGACGCAGCGTGGCGGCGAACGAGAGTCCACGCGGATGGATGCTTTGGACCGCAGCATGTTGGATATCGTCTTGGGCGGCGCCCGAGACCTGCGGCAAATCCTACCGGCGACCGACCGTCGCAAACTGGATGAGTACTTGGACAGCGTTCGCTCGGTGGAACGTCGCATCGCTGCCATCGAAATGCGGCAAAAGGAAGCCGCGCTGGAGAAAGCCGGCGTCCGGCCGAGTCGTCGCAAGGATTCCGATTCACCGCCCATCGAAATAAAAATTCCCGAGGGCGATAAACGCAGCGAGTACATGCAGGTGATGTGCGACTTGAACGTGTTGGCGTTTCAAACCGACACTACCCGCGTGTGCACCTACATCGGTTCGAGACCGAACGGTGCGTCGTATCCGGAACTGGGGTTCAACGACCAGCACCACTCCCAAACCCATCACCGCGGCGAACCGGAAAAGGTCGACAAGGTCGCCAAGATCACGGCGTTCAACATCGAACAGTTCGCTTACATGGTCAACAAAATGCACGGCCTGCGCGAAGGCGACGGCACCTTGCTGGATAACTGCATCATGATGTGGGGATCCGGGCTGGAAGACGGCGACAAGCATTCTCGAGAGAACCTGCCCTTCATCGTTGCGGGGAAAGGCGGTGGGTCGATCGAGACGGGGCGTTTCCTTCCCAATACCCAGGGAAACCAAGGAGACCTGCTGACCACGCTGCTTTCCTGTGCCGGCATCCCGTTGGATCGCCCCGTGGGGATCGCCACCAAGCAACTCGACGAAATTCGAGCATAGCGATGGGCGGGAATTAAACGCCGCACGGCGTTCTTTTCCCGACCGATGCGAACATCTGACACAATGCCGGATGTGATGAAATGAATCTCCTTGGACCCCACGTTGAAGAAAAGTGACAATGATCAAAAGTCTCCCGGCGACGCTGTTTTTTCTGGCAGTCGCAATCTCCGGTGTTGCTAACGCCGCGGATCGGCCCAACATCCTTTGGATCACCAGCGAAGATAACAGTGTTTATTGGGTCGGGTGTTACGGATCGAAGAACGCAAAGACTCCTAACATCGACAAGCTCGCGAGCGAAGGATTTCGTTATACGCATTGTTTCGATAATGCTGCGGTATGTGCTCCGACGAGATCGACTTGGATCACTGGACATTATGCGATTTCGATCGGCACCCAGCCGATGCGCAGTCGCTACCTGATTCCTCACGACCGAATCCCGTACTACCCCGATCAGTTAAAGAAGGCTGGCTATTTCGTCGGCAACGGAGGAAAGACCGACTACAACATCGGTGGCCGTGACGACAAAGACACGTGGCACGGTGGCGGCCCCTGGGAGCAACGGGGACCCGATCAACCGTTCTTCACCATCAAGAACATCGGCGATTCCCACGAGAGTCGTGCCTTTCCGAAAGACACCCCGACGATCAATGATCCCAACGACATGACGCTCCACGCGTACCATCCCGATTTGCCGGAGGTGCGACAAACCTATGCTCGATACGCCGACGCGGTCGAAAACATGGATAAAAAAGTCGGCGAAGTGATCGAATCTTTGAAAAACGACGGTCTGTACGAGGACACCATCATCGTTTACTGCTCGGATCACGGAGGCGTGATCGCGCGGAGTAAACGTTTTCTGTACTCCAGCGGCATCCATTGCCCGCTGATCGTCCGAATTCCTGAGAAATGGAAAAACTGGTGGCCGGCGGAGAAGCCCGGGATGACCGTCGACCGCATTGTCAGTTTTGTCGACATGCCCAAGACTTGGCTCGGTCTTGCGGGGGCCGAGATCCCCGAAGGATATCAGGGCAGTGTCTTTCTCGGCGACGGGATCGAACCGGCACCCGAGTATCACTTGAGTTTTCGCGAGCGAGCCGACGAAGCCTGCGACATGGTCCGCGGAATGCGGGGTCAGCGGTACGCGTATATCCGAAACTACATGCCGTGGGCTCCTAACGGCCAGCAGCTCCGATACATGTACAGGATGGAAGCGACGCAGGCATGGTATCAACACCATCAGGACGGAAAAACAGACGAAATCACCGGCCGTTTCTTTAGGCCGCGGGTGTCAGAAGAATTTTATGATACGGTCCAAGACTTCGATAACGTCCACAACCTGATCGAGGATCCCGATAGCCGGCAAAAGATCTCCGAGTTACGGGACGCGCTTCGCAAACGTCAGCTCGAATTGTTCGATTCGGGGCTGTTACCCGAAGCGATGCGAGTTCGACGTGCCGAGGAAAACGGACTCACGATCTATGAAATGGTTCGCGATCCGAACCTGTATCCGTTGGAACGTTATCTCGATTTGTCCGACCTCGCCTTGTCCAGGGACCCGAAACATCTGGACGCTTTCGTCGCGGCGTTCTCAGATGCCGACGAGGGAATTCGTTATTGGGCCATTTGCGGATTGTTCCTGTTGGAGGAAAAAGCCCGTCCCGCTTCCGAAACCATCGAAAGGGCTCTGCGGGATGAAGCGGGCGAAGTCCGCATGATGGCGGCTTGGGCCATGGACCGGATGGGACAAACCGAAATCGCCGATGCGGCGCTCGAGTCGCTCAAGAACCACAAGCGATCAGACCAGCGACTTTATGAATGCCTTCTTCGTTGGATGGGCAGGGAACAATCCATCTAGTCAAGATCGTTGTTCGTCGACCCTCGGTTGACGCCGGTCATCTGCGGACCCAATGCTCGGAACAGTTCGACCCAAGACAGCCAGATGGCATCTCGGATCGTTGCTTTTGCGGTCATTTTCAACGCCGTCAATTTCGCCGGCGATTCGTCAGGCCAGTGGCCGATCCAGCCATGAGCCGACCGGCGGCTTTCGAGCAGAAATTTTCGTTGATCGTCCACGCCACAGTGCAAGGGAAACGTTTCACCGATGACGATCGGCTTGCCCCAATCGAATCGTCGCAAGAGCTCGATCTGTTGATCGACTTTTCCGGACCTGGGGTACAGGTGCGGTGAGACGAAATCGAGCTGTTCGGCGGCAACCTTGTAGGCATTGGGGAACGGTAACATCCCGAGCGTGATCAAATGCGTCTGATCTTGCGACCGGATTGCCGCCACCATCCGTTCGGTCCATTGACGAAAAATCTCGTCGCCGTTTCGCGTGCCGGGATCGAGGGTCAGTCGCTGGCAAAACTCCACTTCGCCCATCTTGCCGGTGTACCATCCGTCATCGTGTGTGCCGATCGCCACCGGTTCGTTGATCAGATCGTACGCGAACACCGCCGGACTTTGGGCACATGTCTTGGCAATGGTCTCCCAAAAAAAAGCCTGCGTCTCCCATCGCTGCTGCTCGTCCATCGCGTCATACCAGGCCATCCGATCTTTGATTCTGTAGCAAGCGAGCCCGGTGATCTTGAGGTGAATGTCGGAATTCTCGGCGATCACGAGCAATTTTCTCAGGCGACCGAGAGCGACGGGGTCGATCTTTTTCGGGCCGGTCAAGAATTGCGGCATTTCCGGATGAATCCTCACGACGGTCGTCCCCGCAGTTCGCATGTCGGCGAAGTCACGCTCGACGCGGTCCGGATCATCTGCCAGTCGCCGCATCAGGTCGACCGAGGCGTAATTGTGTCCCCACGGGACGTAGGGATCTCCGGAGGGATGGAGCAGGAATCCGTCGTTGTCGGGAGCGACCTTTACCGTTTCCATCGCGACGGACGCGGGTGGGGTTGGCTTCGCTTCGAACAGGATCGCACCCACCTCGATCGGTCGATCGGTCTCGATGACGTCGACGCCCCTTTCGATCAAGCCGCGGTATTGTGCTTCGAGTTCGTCAGGTTGCTTGACCTCTTCCATGGCGATTCCGCGGTCGAGGTAACGTGACGTTCCTGCCATGCATCGTGCACCCTTGGCGTGGATCATCTCGATCAATTCTTGATCCTGCGGCGGCGTGTGTCCGACAAAGGCGATGATGTTGCCCCAGGGGACGTCGGTTTCGTCAAACGCTTGAAACTTTTTTCGATCGCCCATCATCACTTCCATGCAGATGTTTTTGTCCAGCTGATGACACCTTTTCGCATCCGAAGGACTACCCACGATCAGCATCACAAACCCTTGGGCACCATGTTCGATCACTTTTTTGACACGCACCTCCAAAGGGACGTCTTTTTGGTCCAAAACGAGAATCGTTTTCCCCCTGGCCCATGTGATCGCTTCGTCCAAAGTCGGAATTCGGTCATCCGTCACGTTGCCTTCGGTATCCTTCAGGAAAAGGCTTTTCAATTCCGCCAGGGTGTGGTCGACGACGAGTCCGGTTCCCGTTGTGGTTCGGTCCAGAGTCGCATCATGATGAACGACGATCTGGCCGTCTTTGGTCATCCGCGGATCGATTTCAAGCATCGACGGGACATGACGGAGAGTATGTTCGAATGTTTTGATCGCATTCTCGGGAAACCCGACGGTTGCGCCTCCGCGGTGAGCACTTAAGATCGACAGCGGACTGCCATCGTATCGCAGCAGGTCCTTCAACGCGGCCGGTCCGTCCGAATCGATAACTCGGATCGGGGAGGTCGTCTGGCCGCTCCCTTCGAACCCGAAGACCGTGGTGACAACGACGAGGATCAACCGGAGGCCCCATCCTGTGCCGCCGGTTGGTCTGATCAAGAATCTTATTGCCGTGTCGGAAAGGAGGCCGGACATTGTTCTCGAACGTCTTTCGTTGCTTGGGACTCGTCGTCAGCGGCGAAACCGCTAACGGTGGTGAATCTTCGACTCATCACCCACCGGCCTCTTTTATACCGGAACGTTGCACGCCGAACGTCGGCCGAGGGGTCCTAGCGACTCGTCGACAGGCCGCGAAGTAGTGTCCACCACCGGATCGACCACCGGGGCCTGCGGGAGGGACGATAACGAAGCCTGGCGAGCTGCCGTTCCGCATGCTCGATCATCACGTCTTTCCCCGTCAAGTCGACGATTTGCCGTAAGCCGTTTCGCAGCTGTCTGATTTGACGCAATCCGCCCCGCGGGAGTCGCCCGCGTGAGGCGATCCTTAGCGTCCCGTCGGCGTCGGTGGTCACGCTTATCGACTGAACCGTATTCCCCGCATCGATTCGCTGCAACGTCAAGAGTTCGACGTCCAACGTCAAATAAGGTCTCGGCCGCGGCCCTGGGTCAGCCATTGGTCTGGGCGACATCACGGGTACGAATCTTCAGCACGCCGTTCAGTTTCCAATGAGCGTGTTCGACGTTTTCCCCCCCGGTCCGGGCGGGCACGTGCACGTGCATGTCCTGAAAATCATAAGTGATTTCGGCATTCCGACCGGTCAAAGCGTCGTAGAGTCCGGCGGCAAGCTCGGGCCAAGTGTGGGTTGCGTTTTCGGTGTTCATTGAGATCCTCTGGGTAATTGGTCTGTTGACGCGGCGAGACACTCTACACGTCACATTTGTCCCTCCCGTCGAAAAAGTCTATGACGTCATCAAGCCCCAACCACTGTCGTGTCCTTGTCTGCGGTGCGACCGGCTATGTCGGCGGTCGCCTCGTGCGACGGTTGCTTGATGAAGGCTACGCCGTGACGTGCCTGGTGCGAAGTCCGGAAAAGCTGACCAAGTTCTCCTGGGGAAATCACGAGCGACTGTCAGTCGTTCGCGGTGAGCTCGAGGATGCCGATGCCATCAGCCGCGCGCTCAAGGATGTCAGCGCTGCTTACTATTTGGTCCACTCGATGAAGTCCGCGAAGGGCGAGTACGCCAAACGCGACCGCGAGCTCGCGACCAGCTTTCGAAACGCCGTCGATCAATCGTCGTGCGAGCGCATCGTCTATCTCGGTGGGCTCGGCGAGTTGGGCAAAGATCTCTCTGAGCATTTGGACAGTCGCCGCGAAGTCGCAGAAATCCTTCAATCGGGGGCCGCCGCGACCACGGTGTTCCGCGCCGCGATGATCATCGGCTCGGGATCCGCTTCGTTCGAAACGCTGCGGTACTTGGTCGAACGTCTGCCAATGATGGTCACGCCCAAGTGGGTAAAGACGGAAACACAGCCGGTCGCGATTCGCGACGTGCTGCGTTATTTGGTCCAATGCATCACGATCGATGACACGAAAAACCGGACGCTCGACATCGGCGGTCCGGAGATCATGAGTTATCGGGACGTCATGCACGTGATGGCGGAAGAGTTGCAACTTCGGCGGCGGATCATTCTGCCGGTGCCGGTACTGACACCCAACCTGAGCAGCCTTTGGATCGGATTGGTGACACCGGTCAGCAGTAGCATTGCGAGACCGTTGGCCGAGGGGCTGAAGAATCGAACGGTTTGCCGTAACGACGATGCCATCGACTTGATGCCGGGGGAATGTCTGGGTGTCCGGGCAGCGATCGAGTCCGCGCTGGGGCGAACGCGACGCTATGAGATCGAAACGCGTTGGTCGACCGCGGGCAAGATTCCCGGGGATCCCGACTGGGCCGGCGGGACAACCTTCACGGATCAACGAGAGATCATCGTGGACGGTTCGCCCGAGGAAACGTTCGCCGAAATCCGATCCATCGGCGGCAGCAAGGGGTACTGGGGCGCGGGTCACCTTTGGCACGTCCGCGGCTGGATGGATCAAGCCGTCGGCGGGCCCGGCTTGCGGCGTGGTCGCCGGCATCCGCACGAGCTGCACTACGGTGAACCCGTCGATTTTTGGCGAGTCACCAAGCTGATCAAAGACCAGAGACTGACATTGCGAGCCGAAATGAAGTTGCCCGGCGAAGCCGAACTCGATTTTCAAATCGGCGAACAGGTCACCGGCAAAACAAAGATCGTGATGACCGCGCGTTTTCATCCGCGTGGTTTGTTCGGGCTGGCCTACTGGTACATGGTCTTGCCGCTGCACGGTCTGGTCTTTCCGGTCATGCTGCGCGGAATCAAGAAAAATGTACAGGCGACCGGGATCCCCGGCGCGAAAGCGACAACATGAATTCAGTACAGCAATTCGTCGACAAGGAACTCGCCACCGATGACCAAGTACTCGTGCTCGCCGCGGAGAATATGATTGGGCAACAGATCACTGAAGAAGACGATCTTGGATAGAGGGACATCCACCTTCCAGACTCGAGATCCGAATTCCCAGGCGCAATCAGCGTCATCGGTGAAGGAACTGAGATTGTTCAGTCGGACACAGAGTCGGCGTTTGGCGTCGCGACGTATCACATCGTATTGCCCCGCGTCGTAGGTCCCCCGGAACAACGTCAAGCGATCCCCGCCGGCATGGCGGATCGATAATTCATGTTGGCAAAACTCGTAAAGCAGATCCAATTGCGAGTAAATCGAATTGGTGCAAGCGATCCCTTTCATTCGGTCGACCGCAAACCGGTAGTCGTCTTCTTGATCTTGTCCGAGTAATTTTCCCCGATGATAGGTCGGGTTCAATCCGAAACGACTGCGGACCCAGTCTTTCAGCACGGCGCCTTCGATCGAGTTGGAATCGACGCCCCAACCGCGAATGAAACGCAGGTAACTGTTTCGCAAGCCGCGCCGCTGGCTGCCAGAGGAACGTCTCCATTCATGCAAACGAAATTTGACGTCCATGAATTCGTCCAGCATGCGACCACGATCCCCCGCGTCGTCGACGTCGGCGATCTTGCGAAAAAGGTAGTCGTTGGATTCCCGGACGCCGGACAGTCGCAACGCGACGGGTTTCCGGTTGTAGTCTTCCGAAGCAATCACCCACGGGGGCAGGTTGCAGAGGTTGACAATCGTGTGGGGGTGATCCGACATGAACCCAGCGACAAAAGAAGAGTCTTTCGGCACGAAATCGATGGTTCATCACATTCACCCGGGGCATCGGCTGCAAGTGGGCAGTCGGATTTTTCCGTCACGACGTCGTCTGGATCCACCCGCTACCACTCCGAGGAGATCAATTCGCGCTGCGAACGTGTCCCCAAGGCGTGCCAAATCTGCAGGTCGATCGACTCGGTGACGCTGCGAACGCTGCCGTCCAACATCGCCGATTGAACCAATCCCGCGTGATGGCTACGCGACGTGATGATGGAATAGGTGGGGCGGCCGGCCTTTCCGTTTTTTCCTTCCTGCCAGGAATTGAAATCGGATTGTTCGTGGATCTCATCTCCGTTGGTGCAATGCACCTCGGCGTTGGGCGGCATCGCGACGGTAAAACCCGTGTGGTGGACACGACCGTCGGGCCACTCGGTATGTCCCGTGTTTTTAAACTGAGCCCCGCTGGCGACGATCGCTTCGGCATCTCCCTGCGTCGTCGGCATCTCGGTCGTGTTCGGTCCGCCGTTGCGTCGGTACGGCGTCCAGGCTTTGACCTCGCTGATCAGCAGCGTGCTGGAACTCCCGTCCGTGCAATCGCGAAAGCTCAAAAAAGAGTTCGGAAAGAACATGCCTTCACCGCCTTTCCGTGTTGTCGGATCGTAAACGAACCAGCGCCCGAAGTTGAAACCATAGGTCGTCGGGTACAAAGAGGGGCGCCCGTCGCTGAACGTTCGGATTTGGTCGGCGCCGGGATCGCTGGGGCAGGAGAACGTGGGGATCTTCAGCCCGTCGATCGACGACTGTCCGTCCCATGCCAACGACAAGTTGATGCGATCGTAAGCGTTGCCTTGTTCCAGGTAGGGCAAAACTCTCCCGTGCACGCCCCACGATCCGTTATTGGCCGTGGTGGTCACGCTCAGGTCGAGAATCGCCGACGGGGGCAATTTACCGAACACGCTTTGATAGTTGTGACAGGCGAGCGATAATTGTTTGAGTTTATTCGAACACTGCATTCGTCTGGCGGCCTCTCTGGCCGACTGTACCGCGGGCAACAGTAGACCGACCAACACACCGATGATGGCGATCACGACCAAGAGTTCGACAAGCGTAAATCCGTTTCGACTGAGACGCATGGAGATGGTTCTTTCCTTAATTCACAGGGCGTATGCTTTTCGTCACGATTCTTTCGTTCGGAACTCACGAGCATTTTGGGTATCTTTGACCGTTTCGTCTCGTCAGTCGGCCGACATGATCGTTCACCGTTAGCACGCGTCATGCCGGTGTCCGGAATTCGCCATTTGACCGCCGCTTTCCGCACCGTCGGCAAGTAACGGCCGCCGAAACGACGGTTTTACCGCCACTCGGGACGGAATTTTCATCGCCGTGCCGCACAATGATCGCACCGGAGTAGTCGATTGCCACCACCGATGTTTGCGAGCGAGAAACGATGGAGCTTGCGATTGGCCAGTTTACGAACCCGCATGCTGCTACCCCTGTTGGGGGCGGCACTCCTGAGCGCGACGTTGGTGGCGATCGTCTCTTGGTCGCTGGGCCGGCGGTGGGCGCTCCGAGACGTCCACGATCGATTCGGCGCGATCGAAACGACGTTGCATCGCTCTCGCTTTCCGCTCACTTCGTCGGTGCTCGACTCGTTGGCCGGTTTGACGGACACTGACTTGATCGCTCTGGGGCGGAACGGCGTGGTGATTTCACAAACGCTCTCGCTTTCCGCCGGTCAGGTCAACGCACTGCGGGATCACCTGGCCGCACCCGAGTTTCCTTCGATGCGGCTGATGACGGTCGACGGAAAGAGCTATTTGAAGTTCGCCTGCGCGCGGACGGGAATCGATTCGCCGCCGGACCGGGTTGAAAAGGTCTTGGTTTTGTTCGAGCAGCGACGCATCGATGAAGCTAGTCGACGTGCCGCGATGTTGCCCTTGATCACCGGCCTTTCCACGATCGCGATTGTGTCGCTGGTCATGTTCACCATCGCGGGCACTTTGGTGCGTCGGCTGATCAAGCTGAAAGAGAGCGTTCAGCGGGTCGCCGCCGGGGACTTTGAGACCACCGTTTCCGATCAATCCCGTGACGAAGTCGGCCAACTGGGAAATGCCGTGGACCAAATGTCGCGGCAACTCAGCCGACTTTGGAAGCAAGTGCATCGCGACCAAAGCGAAAAACTGCTTCATCAGATCGCCGGCGGGATGGCGCATCAGCTTCGAAACACTTTGGCCGGATCTCGAATGGCCATCGAACTGCATCAAAGAGGCTGTTCGTCGGAAGACAAGGAGTCGGTGCAAGTCGCGATCCGCGAAATGGAGGTCGCCGAGTCCTACGTGAGACGCTTGTTGATGGTCGGTTCGGGAGAATCATCCGAAGTCCGCCCCGAAAATCTGATCCGCTGTTTGCAAGACGTTCGGTCCAGCCACGCTGCCGTCGCAGGGCATCTCAACGTCGAATCGACCTGGGATTGGACAGCTGTCTCATCGGACGTTTTCGTGGCCGACGGTTCGGCATTTTCGGCGGCACTTTCCAATTTGGTGCTCAACGCCATGCAGGCGGCCGAACACGTCAACGTCGTCGTCCGGTCGGATCACGAGGTTTGTCATGTGCGGATCAGTGACGACGGCCCCGGTATCGATCCTGCCATCGCGGCGGAAATTTTTGATCCGTTGGTCACTTCCAAGCCGGAAGGCATGGGCTTGGGGTTGCCGCTGGTGCGACGAGCGGCGAGAAAATTAGGTGGCGATGTCGACTGGTTACGACAGGACGGATACACCGTTTTCCGGTTGCATTGTCGCGTACAAGAGCGGACGTCAACGGAACAAAAGATGGGCACGACATGAATGATGCTTCCACATTCGAAGCGAAGCAGGTGCGATCGAAACCTGCCGCAAAGGAAACCCCTGATGGCAAACCGTCCGTGGTACTGGTGGTCGATGATGAGCCCGCGATTTGTTGGGGCTTTCAGCAGATGTTGGAAGCCGACGGCCATGAAGTCCTGACCGCGTCGTCCGCCGAACAGGGGTTGGCCATGGCCGGCGATTCACGACCGGACCTGGTCCTGTTGGACGTTCGATTGCCCCGCGAAGACGGCATTTCGGCGCTGCCAAAATTCATCGCGGTCACTTCCGGAGCGCCGGTCATCGTGATGACGGCGTTTGGCGATTTGGAAACGGCGGTCGCCGCGGTTCGAAATGGGGCGAGCGATTACTTGACGAAGCCGTTTCGTTTGGACGAGGCGCAGCGGATCTGTCGGGTGGCCCTGCGATCCTCCGGTTCGTCGGTCAAACCCGCAACGCCGACGCAGTCCGAACGGTGGAATCGGCATCGGATCGTCGGTCAGTCTCCCGCGATCCAACAGGCGTACCGTCAAATCGCTTTGGTCGCCGCGAGCGACCTTTCGGTCTTGATCACCGGTGAAACGGGAACCGGCAAAGAACTGGTCGCCGCGGCGATCCATCGGCATAGTCGGCGTTCCCAGGGACCCTACTTGCCGGTCGCGCCGGTGGCGTTGAACCCTGATTTGATCGAAAGCGAATTGTTCGGTCACGTCCACGGCGCCTTCACCGGTGCGACATCGGATCGCGTCGGCCTGTTCGAGCGAGCCGAGGGTGGAACCGTTTTGCTTGACGAGATCGGCGACTTACCGCTCAGCATTCAAGTCAAATTGCTCCGTGTCTTGGAACATGGAGAGTACTGTCGCGTGGGCGAGGTCGATTCGCGAAGTTGCGACGTGCGGATTTTGGCGGCGACCAACACCGACTTGCACGCGGCGGTGCGAGAGGGGCGTTTTCGCGAGGATCTGTTTTACCGGATCAACGGTTTGCAGATTCACTTGCCCCCCCTTCGCAACCGAGTCGAGGACGTTCGACCACTGTGCGATCATTTTTTGCAGCGATTCGGGTATGAATCGACCGAGGGCGTCATCGATGATGCTTTGATGGAGGAATTGAAGTCACGGCCTTGGCACGGGAATGTTCGAGAACTTCGAAACGCGATCGAACACGCCGCCGTCGTCGCCCGGGGTCGTCCGCTGACCGTGGAGGACTTTCCGCCCGAGCAACCGGGCCGTCAGACAGACATGGGGCATCCGAGCGATGACCTGACCGACACGATCGCCGGGTGGACCGAAACGTTGCTTCGACAGGGACAACGACCGGACGGAGGGCTGCACGCACACTTGCTGTCCCAGATCGAGCCGACGTTGTTGCGATTGGTTTTACAACACACCGCAGGCAACCGGGCCAAAGCGGCCGAACTCCTGGGCATCCATCGCGGCACGCTTCGTGAAAAACTTCGCGGCTACGGACTGGAGGATTTCCCGACAGGTCACGCGTGAGCGTGACTGAACGTTGGCGGATCGCTGGCGGGAAAACTCTCCCGGCCGGCCTCGTCGATTCGTTCCTGGTCGTGCAACGGATCGTCCGGATCACCCGACGACCCGCCTCGCCAGGTGTCCGCCAGCTGTGCCGCTTGCCGGACCCGATCCAGCAGGTCCGGATAACGTGCGGGCGGTTCTTGACTTCGGAACGAAGCACATTCCGCTTTCGGAACACCGAGATGATCGGCGACTGATTCCAAGTGGTCACAGAGTTCTTGCCATTGCGATTCGACGAATGAATCCTTCATTAGAATTCCCCGCTGGTTGGAAGTCATCAATACTTTGGACCGTGCGCTTGATCCCGCGTGCGACGACGCTGCCGCCGAACGGGCGGAGATCGTGTATCAAGACTTCGGAGCAAAATCGATGCCGTACGAATCGATTAATGATTCTCGGCGGTTTGGACCAGATCCGGCACGTCGACCACGCAGTGGCGTTCGGAATCGGTCAGCGGGTCTTGATCGCGGAGTTGGTGATCGAGCACCTTCAAGTCGGCGTCGGACGCGTCGTCGGCACGTGCCATTCGATCGGCGATGCGTCGGCGGAGCGTCGGCTCATCGGCGCGACAGTCCAGAATGGATAACGAAACGCCCTCCTGTGACGCGAGCTCAAAAAATCGGCGGCGTTCGCGTTCTTTCAAGAAGGTGGCGTCGACGATGACGTCGTAGCCGGACCTCAGAATACCGGCGGCCAAGTCGTGCAGACGGGTGTAGGTTCGATCGCTCGCCTCACCGCTGTACATCGCGGATCGCAGATCCGCGGAAGGACGCTCGACGGGTGACAGGCCGAACAGTCGCTTTCGTTCGATGTCGCTGCGAAGTCGAATCGCGTCGTGTCGCTCCAGCACGGCCTCGCTGACCGTCGTCTTGCCGCTGCCGCTGACGCCATGCGTGATCCAAAGTCGGGGCCTCGTTGTTGTCGTGTACCGGCGGGCCAGATCGATGTGATGAAATAAGTCTCGGTGGATCGGTTCCAAATCATCGCCGCTTAA
>CAYVRC010000142.1:0-15504 GCA_964453205.1 uncultured Pirellulaceae bacterium | reverse complement strand
AGATCTACACGGCTCTGAACACTCTTTCCCTACACGACGCTCTTCCGTCTCGGCGTCGCCGGCGAAGTGGTCGCGCCGATTTCCGCGGCCTCGGGTCATCGCTTTTTCTTTGCCACCACGGCCGGTCAGGTCTACGCCATCGAAGCGACCCGTCAAGGACGCGTGATTTGGAGTGCGCCGTTGGGCGAGCCGTTTTTCGATCCGATCCTTTTGGACGGTTCGAGGATTTTCCTGCGTTCGACGTTCGGCAATCTGTTCGAGCTGGATGTGGCGACCGGGATCAGCCTGTGGGACGCCCCGCGTGGCGGTGTCGGCGAACTCATCGGGGTTTCGGCTGGGTATATTTTTATCAAATCCTTGGCCGGCGGATTCGCGGCGCTGGACTCCGAGTCCGGAAAAACGGTTCGGGAAATTCGATCGTTACAACCCGCGCGTGTGCTGGCCAACGACAAGACCGATCGCCTCTACCTGATTTCCGATCGTGGCACCCTCCAGTGCCTGCGTCCGGTCGGTTCGGCCCTCCCGGTCCTGAAACAACTGCCGGAACCGGTCGATCCGTTGGAGGTCGCGGAGGATCAGAAAGACGAGGACGACGAACTTGACGTGGCCGAAACCACACCGGAAATGGAAGCCGGCAATAATCCCTTCGGCGCCGACGACGACGGCGGCATGTTCGGCGATGACTCCGGCGGCAATCTCTTCGGCGGCGATGACGACGGCGGCAGTCTGTTCGGCGACTCACCCTTTTAATGGCTTGCCGGGAACGACGATGCTCCCCATCGCACCGTGACCGCCGCGAGCGGCGGCGTCGCCTTTGAGCAAGATAGCCGGCCGGCAGGCTCTCTCGCTAAAGTCGCGTGTCCGTTTAAGATGTCGAGATGAATCCACGCCGCCCCATCGCCGAGCCTTCCCGATCGGCCACCGTTCGCTCATCGCGGCGGTCTCGATCCCAGCGTCCCGATGCGCCGGGGCTACGCCAGACGCTGTACGACATCATCTTCGAAGCCGACACGCGATCGGGTCGCGGTTTCGACATCGCTTTGCTGATCGCCATCTTGGCCAGCGTCGCGGTCGTGTCTTTGGAAACCGTACCCGAATACCAGATCGACGGAGAGCCGATGCGTGGCTTCCTCGCCGCGGAGTGGTTCCTGACCTTGCTGTTCACGGTCGAATACGTCTTGCGGTTGTCCTGCGTGAAGCGACCGCTGGCTTACGCGATCAGCTTTTGGGGCGTGATCGATCTGCTCAGCATCCTGCCGGGCTACATCACTTACTTCGGTGCCGTGAACCAGGGCACACGATCGTTCGTCATCCTCCGTAGTGTTCGTTTGTTGCGAGTGTTTCGGGTGTTGAAGCTGTGGCGGATGATGAGCGAAGCGGACGAATTGTCCGCGGCGATTTGGCGATCGCGTGAAAAGATCATCGTGTTCGTCGTCGTGGTCATGGTCGCCGTCACGATCAGCAGCTCGCTGATGTATTTCATCGAACACGAGTTGTACGATCCGGCCGACAGCGACTTCACGTCGATCCCCCAGGCGATGTACTGGGCCATCGTGACGATGACCACCGTCGGCTACGGTGATGTGGTGCCGCACACGGCGGCGGGGAAAGTGATTTCGGCAATGCTGATTCTGGTGGGGTACAGCTTGATCATCGTGCCGACAGGATTTGTCAGTGCCGAGCTGTCAAGTTTGAAGGCGTCGGCCGCTCACGATGAAGAGCCTTGTCCGTCTTGTGGCGCGGACAAACATCGTGTCGACGCGGCGTATTGTTTTCGCTGCGGAAGTCTGTTGGATTCATAAACGGGGATTTGGTTTCATCAGCATGGACATCGAGCAACAACGGGTGCAAGACGATCTGCGCGGCATCATCAGCGGTGATGTCATGTGTGATCCCTTGTCGACGCAGTTGTACGCCTCGGACGCCAGCATCTATCAAGTCCGACCGCTGGGCGTGATCTGTCCGCGGACGACCGCCGACGTGGTCGCGACGGTGCGCTACGCTTGCGAACACGATTTGTCGATGCACCCCCGCGGCGCGGGAAGTGGCGTGGCCGGTGAATCGTTGGGCCGCGGTTTGGTGATCGACTTTTCCCGTCACATGCGGCGGATCACCGTTTCGCCCGACGCGACGACGATCAACGTCCAGAGCGGCGTCGTGCTGGCCGACGTCAACCGCGCGATCGAAGCGACCGGACGCTTCTTTGGTCCCGATCCGGCGACCCGCAGCGTGACGACGATGGGCAGTGTCCTGGCCACCAACGCGTCGGGCAGCCATTACCTGCGCAGCGGCGCGGCCCGTGACACCATCGAATCGGTGCGGGTGGTGACGATGCAAGGCGATCTGGTCGAACTGGGTTTGCAAACGCCGGGCGAAGATTCCGCGGCGGGACGCTTTGCTTTGGGCCTGACCGAAATCCGCTCGCAATTCGACCAACTGATCCGAGACAAAGCTTCCGCACCGGCTTCACGGGGCGGGTACCGGTTGGACGACATCTTTACCGACAGCGGCCAAGTGCACTTGGGAAAGTTTTTTGCCGGCACGCAAGGCACCCTGGCGATCATGACCGACGCGACGATTCGCACCGAAGCGATCCCGCTGCACCGCGGCGTCGCCCTGCTGTTCTTTCATCGCTTGGACTCGGCCGCCCGCTGCGCGATCGCGGCGCTCGACCAAGGCTTGGTCGCGTGTGACTTGATGGATCGGCGGCTGTTGCAAATCGCCCGCGAAACGGAAAACTCGTTCGCCGATTTGCTGCCCGTCGGAGCCGAAGCGATGCTGTTGATCGAAGTCCAGGGCGACGTGCTGGACGAGCTTCGCGATCGGATGGCGTTGATCTGCCGAAACCTGTCCCAAGGCCACGACGGCGCGTTCGCCTGCTCCGCCACCACCGATGCCGCCCAGCGGGATCGATACTGGTCGCTGTGCCGCCGGGTCGTCCCGCGACAATACCGTGTCAAAAGCAGCAGGGCGCCGCTGCCCTTCGTCGAAGACATGGCCGTGCCCGTTCACACCTTGCCGTCCGTGTTGACCGAGTTGCAAGACACGCTCAAGCAGAACCAGGCCACCGCGACGATGTTCGCGCACGCCGGGCACGGCCAACTTCACATCCGCCCGTTCTTGAACTTGGCCGATCCCGAAGACCGCGTCCGGCTGCAGAATTTGTCGCGTCAGACCGCCGAAGTCGCCTGGAAACACGGCGGATCGATCAGCGTCGAACATGCCGCCGGCCTGAGTCGTTCGTATTTGATGCCCAAACAGTACGGCGAACTCTGGCAAGCGATGGGACAAGTCAAACGGCTGTTCGATCCGCTGCACCGATTGCATCCGGGAAAATATTTCGGCGCGATCCTACAAAAGCCCGACGAGAATTTGCGTCCGGCCGATCAGACGATCGAAATCACCTCCGACGGTCGGACGTTGTCCAAAGCCGACGAATCGGTCGTCCGACTTTCGCACAGCAGCGGCCAATCGGTTCCGCAACTGGAAGTCCTGCAGCACTGGCCGGGCAACGCCACGATCGCGCAGGTCACCCGATCCTGCAACGGCTGCGGACGATGCCGCTCCCAATCCTCGAAAGAACGCCAGTGTCCGGTGTACCGCGCGACGCTGCGGGAAGAAGCGACGCCGCGCGCCAAAGCCAACCTGCTGCGTGGCGTGATCAGCGGACAATTAGCGGTCGCCGATCTGGCCGACGACGCCGCCAAAGAAATCGCCGACTTGTGTTTCAACTGCCACCAATGCCGAATCGATTGTCCGGCGTCGGTCGACATCCCCAAAATCGTGGGGGAATTGAAATCGCAATACGTGGCGACCAACGGACTGCCACTTTCAGACGCCTTGATGGGCCGCGTCGACACGATCGCCGCGATCAGCTCGCAGGCGCCTTGGTTGGCGAACCTGTTGATCCGAAATCGCTTGGCGCGGTGGCTGGCCGATCGCACGGTGGGTTTGTCCGCGGCACGCCAACTGCCGCCGATCGTCCGCGAAACTTTTTTGCGCTATTCGGCCAAGCGACGCTGGAACAAAGCCAACCCACAAGGCGGGTTGAAAGTCGTGTACTTCGTCGATCACTACGCGAACTACCACGATCCGGACATCGGCCGCGCCTTGGCGGAAGTTTTACAACAGAACCGCATCGGACTGTTCGTGCCGACGTCACAAGTCACCAGCGGGATGCCCCGGATCACTTCGGGGGACTTGAAAGGGGCACGCAAGATCGCCCGCCGAAACGTCCGCATGTTGGCCGATCACGTCCGACAGGGCTACACGGTCGTTGCCACCGAACCGGCCGCCGCCCTGTGCTTGAAGCATGAATATCCGAACTTGCTGGATGACGAAGACGCGCACTTGGTCGCCAAACATTCGTTCGAAGCCTGTGCTTACCTGTGGGATTTGCATCAGGGCGGTCGGCTGTCCTTGGAATTCCAAGAGGTCCCGTTGTCGATGGCCTATCATCAACCGTGCCACCTCCGCGTTCTGGACCCCACTTGTTGCACCAAGGATTTGCTGTCCTTGATTCCGGGTGTCGAGGTCGATCACATCGACGCGGGGTGCACCGGCATGGCGGGAACCTGGGGACTGCAGCGGAAAAACTACCGCGGCAGCCTGCGGATCGGCTGGCCGTTGATCAGCGCGATGCGGTTGGCCCACGACAGCGTGGCGACGACCGAATGCAGCGCTTGCAAAATGCAAATCGAACACGGCAGCGGACGCACCACGATGCACCCTTTGAAGTTGCTGGCCCACGCCTACGGACGGATGCCAAAAATCGCCGAACAAATCGAACAAGCGGGGATGCCATGACCGTCGTGGTCCATCTGTTCGCCGGGCTGCGTGACGCCACCCGGCGCGACCGCATCGTGATCGAAACGGACGACCACGTCACGGCGGCTGACCTGATCGCGTCGGTCGCGCGGGAGATTCCCGCCGCGGCGGATTTGGTTCACGCGTGTCGCTTGGCAGTCGACGATGCCTACGTGGGCGGCGACCATGTCGTGACCGCCGACTGCCGCTGTGACTTGATTCCGCCGGTCAGTGGCGGCTGACCATGAACCGATCCCTCGGCCACAGCGGCCCGCTTCACGTCGACTTGACCGACGGCCCGATCGACGTCCCGGCGTTGTTGCCGTTGATCGCCGATCCGGATGTCGGCGCCCACGCCTGGTTCATCGGCGTGACCCGCCGGACCACCTCGTCGCCCGACGACCCGGAACAGAAGCTGCGGACGGCCACGCTTCACTACGAAGCCCAACGAACGATGGCGTTGTCGGAATTGGAAAGCCTGGGGCGTGACGCGATCGGCCGCTTCGCCTTGACGGCGTTGGTGATGGTTCATCGCTTGGGACGGGTCCCGATCGGCGAAGCCTGCGTCGTCGTCGGTTGCAGCAGCCCGCATCGCGCCGACAGTTTGGACGCCCTGCCGTGGGTGATGGCTGCCTTGAAACGGTCCGTGCCGATCTGGAAACAGGAATCGTACGAGGACGGACAAACGCAGTGGGTTCATCCCGCTCGGCCCGAAACGTCATGACGTCACCCAACGCGAGTCGCCGTTTGTACTTGGATCACGCCGCCACCTCGTGGCCCAAATCCCCCGACGTGCTGGCGGCGATGCACGACTACGCCGTCGATTTCGGGGCGACGGCCGGCCGTGGCGGTTACCGATCGGCCCAGTCCGCCGGGCAGATCATCGCCCAAACACGACGCGACGTCGCCCGACTGGTCGGCGCCGGTGCGGCAACCGAGATCAGCTTTCACGCCAGCGGAACCGCCGCGCTCAACGCGGCGTTGTTCGGATTTCTGAAACCCGGCGACCATGTCGTGACGACGGCCTGCGAACACAACAGCGTGCTGCGTCCGCTGGAAGCCCTGCGGGTCCGCGATGCCGTCGACCTTTCGATCGTGCCCTGTGATCGGAACGGCTCCGTCGCCACCCCCGAGGTCGTCGCGGCGCTCCGTTCCGACACCCGATTGGTCGCCGTGACCCACGTCAGCAACGTCACCGGCGCCGTGCAGCCGATCGAAGACATCGCCAAAGCCCTCACCGACCATCCGGCCGCCTTGTTGGTCGATGCCGCCCAATCACTCGGCTGGATCCCCATCGACGTTTCGATCGGCATCGATTTCCTGGCCGCGCCGACGCACAAGGCCATCGGCGGGCCTTTCGGCACGGCGATCCTGTTCGCCCGAACCGCGCGACACGAACAAATCTCGCCGACCCTGTTCGGAGGCACCGGATCGTCGACGCCTTCGTTGGCGATGCCCGAAACGATGCCCGGCAAATTGGAAGCCGGAAACCTGAACGTCCCCGCGATCGCCGCGCTGCGGGTGGCCGTCTCGATCCATCGAGCGAAGACACTCCGAGAAGGTGCGTCGCTTGCGGAAGCCGCGACGTCGCTCGGCCGACAACTCCACCACGGGCTGCGCGACATCGACGGCGTGACGATCTTCGGTAAGCCTTCGGCGGTCCCCGTCGTCAGCTTCCGCGTCGCGGGCTATACGCCCGCCGAGGTGGCGTCGATTTTGGACGCGGAGTTTTCGATCGAAGTCCGCAGCGGTTTACACTGCGCCGCCTTGATCCACCGCCATCTGGATCCCGACGACATTCCGTCCGGCGTCGACGAAGATTTACCAGGTACGGTACGGGTCAGCGCCGGTCACGACACCTCGGCCGACGACATCGGACGATTCCTGGACGCGATCCGGGCGATCGCGAAGGCCGTCTGAAAAGTTCGGCGGAGTTTTTCATCCTCCGCTAGGATAAAAGTCATGAAACGTTCCGCACGACAACATCAAGGCCATCGCTTCGCCGTCGAAAGACTTCCGTTGTGCGTGCTGTTGGGGTGGGGCGCGCTGACTTTTTCGGCGGGTTGCGGAATCGCCTGTGCACAATCCGGTTCCTCGCCGGACCGAGACCGCCGCGCCGCGCCGCCGCTTTTCGACCAGGCGGAAGTCGAAAGCATTTTCTTTTCGAGCCTGTCCGAAGCGATCCGCGGTCGACGACCGGCATTGGGAGAACCCGCCGAACCGCTCGCCACGCCGACGACCGCGTCGGCGAGACCCGCCGACGATCGCTCGGCATCCTTGTGGGCGGACAAGATCGACGCGGTGTCACTCGAAGACGAGATCAAACGCATCCGACAACGTTTCGATCAGAGCATCACCACTCCGGCGGCCTTTCGCGGCGGCGGTTACCAAGACGCCGCGTTGAACCTTTCGATCCTCGCCACCCTGTTCGCCGTCGTCGCCGACTACGAACAAGACGTTCGTTGGAAAGACGACGCGGCGGCGGCGCGCGACCTGCTGGCCCGCAGTGCCCGCAACGCCCAGTCCGGCACGATTCAGGTCTACAACGAAGCGAAAAAACGCACCGCCGACTTGCAAGACTTGTTGTCCGGCGCGGGATTGCCGGTGGCCAGCCCCGGCGACCAGGAAAGCGTCTGGTCCATGGTCGCCGACCGCACCCCGCTGATGGCTTACGCGGAAGAATTGCTGGATGCTTTGTCCGCTGCGACGCGTGACGAGGCGACCACGAAACAGCAGGCGGATGTCGCGGTGCGGCAAGCGGACTTGCTGACAATGTTGGGAATCGTCATTTCACGCGAAGGCATGGGTGACGCGGACGACCCCGACTACGTGGCGTACTGCGACGCGATGTCGGAGTCCGCGTCGGACGTCAAAGCCGCGATCCGACAAGAACGCTGGAACGAAGTGCGTCCGCTGGTCGGCACCATCACCCAGTCCTGCAGCCGCTGTCACGAAGACTATCGCTGACAAGTCAGCGAACACGCGGGCCCGACAGAGTCTCCCCGTGTGCCGCCTCCTTTCGGCTCAAACAAAGCCCGCCGGGCCCGCATCGAATGCGTAAGTGTTGAATTTTGAAACACAGAGGCACAGAGGCACAGAGAGCACGGAGCAGTGGCGCGAGGGGATCCTCCGTATCCTTCGCAACTCTGTATTTCCAACCGGCCCGACGTCGGGGGCGCGTGGGCGGACCGAGAAGTCGCCGTCCGATGGCTGCGAGTTTTCCTCGGTCGCAGACTCTAAGCCCGCATTATTCACCAAGTGTGTGAGTTCAGTTGTTCTTGTTGGTGATCCGGTCGTGAGCATCGCTGTTCGTAGTTTTGGTGTTGATTTCAGCCGCGGGTGCACAACGGCCCCCTCCCCAAAGTCGCTCACAGCGGCTCTGCCGACTGCGCGATTCGCAGCACCAAGCGTCGTGAATGCTTGACCATCCGGCCGCCGACCTTCAACACGAACTCGACGAACCTTCGCATGTCCCAAGCACCACCGGCGGCATCTTCAAGCTCATTACGACAGATCGTGTTGAGATTGAAAGCCAACAACGCAAGCAGCATCGTCGCTTCGTTTTCCTTGCAGCCTTGCGACGATAAGTGAACTCCGATCGACTCATTGAACTCACCAAGCCGGTCTTCGAACGTGCCACGCTTGCGGTAGTGAGTGAGCAGTGCGTCGGCACTGCGAGATTCCTCGGTCCAGTTGGTCACCCAGAAGAACCAACGCGGCATCGAGTTCAACTGACCCGTCTTGGGATCGGGCTGATCGACCCCGACAAGGATCAATCGTTGGGCGTGTCTCAAATCAAAAACTTTCTGGTGAATAATGCGGGATGAAGGGTCGCTTGATCGATCGAATCGATGGTCATCCGTGGCTCCAAGATTGGTGTGAGAAATCCGAAGGTGGCCAAACTATCCGATCAGCGTCAAATTTCAGACACTAATTTCAGCCGCGGTGCTTAGTAGAGCTGGCCATCGCCGGCGGCTTCGAACGCGGCTTCGTAGTGCTCCATCCTGGTCGGACGCTGCGCATCCCCGGGCCACCAGATCGCGATGACATCGAAGCGACAGGGGGTGCCGAGGAGTCGCTTGCGTTTCAAGTACCGCAGGGCCGCGCGGGTGATGCGGCCTTGCTTGTTTTCGTCGACACGCTCGGCCGGGTGACCGGGCTTCGTGGTCGCCAACGTTTTGACTTCGACGAAGATGATTTGCCGCTTCCGGCGATCGACGGCGATGATGTCGATCTCCCCGCCTCGGTCAGATTCGCTCTCGGCGACGACGGACAAACCTTTCCGGCGCAACAGACGCGCCGCGGCTTGCTCGCCTCGCTTGCCGACCGCCGCCGTGTCGTCGATCCCGCCGAAGCGGATCGCGAGGTAGCGTTCGTAAAGCCGAGCGAACATGCCGTGGACTTCTTGGGATCAGCGGTCAGCTTTCGGCTTGAACCGGATGGCCGGTCGCCTTTCCTAGTAGCGTCGACGTTCTTTCAAGCGGACGGCCTTGCCGACGCGATCGCGGAGGAAGTACAGCTTGGCGCGGCGGACGACACCGCTGCGTTTGATTTCGACTTTCTCGATCCGCGGGCTGTGCAAAGGGAACTTCCGTTCCACGCCTTCACCGGCGACGATCCGCCGGACGGTGAACATTTCTTTGCTGCCTTGGCCGCTGATCGCGATCACGACGCCGCTGAAAACTTGGATGCGTTCTTTGTTGCCTTCCAAAATTTTCAGGTGAACATCGACGGTGTCACCGATCTCAAAGGTCGGCGGGTTCTCTTTCATCGCGGTCTTTTCGACCAAGTCCATGATGTTGTTGGACATCGGCTAGCTTCCTCGGGAATGGGATTGATGATCGGTGGGACCGGCGGGATCGGGCGGATCCGACTGGTCTTCGGCGGGCAGCAAGTCGCTGCGTCGCTGCTGGGTTTTTCGTTTGGATTGTTCGTCCCGCCAAAGGGCGATCGTGGGATGATCGCCGCTCAGCAGCACGTCGGGGACACGGTGTCCCTCGAATTCACGCGGTCGCGTGTACTGGGGGAATTCCAGCAGACGGTTTCCACGGCTGAATGAGTCGTCAATGTTACTTTGTTCATCGCCCAAAACGCCAGGCAAAAGCCGGACGACCGAATCGATGATGATCATCGCGGCGACCTCGCCTCCGTTCAGGATGAAGTCACCGACGCTGATTTCTTCCGGCTGCAAAATGTCCAGGACGCGTTGGTCGAAACCTTCGTAACGTCCGCACATCAGCAGAATCCGCCGACTGGTCGCCAAGTCCTCGGCGACCCGTTGATCCAAGCGTCGGCCTTGAGGCGTCAGCAGGATTTTCCTTGCCGGTATCGGGTCCATCGCTTCCACGTCGCGGACGCAGTGGACCGTCGGTTCGACTTGGATCAGCATCCCGGGACCGCCACCGAACGGTCGATCATCGACTTTTCGGTGAGGGGTGTCCGCCGCCCAATCACGCAGATTGTGGCGATGAATCTGTACCAAGTTTCGCTGGATCGCCTTGTCCAACAAGCTTTGCGTCACATAGCCGTCAAAGATCGCGGGAAACAGCGTAACAACGTCGAACCTCACTCGCCGGCAGCTTCCGCGGCCGGTTCTTGCTTGGTTTCCGCATCGCCGGCGGCTTCCTCGGCCGGCGAATCGTCACCGCTTGCCGGGGCTTGTTCGGCGACCGGTTGTTCCTGCTTGACCGGCTTGGGGGCCGTCGGCGTGAAGGTGTAATCCTTCCGAGTGCCCAGACGCTCCATGGCAGCCTTTTGAGCTTCCAGGTGAGTCCCCTCGGTGCCGTATTTCTTGATCAGGACGCCGACCTTGTCGCTGGGCTGAGCCCCCACGGAAAGCCAGTAGTCGATGCGATCGGCCCGCAGGGTGACGCGAGCGTCGGTCTCGGGACACATCGGGTCGTAATGACCGAGTTCTTCGATGACTCGGCCGTCCCGGGGGCTGCGTTGGTCCATCACGCAGATGCGGAAAAACGGGCGGTGCGTCCGGCCCATCTTTTTCATGCGAATTCGTACTGCCACGGAAATTGGTTCCCTGAGGGGTTCAAAGGAGGACGTCTGGTCAGACTGCCTGGGAAAGCCTTGGCGATACAAAAACACGCCTTTTCCCGGGTCGGTGCCGCTGCGTCACGGCATCTGAGGGTTTTCGCGAAAAATCGGCGAAGCGGCAAAGTGTCGGCGGAAAACGCCCGCAGGGCAAGGGGGAAATCGACGGGGGAGCCGAAGCATTGTTTCCCGATCCCTGCTCACCGGTCTGGCTACTTCTTTTTTCGCTTCATGCGTCGCATCAGGCGGTCCCGTTCTTTCTTTTGCTTGGCCCGTTCGGCCGGGGACAGGCGTTTTCCGGTTCCTTTGCTGACTTTGACGGCACCGAGCCCGCGGGGATCGTTCATCGCACCGCTGGCCTGCAACTGCTGCATCATCTTCATCCGATCGCCGGCCCCTTTGCCGGCCATCATCTGCATCATCGGCTTCATCATTTCGAACTGCTTGACCAATTGCGAAACGACGGGAGTTTGCACCCCGGCCCCCTTGGCGATGCGGGTCCTCCGCGCGGCGTCGATCATTTTGGGGTTCTTGCGTTCGTAAGCCGTCATGCTGTTGATCGCACCGATGGTCTGCTTGATGCCACCGGCGGCTTCCTCGCTTTCCATCACCTCTTTGAACTGTCCCATTCCCGGCATCAGCCCCATCATCTTGCCCATCAGTCCCGGCTTGGCGACTTTTTCCATCATGTTTTTGAAGTCGTCCAGGGTGAATTCGCCGGAAGCCATCTTGGCTTCCATTTCTTCGCGTTCACTCTCGTCGACGATGCGATGCGCCTCGCGGGCGGCGGCGACGATGTCGCCCATCTGCAGGATCCGACTGGCCATGCCTTCGGGCCGGAACGGTTCCAGGGCGTCGAAGTGTTCGCCGGTCCCGATGAACTTGATCGGCACCCCGGTGACCTGCTTGACCGACAACAGCGCGCCGCCGCGAGCGTCTCCGTCCAACTTGGTCATCACGACGCCGTCGAGTTCCAGGGCTTCGTTGAAAGCACCGGCACTGTTGACCGCATCTTGTCCGGTCATGCCGTCGACGACCAAGTAGACCTGATCGGGCGAGACGCGTTTGTCGATCCGCTGTAATTCCCCCATCAATTCTTCGTCGATCGCCAGACGCCCGGCGGTGTCCAAGATGACGACACGGGCACCCTCGGCGATCGCCTTGTCGACACCGGCCTTGCAGACCTTCACGGGGTCTTTGTTGTCCGCTTCGCTGTAAACCGGCACGTCCAGTTGCCGGCCGATCACGTGCAACTGTTCGATCGCCGCGGGACGTTGCAAGTCCGCCGCGACCAGCATCGGCTTGATCTTTTCTTCCAATAAAAGCTGAGCGAGTTTTCCGCAGGTCGTCGTTTTGCCGCTGCCCTGAAGGCCACACAACATGATGACCGTCGGCCCGTCCTTTTTCAGGTGCAGCGACGAGTCGACGGGACCGAGGATCGAAATCAGTTCGTCGTGGACGATGCGAACCAATTCCTCGTGAGGCCGCAACGACAGCAAGACCCGCTTGCCCAAAGCTTGCTCGGACACATGGCCCATGAAGTCTTCGACGACGCTGTAGCTGACGTCGGCTTCGAGCAACGATTGCTTGACCAGGTTCAGCCCGTCACGCATGTTGGCTTCGGTCAGCTTTCCTTTGCCGGAAAGCGACTTGAAAGCACCTTGTAAACCTTCGGACAGGGAATCAAACACGGGGATCGTTGGGATGAAGGAATGGGGCGAGAAAACGAGTCCGCTGTCGCCAATGGGTCGGGCCGTTGTCCGGCACGAACGGAGGTGTCGAGCGCCGACGGACGGGACCAGACCGGACGGGGGCCGGCGACGCGTCCGGCCACGGCGGCCGGCGGCAAGCTTACCAGGCTACAGGGGACGCGATTCTAAAGGCGTGCGGCGAGAATGGAAATGGTCGCCGATCGGGCCGACCGTCTCGCCCGCCCCATCTCGGTTGCCGCCCCGTCTCGGTTGCCGCTGCCCCGCCTCCGCAACGGTGCTCGGCAAGGAAATCCTATTGGGCATGTGCGTCGGGCGAAAGTCGGTCCAGGACGGCGTCGTGGAGGTACCCGTTGGTGCCGACACCTTCGCCGCCGCGGGTCGTGGCGTTGCCTCGCCAATCGCTGAAACGACCGCCGGCTTCTTCGATGATCGGCAAAATCGCGGCCACGTCCCACGCGTTGCATTCGGGGTCGATCATGATCTCGGCGCGACCGGTCGCGACCATCAGATAGCCGTAGCCGTCGCCCCAAGTCCGCGTGATCCAGCACTCCCGCTCCAGATCCAGATACGCCGGCCCGGCACCGCGGGTCGCAAACGAATCGACTTGGCTGCTGACGAAGACCGCTTCGCCGATCCTTGTTTTTTTCGACACCGCCGCCCGGGCCCAAACCGCGTCGGCCGCGGTGATCGGCCGCTCGGCGTCTCGCGGCAAACCGCGGGCGTACCAACTGCCCTGTCCTTTGGCCGCGGCAATGATTTCCCCGAGGGCCGGAATGTAGATCACGCCGCCGAGCGGTTGATCGTTCCATTCCAAGGCCAACAAAGTGGAATACAAGGGCACGCCACACACGAACGACTTGGTGCCGTCGATCGGGTCGACGATCCAGCGATACGCGTTGTTGCCCTCGGTCGTCGCGAACTCCTCGCCCTGAACGGTGTCATCGGGAAAGCTGGCGGCTAACAATTGACGCGTCCGCTGCTCGGCTTCGCGATCCGCAATCGTGACGGGGGAATCGTCGGACTTGGCGTCCACATCCAAGTCAGACGACTGGAAATACTTCAGCGTGTGTCCGCCGGCGGCCAGCGCCACATCGATCATCGCCACCAGGCGTCCGTCGTGATCGGTTTTCGACAGCATGAGGTTTCTCCTGAATCTCGCTACGCAACGACGCGGTTGTCAGCCGACGGTGTCGTCGGCTTCGGGCCGAGACGTTTGCGGCATCAAATCGTCTCCGGGAAAAAACGACTGCCAAAGCAGCATGCCGGCCCCGACGACCAGCAACGAATCGGCAATGTTGAAGTTCGGCCAAGGATCCAACAGCGGCAGGCCTTCGATGCGAAACAAGATCCAGTCGCGAACCCCGCTGCTCCACTCCGCCGGCATGGTCGGATTCCACCACAACCCCAGTCGATCATAAAGGTTGCCGATGATCCCGCCGGAGACCAACCCCAAGGCGACGGTCAGCCACCAAGATCGGGCGGCCCCGAACGCGAACAGCCAAACCAGGATGCCGATCCCGGCCACGATCGACAGCCCGGCGAAAACCAGCCCCTTGCCGGCTCCGATCCCGAACACCGCCCCGATGTTCACGGCCGTCTCGATGCCCAAAATCCCGTCGATCACCCAGTACGGGTCTCGGTCGCCCGGCAAGCCGCGCCAGCGGAAAATCGCGGCCTTCGTCCACAGATCCGACCCACCGCCGAGGGCCGCCAAGACCGCAAAGACCAGCGCACGACTGGCCGGCACGCCGCCGGTCGGATCAGCCGCCGAGCCCGTCGCCGGGGAATCGCTTTGTTGAATTGCCTTGTTCATTTCCGCACGGTAAAGCCATCGGCGGCGCTTGCCCAGGCGAATTTTCCCGGGCAGACGTCAAGATCGTCATATTTTCGCTTCTTTGACGAACCCAAATCTAGCGACAAAGCGTCCAAGCCGATCTACTCTTGAGTGGGTGACCCTTCGAATTCCTCGCTGACCTTGTCCCATGTTGCTCTCCGCCGAAAAGCATAATGCCGCCAAGACCGACTTGGCCTTTCAACGCTGCATCAACCCGTCGTGCTTGGCGACCTACGACGCGATGAGCGTGCGGACGTCCTGCGAGAAATGCGGTGAACTTTTGGACATCGCCTACGACTGGGATCGCGCCGGAGTGCCCGATTCGCTGGAGTATTTCGAGTCGATGTGGAGCCGCCGCACCGACCCGGTTCGGTTCAGCGGCGTTTGGCGTTTTCACGAACTGTTGCCCTTCGCCCCGCAAGATAAACTGGTCACCGTCGGCGAAGGCCAAACGTTGTTGCAGCAAACCGACTCGGTCGGCAAGTACGTCGGAATGAACGAGGGACGGCTTCACCTGCAATACGAAGGCATGAATCCGTCGGGCAGTTTCAAGGACAACGGCATGTGCGCGGCGGTCACCCACGCGAACTTGATGGGGGCCAAGCGGGCGGCCTGCGCCAGCACCGGTAACACCTCGGCTTCGTTGGCTCTGTACTGCAGCGCGACGCGGCTGATGAAAGCGATCATCTTTGTCGGCAGTGGCAAGATCGCGTACGGAAAACTGAGTCAGGCGCTCGACTACGGCGCGCTGACGGTCCAAATCGCCGGCGACTTCGACGACGCCATGATCCGCGTGCGACAAGTCGCCCAGGAACTGGGCATTTACTTGGTCAACAGCGTCAACCCGTTCCGTCTGGAAGGTCAAAAGACGGTCATGTACCGGGTCTTGGAAGCGCTGCGTTGGGAGGTCCCCGACTGGATCGTGGTGCCCGGTGGAAACCTCGGCAACAGCAGCGCGTTCGGCAAAGCCTTTATGGAACTGAAGGCTCACGGATTGATCGATCGCATGCCGCGTCTGGCGGTGATCAACGCCGGCGGCGCCGACACGCTTTACGAACTTTTCGAACGACGCGGGCTGCGATGGAACGGGGGCGACGTCGATCGGGA
>CAYVRC010000141.1:0-15620 GCA_964453205.1 uncultured Pirellulaceae bacterium | reverse complement strand
TTCCTCCGCCGCGTTTCATTGGACATCGCCGGTCGGCTGCCCAGCGAACAGGAAACACGCGATTTTCTGGCCAGCACCGACGGCGGCAAACGTGACCAGGCGGTGACGCGGCTGTTGCAGAGCGCCTCGTACGCGGATTACTTCGCCAACAAGTGGACGGCGTTGTTGAAGAACCGTCGCGACGACGCCAGCGACATCACTTCGAATTTCGCGTTTCACGCTTGGGTCCGCGACAGCCTGCTCGCCGGAACGCCTTACGACCAATTCGTTCGCGAACTCCTCGCCGCGACCGGCACGATTTTGGCCAACCCGCCGGTGGCTTGGTACAAGCGGGTCAAGGAACCCAAGGAACAGATCGAAGACGTCGCACAATTGTTCTTGGGCGTGCGGTTGCAATGCGCCCAGTGCCACCATCACCCGTTCGAACGATGGAGCCAGGACGACTACTATTCGTTGGCCGCGTTCTTCAGCCGGATCGGACGCAAGCCGACCGACACCGCCGGCGAAGATTTGATCTTTCACGACCGCGGCATCGCCGAAAGCGTCAACATGCGAACCGGCGAGCCCGTCCGTCCGAGGGCCCTGGGTGATTCGATCGGTGACGTTCCCGCCGATGAAGACCCGCGACTGCGACTAGCGAACTGGATGGCGAGCGAGGACAACCCGTTCTTCGCCAAGTCGCTCGTGAACCGATACTGGAAACACTTCTTCGGTCGCGGCTTGATCGAACCGGAAGACGACATCCGCGACAGCAACCCGCCGACCAATCCAAAATTATTGGCGGCACTCGGAAACCATTTCGTCGACAGCGGTTTCGATTTGCGTGCACTGGTCCGGGTGATCACGACGTCCAAGGCGTATCAACTCAGTTCGATTCCCGAGTCCGGTAACGCGA
Source organism: uncultured Pirellulaceae bacterium (assembly GCA_964453205.1). Classification (GTDB taxonomy): domain Bacteria; phylum Planctomycetota; class Planctomycetia; order Pirellulales; family Pirellulaceae; genus Crateriforma. Next base: position 14,725 of record CAYVRC010000141.1, on the reverse strand, counting down.
TCGATCAACAGAACTATTCGCACTTCTACCCCAAGCGGTTGCAAGCCGAAGTGATGCTCGACGCGATCGACCGATTGGCCGGAACGACGACTTCGTTTGCCAACTTGCCGATCGGCACGCGTGCGATCGCCCTGCCGGACAACAGCTACAACAAAGCGTCCCCGTTCTTGCGCGTCTTCGGGCGTCCAGAAGCGACCAGCGTGTGTGAATGCGAACGTGTGCAATCGGGGGCCCTGTCGCAAAGCCTGCACCTGATGAACGCGTCAGATATCAAGTCGAAGTTGGCCGCCGGTGACGGCCGAATCAACAGAATGTTGACCGATACGGCCACTCCCGCAGTCATCGTCGACCATTTCTATCGGATCGCGTTTTCACGACGTCCGAATCCGGACGAATCGCAGGCCGCGGTCGCGTACCTAAACGAAAGTCGCGTCGGCTCCGATGGAAAACCGGTCAACCCGGCGCGGGCCCTAAAAGAGAACGCTCAAGATTTAGCGTGGGCGCTGATGAACACGAAAGAATTTCTCTTCAATCATTGAACGACTTTGATTGAAGAATCGACGCCACGTTCTTGAATCCCAGTCCCTCGATCGCTAACGCCATGAACGCTCCGCTACTGAATCGGTTGTCCGTCTCGCTGGTTTGCATGGTTCTTTTGCCGACGATCGGATCTGCCCAGTCGGTCTGTTTGCCCTCGCCGCGATTGTTGACGTTGATGCCGATGGGCGGGCAAGCGGGGACGGAGGTCGAAGTCGTGATGACGGGTCAATTCCTCGACGGCATCGATCAATTGATGTTCTCCCATCCGGGCATCACCGCCGTCGCCAAAATCGACGAGGAAGGCAAATCGGTGGACAATACATTCGTCGTCAGCATCGCCCGGGATTGTCCCCCCGGCGTCTACGACGCCCGCGTCATGGCCGGCTTGGGGATTTCATCGGCGCGAGCTTTTTCGGTCGGCGAGCGTCCCGAGGTCACCCATCCGACCGCGGCGACGACGCCCGAACAAGCCTTTTCCGTCGGATCGGATACGATCGTCAACGCGACGTTGAAAGACCGCTCGATCAGCCATTTTTCTTTTGAAGCCGAACAAGATCAACGGATCGTGATCGATTGCGCGGCGAAGGGGATCGATTCGAAAGCCAACGTCGTCGTTGCCTTGGCCGACGCGACCGGCAGTGACCTGATCGTCGAACGACGTGGCGGCGTGATCGACTTTGTCGTCCCCGCGACCGCAACGTACATCGTCAAAGTTCATGACCTGACGTTCAAAGGCGGCGCGGAGTATTTTTATCGTTTGGCGATCACTCGGCGGGGTGCCGAAGAAGCGGTCGAACGCCTGCCGTCGACTTCCCACGTCGCCTCGTTCTCCTGGCCACCGACGGATTTACCCGACAAAGCAGCGGGTGTCGAAGCCGAGCCGAACAACACTTTGGAATCGTCTCAACCGATTACCCTGCCTTGCGATCTGACGGGGACCTTTTACCCGGCCGCGGATGTGGACTCTTTCGAATTCCACGCCAAGAAAGGCCAAAGTTGGTGGATCGAAATCGCTTCGGAACGGCTCGGGCTCAACACGGATCCGTCGGTCGTCGTCCAGCGGATCACCGATGCGGGTGAAGTTGTCGACGTTGTCGAACTTGCCGACATTCCGTCGCCGGTCAAACGATCGTCCAACGGTTATTCCTACGACGGCCCCCCCTACAACGCCGGATCTTCCGACGCGATGGGTGAGTTTGTTGTGCCCGAGGACGGACGTTATCGGATCCGTTTGACGGACCTGTTCGGCGGAACCCGCAGCGACCCGACGGCACGTTATCGCTTGGTCATTCGCGAAGCGGCACCGGATTTTGCATTGGTCGGTTGGGCCCTGCACATGGGACTCCGCAACGGTGACCGAAACGCGCTGAGCAAACCGATCTCGCTCCGCGGCGGCGGGTCGATCCCGATCGAAATCGTGGCCGTCCGCCGCGACGGGTTTGACGGCGAGATCGAGTTGGAGATGGACCCGAACACGCTACCCGACGGCGTGACGGCGACGGGATTGAAGATCGCCAAAGGTGCGACGCGGGGCATCCTGTTGGTCTCCGCCGACCCCGACGCCGACCGAGCGCTGTCGCTGGCACAAGTGGTCGGCAAGGCGACGATCGGTGATCGCGAAATCGTCCGCCCGTGCCGGCTCGCGTCGATGAAGTGGCCCGTCGCGAACGCCAAGCAAGAGATCCCCGATCCACGTTTGGTCGATCAAATCCCCGTTTCGGTCGGCGGTTTGGAACAAGCACCGCTGTCGATCCTCCCGATCGAAGACAAGGTTTGGGAAGTCCGCGAGGGTGAGAAATTAACCATCCCGCTTGAAGCGATTCGACGCGGCGAATTTTCCGGCAAGAACATGTCGCTGAAGACGTTCGGCGACGGTTTCGAACGAGCCGCCGCATTCGATTTTTCTCTGGCCGAAGATCAAACCGACGCCGAGTTGAATTTGGCGGCGACCAAGACCGAGCCGGGCGATTACACCATCGCCTTTTACGGCGGTGCCGTGGCCGTCTACGGTTTCGGCGATGCCAAGCCCAAAGACATTGTCGACATTTACGTATCCGAACCGATCGCAGTCCGCGTGTTGCCCAAAGAAGGACCGTCCAAATGAACCGATCTCATTCGTCCGAAGGCTCTGTCGATCACGTCGCTTCGATGCGTCGCCGAAATTTCATGCGGATGGGGCTGGCCGGTTTCACCTCGGTCAGTCTGCCCGGCGTGTTGCGGTTGCGTGCGGCCAGTCCGCTCGAAGGCGACGCCACCAAAAGAAAAGAGCGAACCGCGGTGATCATGGTTTGGAAACCGGGCGGCTGTTCGCATATCGATACTTACGACCCCAAGCCTTTGGCAACCAGCGAGTATCGCGGCCCGTTCGGGACGATACCGACCAAGGTCGCCGGAATGCGTTTCACCGAACTTTTGCCCCGGCAAGCGGCGATCGCCGATAAGTTCACGGTCCTGCGGAGCATGTACCAAGGTGCCGGTGGCCACCCAGCCGGGTCGATGCAGTTGCTTTCCGGTGACAGCGACACGCGGGACAAGCCCAAACCTCGACTGCCGGATTGGATGTCGGTGGCCAATTATTTGCGATCCCTCGATGGCCCGCGGGACAATCCCTTGCCCGCTTACGTCGGTGTCAATCCGCCGACGACCTACAACGGTCCGGCGTACTTGGGCGACGCTTACGCCCCGTTTGCGGTCAACGGCGATCCCAATTCGCCCAACTTTGTCGTTCCCAATATCGGGCTTTCCGATCAAGCCGAAGTGGATCGCTTGATGCGACGGACTTCGCTTCGTGAGAAACTCGATACGCTGCAGCGGGCCGTTGACGCGAAGGGCGAAATGGAAGCGCTCGATCAATTCGAATCCCAAGCCTTGACACTGCTGACCAATCCCAAGACGAAAGAAGCGTTTGACCTGTCACGCGAGAGCGACCGAGTCCGTGACCGTTACGGCCGCAACACTTGGGGACAACAATTGCTTTTGGCTCGCCGGTTGGTCGAGGCCGGTGTGGATGTGTTGACGACCAGTCTGCGAGGACCGCTGTGCGGGCGGGTCAGCAATTGGGACGACCACGCGGTCAATCATCACGTCTTCGATGCGCTACGCTTCCGCGCCGCAGCGTACGACCAAGCGGTGTCGGCGCTGATCGAAGACATCTACGAGCGTGGTCTCGACAAACGGGTATTGGTCGTCGTCACGGGAGAGTTCGGTCGAACGCCGAAGATCAATTACCAACCCAGCACCGGAGCGGGCAACGCCAGCGCGGCGGCGGGGACGAAACAGCCCGGACGGGACCACTGGCCGCGTGCGTTTTCGAACCTGTGGGCCGGCGGAGGCATCGAAACCGGTCGGTTCATCGGCGCGACGGACAAACGCGGCGAAGACGCCATCGATCGACGCTGCGGGCCCGGTGATTTCCTCGCCACGATTTATCATCACCTGGGGATCGACGCGTCCAAGGTGTTGATCGAGGACTTCAACGGACGGCCGACACCGATCGTCGACCACGGGCGGCCGATCCCTGAGTTGATCGCTTGACGAGATTCCGATTCCGATTCGGTTTATCATTTTCTGTGCACCGTAACTTCAACCTTTCCTAGGTAAGACTGATGAATCCAGTAGACGATCGACAACGTGATCGAAGGCTTTTCTTGAAATCCGGAACCGCGTCGATGGCGGCGATGGGATGGGCGGGCTCTCTGTCGGCCGAAGATTCGCCGAAGCCCGCGTCGCCGGGCGAGCGGGTATCGATCGGCATCATGGGGGTCAACGGTCGCGGCGGCGCGATCGCGAAAAACATGATGGCGACGGGCCGAGTCGACATCGCGTACGTCTGCGACGTCGATTCGCGTGCGGTCCAGCGGGTGACCGACCTCGTCAATGCAAAACAGAGCACCAAAGCCCGAGCGGTGTCGGACTTTCGCCGAGTTCTGGACGACCCGTCGGTCGACGGGCTGGTGTGCGCGGCGCCGAACCACTGGCACGCGCCCGCGACGATCTTGGGCTGTGCCGCCGGCAAGCATGTGTACGTCGAAAAACCGTGCAGCTACACGGCCGCCGAAGGTGAGATGGCGGTTGCGGCCGCCCGCAAGCACGACCGGATCGTGCAGATGGGAACTCAGCGGCGGAGTTGGCCGGGCATCGTCGAAGCGATCCGAAAGGTTCATGACGGCGCGATCGGAAAAGCCTTGTACAGTCGCACCTGGTACAACAACCGCCGCGGCCCGATCGGTGTCGGAAAGCGGGTCGACGCCCCTGCTTGGTTGGATTGGGAACTGTGGCAAGGCCCCGCCGCACGACGTCCCTTTCAAGACAATGTCGCGCACTACAACTGGCATTGGCATTGGCACTGGGGCAACGGTGAACTGGGCAACAACGGAGTGCACGGACTGGACGTCGCACGCTGGGGGATGCAAGTCGATTTCCCGATCCGCGTGGCCGCCGGCGGAGGGCGATACCGCTTCGACGACGACCAGGAAACGCCCGACACCATGATGGTCACCTACGACTTCCCCGAAGGAAAAACGATCACCTGGGAGGGGCTCAGTTGGTCGCCCTTGGGACCGCATGACACCGGTTTCGGCATCAGTTTTCACGGCACCGATGGTTCGATCATCATCCGCGGGGCCGGTTACACGCAGTTGGACATGCAAGGAAAAGAAGTGGCCAGCGGCAGCGGCGCCGGCGGCGACCAGGATCACTTCATGGATTTCATCAACGCCGTGCGAGACGGACACCGGCCCAACGCCGAAATCGAAATCGCTCACAAGAGCACGCTTCTATGTCACCTGGGCAACATCGCCTACCGTGTCGGCGACACGCTTCACACCGATGCCGCGGACGGTCGACCACGCGACAACGCCAAAGCGAACGAATTATGGTCCCGAGAATACGCCAAGGGTTGGGAGCCCGTTGTCTGATGAAACGATTGATTACCTTAGTTTGCCTTTTGACTTGTTGTTATCCCATGACCAATGCGACGGCTCAGGAGTCCGATCCGCTGCGAATCGGCGTGATCGGTTTGGACACGTCGCACGTGCCTGCTTTCACGAAAGCTTTCAACGCCGAGCCGGCTGATCCGGAGATGATGAATTGCCGAGTCGTCGCGGCTTATCCGTACGGCAGTCGTACGATCGAATCGAGTTCCAGTCGGATTCCACAGTACACCGAACAGATGAAAGCGATGGGCATCGAGATCACCGATTCGATCGATCAGTTGCTCGATCGCGTCGACCGCGTGTTGTTGGAAACCAACGACGGCAATCCACACTTGGAACAAGCGTTGAAGGTGATGCGGGCCGGCAAGCCTTTGTTCATCGACAAGCCCGCCGCATCGAACCTGGCGGAAGTCGTCGCCATTTATCAAGCCGCCGAACACTACGGCGTGCCGATGTTTTCCAGTTCATCGTTGCGATACAGCGAGGGTGCGCAGGCGATCCGCAACGGCAAGGTCGGCAAGGTGCTCGGATGCAACACCTACAGCCCGGCTTCGACCGAACCGTCACACACCGATCTGTTCTGGTACGGCATCCACGGGGTCGAATCGTTGTTCACCTGCATGGGGGTCGGATGCCGAACCGTCAGTCACACGTCGACCGCCGATCGCGAATTGGCCGTGGGGGTCTGGGAAGGCGGACGGATCGGAACATTCCACGGGATGCGAGACGGCGCCCGCGGATACGGCGGGACCGCGTTCGGCGAAAAGGCCATCGCGCCGATCGGCGATTACGGCGGCTACCGCCCGCTGGTCGTCCAGATCGCGAAGTTCTTTCGCACCGGCGAGGTCCCGATCGAGCCGGCCGAAACGGTCGAACTGTACACGTTCATGGAAGCGGCAGCGGAGAGCAAGGAGCTTGACGGCGCGTCGGTCTCGATGGCCGACGTGTTGAAGAAAGCTCAAGCGGACGCCGACGCTTTGCTGCAAGGCAAATTGAAGTGATCGATTCGGTGCGCGTCGATGCCGCTCGCAAAAGGACGGCGATGCGGCCGGTCGTCCCGCGATGAATTTCAAGTTCGCGTCAACTGGGAGATGCACTGATGAAGCCGATCTGCACCTTGCTTGCGGGTTTGTCGTTGACGGCGTGGTCGATCGCGGGTGCGCGGCACGAAGCGACGGCGGCCGATTTCACCATCGAACGCACCGTCGCCCACAGCGGATTCGACGGCACGATGTGTTGGGTTCACGCGAGGGCCGGCGCTTTGCCGCCCGGTGTTGCCGGGAACCCGGCCGATCGACCGCTGGTCGTGATGACGATGCAAAGGTTATTGCTGACCGGTTCAGACGTGTTTTATCGATTGAACGGCAGTCGATCCGCCGATTCGGGCGAGACTTGGACAGAACCGAAACCGTATGAATCTTTCGCCCGCCAGCGGTTTGACTCGGCGGCGGCATCGGCGACCACCGGTGCGATACTCGCGCCCGAGTGGTTGCGAACCGGCGACGAAACCACCGTCTGCGATTTCACGCCCGCGTGGCACCCGGCGAGCGAGCGTTTATTGGGAATCGGTCACACGGTTTGGTATCGCGACAATCGAGTCATGCACGTTCGGCCCCGAGGCATCGCCTATGCGGTCTACCAACCGGCGGAAGATCGATGGGGCGACTGGCGGATTGTCGATTTGCCGGATGAACCGCGATTTCGGTCCGCCGGATCGGGTAGCGCCCAACGCGTGGATCTGCCCGGCGGCGATGTCTTGGTTCCGTTTTATTGCAAGGAGCCTGAATCGAAGCAGTACCAGACCGTCGTCGCTCGTTGCCGCTTTGACGGGCGCAGGTTGCATCACGTCGAACACGGCAACGCTCTGACCGTCCCGATCAAACGTGGGTTGTACGAACCGTCCTTGGTACGCCATCACGGAAAGATTTTTCTGACGATGCGTAACGACGACCGGGGTTACGTCAGCGTCAGTGATGACGGACTGAATTACCGCGAACCCAAGCCGTGGACGTTTGACGACGGTTCAGATTTGGGCAATTACAACACGCAACAACACTGGGTCGCCCATGGCGAAAGGTTGTACTTGGTCTACACACGGCGCGGAGCCGACAATGACCATGTGTTTCGGCACAGGGCTCCGCTGTTCATCGCTCAAGTCGATCCGGAAAAGCTGCACGTCATTCGCGCGACCGAGCGAGTCCTGATTCCCGAACGGGGTGCCCGGTTGGGTAATTTTGGCGTCGTTCAAGTTTCAGCCCACGAAACTTGGGTGACCGCCGCCGAGTGGATGCAGCCCGAAGGTGTCCAAAGGCACGGTAGTGACAACAGCATCTTCATCGCGAAATTAAAATGGTCCTCGCAGGCCGATGCCGCTGTTGATGCAAATGACGAGCTGGAAAATGAAAAGCCGGACGGCCTGGATGCTTACGCCCGACCGCCGTCGTCATGGAAAGAAGACCGCGGGGATTACCGATCGCCGTTGCGATTCGCCGACGGGACACCGGTCCGATCGCCGGACCAGTGGGCGCGGCGGCGGGCCGAATTGAGCGAGCAATGGGAGAAGCGACTCGGCAAGTGGCCGGATTTGATCACCGAACCGGAGGTGGATGTATTGGAGAACCGGCGACGCGAGGGTTTCGTCGAACACCGCGTTCGCTTTCTTTGGACGCCCGACGAAACGACGACCGGCTACCTGCTGGTTCCCGATCGACCCGGCCCACACCCGGCCGCCGTTACCGTTTACTACGAACCGGAAACGGCGATCGGGCGAGGCAAACCCTTCCGCGACTTCGCGTTGCAATTGACGCGTCGCGGGTTCGTGACGTTATCGATCGGAACGACCGAAGCGACGGCGGCGAAGGAATACTCGCTCTACCATCCGTCGATCGATGACGCGACGGTTCAGCCGCTGTCGATGTTAGCCTACGCGGCGGCCAACGCGTGGCATGTGCTGGCGGCGCGGGACGACGTCGACGCTCGGCGGATCGGCATCGTCGGCCATTCCTTCGGAGGAAAGTGGGCGATGTTCGCGTCTTGCCTTTTTGATCGGTTCGCCTGTGCCGCGTGGTCCGACCCCGGAGTCGTCTTTGATTCCTCCCGTCCGAGTGTCAATTATTGGGAGCCGTGGTACCTGGGCTATCACCCCAAACCGTGGCGAAAACGAGGCCCGATTCGTGACGACAATCCGGCTCGAGGGCTGTACGTCGAATTGATCAAAGACGGTCGAGACCTGCACGAGTTGCATGCCTTGATGGCTCCGCGACCGTTCCTGGTTTCCGGCGGTTCGGAAGACCCGATCGATCGTTGGTCGGCGCTCAACCACGCCCGCGACGTCAATCGTTTGTTGGGCCATGACGATCGAGTCATGATGACGAATCGTCCCGACCATTCTCCCAATGCCGACTCCAACGAAGCGATTTACCGATTCTTCGTTCGTCATCTGAAGCCCGGACGGTGAAACTCTTGAGTCGGTCACCCAGACGGGATCGGACATCTGGCAACGTCGACGGACCGACTGTTCAAGCATGACGCCGCTCAGTGCTCATTTGCTCCGGTGGCGACGATGCGAAAGCGATTGGCGTGGTACTCAATGTCATTGGTGCCCAGCTTTTCAAACGCTTGAGCTTGTTCGGCGATTCCTGTGAACAGACAACCGGTGATTTGGCTGAAGCTCACCTTTTCGGCCAGGATCCCTGATTGTTTGATTCGGGCGAAGGTGCATCCGCTGACGTTGACGCCGTCGCAGTCGATGAATTGGAGCACGGCCGGATGATCGAGGACGGCGCCGCCGTAGTGCTCGCCGTTGAGAGTCACGTTCGCGCAACCCCTTAATTGCACCCCCAGTTTGGCTTGGTCGCCATCGCCGTAGTGATAACGTGGGCTGCGGTCATAAAGATTGCCGGTCAAGACCATCTCGGTACAGTTCTTTGCAATCACATTGGCTTCGTAGCCTTTCCACATGGTGTTTCCGGAGATCGTGATGCCTCGGACACTTTCCAGGTCCAGGTTGACGCTGACGTCGGAAAGGACGTTATCGGCGATGGTAATGTTGCCCGTGCGGCGCTCTTCGGTGAACGGCCTTTCATTGGACCAGCCGTTGATGCGAATGTTGGCCGAGTTCGGTGCATCGTGGGTGTGTTGAATCGTGCATCCGACAATGGCGACTTCGCCGACGGAGGTGCCGGTCGAATCGAGCCACACGTTTGCGGTGGGTTGCGAATTCGCCTCGCCCATGTTGCCTTCGATGTCGCAAGTGCCGATTTGCAGGTTGCGAATTTCACTCTCGCGAGCCACCACGCCGCCACCGCGGTTGTAGCTGATGTGGCAATTGGCGATGTTGATCTGGTGCAAATTCAAGCGATCCATGAACACGCCGATGCCGGTGTTTTCGTACAGATGGCATTCGGACAGTGTGACGTTGCGGTTGCGGCCGGTCAGGTGAACGGCATGCTTGGCTTTGCGGACGACCAGGCGGGTGAGTGTCAATTGCATCGTGCCATCCGCTTCGATGCCGCAGGCGTCCGGATGAGCGCCGAGAATCTCGATGCCGTCGACCATCGGGGTCCGCTGGCGATCCCAGACATCGTCTTTGACGGTAGCGGGGCTGGCGGTGCCCGCGTGGGTGCCGACAAAACGAAACGCCGGTCCGGCGGCTTCCATGGCGAATCGGGCGACGCCGTTACCCGACAAACTGGTCCAGCCGACTCGATCCAGATCGATTGTCACGGTGCGGGTCAATCGATAAACGCCGCGTCCGAATTCGATCGCACCGTCGCCGGCGTCGATGGCGGCTTGGATCCCGGCGGTATCATCCGAGCCATTTCCCAGCGGTCGGATGATTTCGGCACGGCAAATCGACGCCGACAAAGCTGCGACGACGGATACGGCAAACAAGACGGTTCGGATCATGGTTGAAATGATTCGCAAATTGGTGATGGGGCAACCGGAAGGCGGACGAGCTGTCCGATGGTTCCTCAAGCATCCCATAAAGTCAATCGCTTTGTTCCGTTTGTTCTTCTCCGGTTCATTCCCGTTCGATCTCACTGGGTGTGCGTGACCACACCGGGTGTGCGTGACGGATCAACTTCGAGATCGGGCGGGGCGATTATGATGATCGAGCGGAATCACTCGATCGGCGGAATGCTGATCGTCATCATTCGCTCCCTTTAGCCGTCATGCCGGTGACTGTTCGGTCGAATGGTTCACAGGGCGTCCTGGTCGCCCGCACGGTTGCTAGTGACGCTACAGCGGAGGGGTATCTGAGGATGGATGCGAAGAGCGAATGGATAATCGTCGTGTTGCTGGTTGTGACGGTCGGGCCGATGAACGGTCAGGCGAAGGCCGGCGAAATTCCCGTTTTTGAGACAGGCCTGACCGAACCGCTCGTCCCCGTGGGCGAACCGTTTTTGGGGACGGCTGATCCGATCGGTGCCGTTCCTTACACGATTGATTCCCCCGGAGAGGTCGTCGCCGATGAACGATACGCTCAACCGTGCAACGGCCCCGAAGCGGAGCCCATGAATTTTGAAGGGGGTTACGACAACGGATTTTTTATCGGAACGGCCGATGGTGACTACCGCTTGAAATTCCGCGGCCTGCTTCAAGCTCGCCACTACTCGAACTTTCGCGACATCGACCCCGCGTTCGGCGACGATAACGAATCCGGCTTTGTCTTGGAGCGATCGTCGTTGATCTGCACGGGTAATTTTCTCCGGCCCGAATTGTCTTTTTTGTTTTTGATCAATGGTGACCGTTCGACGGGGACACGATTTGTCGAAGAGGCACGAATCAACTATGAGTTTTCTGAACGAACGGTGTTGCAAGTGGGCCGTTTCCGGAACCCGGCATTCCTTCGTGAACTGGACGTCAGCTACGCTCGCCAGTTGTCGATCGAGCGTTCGTATTTCAACAGCGTGTTCACGACGGGCGTTCTCGAGGGGGCCAACTTGATCAACCAGGGCGACCATTTCAGATTGCAGGGGGTTTTCAGCGACGGACAACACTCGGGTTCGGCCGCCCGCGTCAAAGATTTTTTCCTCGACGAAACCGACTTCGCCTTCACGGCGGGTTTGGACTGGAAGCTGTTCGGCGAATGGGCCCAGTACGGGGACCTGACGTCTTGGTCTGATGAGGAAGCCGCATTCTTTATCGGGCTTTCGGTGCACACCGAGCATGGCGAGCGTGGTGATTCATCAGCAAGTGATGTCGACGACTTTATCGCCTGGACTGCCGATCTGACCTACGAAAACGCCGGCTTCGCCGCATTCTTGGCCACGGTCGGCCGTCACGGCCATGATCCCATCGGAGGCGTCGTCGACCAGTCGGGACTGGTCATGCTTTCCAGCTATCAGGTCATCGCGGACAAGTTCGAGCCGTTCATTCGCTACGAGTACATCGATTTTGACGGCGTGACCACTGTCGGATCGGCAGGAACGAGCGTCGGCGATGACTCGGTGAATTTGATGACGGTGGGCATGAATTGGTACTTCGCTCGGCAGGCATGCAAGTTCACGATTGAAGCGATCCACGCATTCGACTCCGTCCCGCTGGCGGCCGGCAACACGGGCATTCTCGTCGACCAACCCGGACGCGACGGCCAAACCGTATTGGGTTCGCAGTTTCAAGTGCTGTTTTAAGGATCGATCGGGGAAATCGTGCCGTGTCTTTTTTTGCCGGGAATCTTCCCTCGGATGCTCGGCACCCGAGGGACGCGGCATCACATTTCCGGCTCCTGACGGAGCCGGTCCGAGGCGACGATTTGCCGTTCATCGAACCGGTCCGGCGGAAGGTCGCAACGGTTGTGATGATGGCGCAATCGCGGTGTCGGATTTTGCGAGATTCTGACAACGTCCGATTCGCTTTTCTCATAAAAATGATTGTTGCCATCCCGGCGGGTGTTTAAGGTGAGTTTGACGGTGACGCATGGGGCGTTGCCGCAGACGAACGCCTTACCGAAGACCGCTCATGCGATGGACACCCTTTGCCGCCTTGGCCGTAGCACTCATGGCTGCGACGACTCCTCGATTCGCCCTCGGTGACCATCCGGGCGGATATTCGATTCCTGCTCCGTCAGCGGCGGCCTCGATGCATTTGGCGCCCGCTGTTGTGTCGTCACATCGCGTGTTCCTGGGCGATCCGAGTCGACCTGTCATGACCGTGCCGGGCGTCACGTACGTTTTGCCGAGTCCGAGGCATCACTCTCGTCACGTCCCGGCGCATGACGGCTCAATGAATCACCGCCGATATTCGCCTCGTCGGGCGGTGCCGCTTGCCGGATACGAGTATCGCACCGATCGGATGAAAGCGCGAACGGCGGCCGGTTACGTGTCGCTGTTTCAATTTTAAACGTCGCCGACCTGGTCAACGTTCGAGCGTGGATTTGTTTCGCAGGATGTGGTGGTAATGTTGAGCGAAACGGTGGGACTCGTCGCGGACGTATTGAAGAAGTCGCAGCGCGAAGGAGCTGCGGCTCAGACGGATCGGTTCGGACTGGCCGGGCCGATAGATTTCTTCGTCGCGTTTGGCCAGCGAGATCACAGTCGGTGGCGAGATTTCTTGGTCGCGAAAGGCTGCCATCGCTGAGTTGAGTTGCCCCTTGCCCCCGTCGATCAACAAGACGTCCGGAAAGGTTTCGCCGTCGTTGCTGAGTTTCCGAAAGCGTCGCGAGACGACTTCGTAGATGCTGCGAAAGTCATCGACGCCGCTGACGTCTTGAATCCGAAAGCGTCGATAGCCGGGTTTGAAAGGTAGGCCGTCGATGAATTGGACCAAGCTGGCGACGGTTTGTCCGCCGCCCAAGTGCGCGATATCAACGCCTTCGATGATTCGCGGTGTTTCGGCCAAGCCCAAGACCTTGCGAAGTCCGGCGAGACCCTTTTGGGGATCGATGTAAAAAACTTCCGGTTGGGCGTGCGTGTCCAGTTCGCCACGATCGTCCAGCCGATCCAGCATTTTGATTTCGTCGCGTAGCACGGCGGCACGCTCGAAATCCAGGGCACCGCTGGCCGCCTTCATTTCCGCGTTCATCTCTTTGAGCAATTTGGTTCGTCCGCCTTCCAAAAACGTTTGCAGGCGTTTGATGTCGCGGCGGTAGTCCTCTTTGCTGATGCGAAAGTTGCACGGGGCAGTGCATTGATTGATGCTGGCCAGTAGGCAGGGCCGAAACCAGTTCCAGCGTTCGTCGGATTCGCTGATGTCCAGACCGCAGGTGCGGAACTTGAAAACCCGCTGAAGGACTTGGATCGCTCCGCGGAGCGATCCGGCGCTGGTGAAGGGGCCGTACAGTTTGACGCCGGATCGTTTGGGTTCCCGGGTGACCTCGACCCGCGGAAATTCTTCGCGGGTCGTGATCATCAGATAAGGGAACGTTTTGTCGTCTTTCAGATCCTTGTTGTGCTTGGGCTGGATGTCTTTGATCAGCCGGGATTCCGACAGCAACGCATCGACTTCGCTTTCGGTCTCCAAGTAGTCGATGTCGGCGATTTCACCGATCCAGTCGGCCGTACGAGCGTCTTCGGCGGCGGCTTTTAGGAAATAGCTGCCCGCCCGGCTCCGCAGGTTCTTGGCTTTACCGACGTAAATCACGACGCCGGCGGCGTCCTTCATCAGGTAGACGCCGGGTTTCTGCGGGAACGTTTTCACTTTCGCCGCGGCGTGATCGAAGCCCACCGGGTCGGGGTTTTCCGGTCGGGGATCCGATTGGGGATCGTCTGTCATCCATTGACCTGAGAGAAAAAGGCACGGGATTCAAGCGGAGGCAGCCCGAGTCCTACGGATTTTGAAAATCGATGGTTTGGTTTGCAACGAGATCGAACCTCGTCACAATACAGCCTGGACAAAAAGTACGCAGGGTCTGAGATTCCAGACGATTCGAAAATCAAGGCAGTTTGGTGACCAAACCATCCGACGATCGGCTCGACCACGACGAGTTTCCGGAAGCCCCGGTTCTGCGACGTCAGGCCATCGAATTGGAGTTGGAACGAATTCGCCGCGCCGCTTCGGTGGCCCGATTGGAAGCCCGGGAGGCCGAACTGGAAGCTCTGCTCCGCCAGATCGAGGTGGAGCCCGATTCGGGTACCGAGACTCGGCCGGCCGCGGACGTGCCGGCTTTTCCCCCGCCGCCGGCACGGTTCGGAAATTGGGACGAGGTGCGGGCCGCGCAAACCGCCGTTGCCAGGGCACCCGGGTTTGCCGAGCCCGTCGATGTTGAATCCGGTTCGGCTGAGTCGGGCGTCGGCGACGACAGGTGGATC
>CAYVRC010000140.1:0-15732 GCA_964453205.1 uncultured Pirellulaceae bacterium | reverse complement strand
GACGCTACAGAAATTCGGACCCCCAGTCTATGTTTATCACGAAATCGTCCATAACCAGCACGTGGTCAACACGTTTCGCGAAAAAGGTGCGGTCTTTGTCGATGGTATCGATGAAGTCCCCGAGGGTGGCGTGCTGCTGTTCTCCGCCCACGGGGTGTCGCCCGAGATTCGCGGCCAAGCCCTGGCCCGCAACCTGCACGCCTTGGACGCGACCTGTCCGCTGGTAACGAAGGTCCATCTGGAGGCGATCAAGTACGCCAAAGAGGGTTACACCATCATCCTGATCGGCCACGAAGGCCACGACGAAGTCTTGGGGACGATGGGCGAAGCCCCCCACGCGATCCGGCTGGTCGAAGACGAAGCCGACGTCGACGCGTTGGAGTTCCCCGAAGGCACCAAGCTGGCCTACCTGACCCAAACCACGCTCAGCGTCGACGACGCCAACCGCGTCATCAAACGACTTCGACACCGCTTCCCGGAGATTCACAGCCCGCCCAAGGAAGACATTTGCTATGCGACGCAGAATCGCCAAGAAGCCGTCAAGGTGCTCAGCGATCGAGCCGATGTCGTCGTCGTCCTGGGCAGCCAAAACAGCAGCAACAGCCAACGACTTCGCGAACTCGGCCAAGAACAAGGCAAACGTGCCTGTCTGATCGACGGCCCGCAAGACTTGAGCGTCGACCAATTCCGAAACGACGACATGGTGCTGATCACCGCGGGAGCCAGTGCACCCGAATCCGTCGTGCAAGCGACCGTCCAGTGGCTGCAAGCGAACTTCGACGCCACCGTCGAAACGTCCGAAGTCCGGCAAGAAAACGTCCAATTCCCATTGCCCAAACCGCTACGAGCTTTCGCCAAAGAAACCGCGAAAACCTGACCACGCGCCATCGCCCGTGTCGCGGGCACGAATCCGTCGGGCGAACGGGCCGGTTGATGACCGCCAGCAGCGGAATCAATAATCGATCCATCGGCCGGAATCGATACGCGAGTTTCCGCCGCCTCGGATCGCATCGGGTCGAACGATCCGCGGCGGCAACGTCAACTTTTCAAAAAAACTCGCGTCGGGTTTTTCGTATTCCGAGATCGCTTCTTGAAGCGTCTTGCCGCCGGTCAAGAAAACCGAGGGCGGGACGAAATTTCGAGTCTTGCGAGACCACAGCCTTTGCCCCTTGGAACGGATCTCGAAATTCGCGGTGAATGGTGTCAATTCGGCCGTCGACACTTTTGCGTCATTGCCATAGCCGAAGCGATATTGCAATTCCTGTTTCTCACCCCGTCCGATCGTGGCGACCAGTTCGATCTTGGATTGACCGTCAATTCTCCAGCCGACTTTCTCGGCCGCTTTGATCACCGCTTCGCGGACCTCCTCCGGATCCACACCGGGGATGACATTCACTTTCACCGTCACGGCGGTGCCGGGCCGGACGAGCATGTTGGACGGCTTGGCCAATGCCAGACGCATCTTCGCAAACGTCGAATGCGGAATCGGCATCGTCCGCAGGACCAACCCCGAACCGCTCGCGTCGGCCATCAGAATGCCGTCCACGACCGGCACGGTCGTCGTCCTCGGAGGCAAATTGTATCTCCAAACCGACATCCCCAGCTCCGTGTCGATCAACCCTGCCAACTTGGTCAGGATCAATCCACGGCGAACCCATCCGAGCGTCTCACCCAACGGGTTGGGCGTCGTCAACGTGGTCAGCATTTTGGCCTCCGCCAAGCTCCAAACCGAAACTTGGTTCCCATAGCCCAGCAACAGCTTCGAACCGGAAGGATCGAACAGCGGCGTCACCGTCAGGAGGGTGTCGACGCTCACGCTGCCGAGCGTCTCGCCGGTACGGGTGTTGATCACATCGACCTTGCCGCCGGTGGGGACGGCGAGGTACCGACCGCCAGGACTCACCGCCGGGATCGCGCCTGCCCGAATTTTCTCGATCGAAAACAGGCATTCGTTGCGGACCAGGTCGACGACCGAAATCGTGTCGTCGATCAACAACACGGCGGTGTTGACGTCCAGCATCGCGCCCCAGCGGACCTCCGGTTTGAAGCCGGGCTTATCGATCCCCGGCAAGGTGCGGCGCAACACCACCTGCGGCGTCTCCGCCAGATCACGAAGCAACACGATTTCACCGCCCCGATACAGTTCGCCTTTGCCGCAAACCGCGAGCGTCCTGCCCGAGGGCACGTGATGATCGAGCAGGTCGACCGTCTCTTTGGCGTCGACAAGCAACTCGACCGTGCTCGATCCGTACGCGGCTCTGCCGATCCGGCCACGCTGCGAATCCGGCTCGCCGGCCTTGTGGCGACCGATCGATAAAGCGAACACACCGGCCCGACGGTCGATCACGATCGGTCGGCTGATTTTGTCGTACGCGTCGGTTTGCCCCGCGAGAACCTGGAACCGTTTGTACGCCAAGTAATCGTCCGCGCCGTCCGGCTCGAGCACAGGCAGCGGTTCGACCGGTTCGATCAAAACCGGATTGCCGACAGCCAGTTCCGCTCGATCGTCGCAGCTCAAGTCGGTCAGCACTTCGACCGGCCGGGCAGGCTGTTTCGCGAGTTTCGATAAATAGTTTTGATCAATCACACTCAAACGGTTGATCGGGACGGTAACCGTACTCCCGTCGGCCTTTTTCAACGTCACGTTCCCGTCGCTCGATTCGACCAGCGTGGCGTCGACCGTGAATGCGCCCGTCGAGTCGGACCATTGTCGGGGCGCTTCGGCAAACGCCGTGACGGTGACGAACAAAATCGAAACGCATGAAACAAATTCAACGCAACGATGCAACATGACGACAACCAATGAAACACGCAGGGACAGAATCGTTCGAACCCCCTATCAGAAGCCCCATCTTAACAGAGCAGACCAGGGCTCGAGGGCGATCGTCGGCCTCGAGCCAACCGGACCGACCGGGAATACGCTTGCAAGGCCAGCCTCGCGTTAAGAATGCTTTTTCAAGAACACGTCGATGTCATCGACGACTCGTAGGATCCACTCCGGCCGATTCCAATGCCCGTGTTTGGCGTCCGGATGGACGATCAATTCGGTCGGACGCCCGAACTCTCGCATCTTTTCGCGAGACGATTCGTTTCGTTCCGGCGAATCCAATGAACCGCTGATGAACAGCGTCGGCGGCATCGAAGGGTCGATTTTCGCATGCACATCAGCCAGCTTGTACATCGCGGGTTTCTGACGTACGTCGCCGCCGATCCATTTTACGGCGTTGGAATTTTCGCGGTCGGCGAGCGACTTTTTCGCAACCGTTCCGGTGACAATTTGAAAGGGCCCGGCCAGCACGACCGCGGCAGATAAATGCGTCGGGACGTCCGCCAGGAATCCGGGATGGCGGAGTTCGGATACCCGATCACCGGCGGCCATCAAGCCGACCAAATGGCCGCCCGCTGATCCGCCGACCGCGGCAATCCGGTCAGGATCGACTTTGAAAGTCGTCGCGTTTTTTCGCAGGTACGCGGTCGCCGCGTTGCAATCGCGAATGCCTGCCGGAAACTTTGCTTCGCCACCCAAGCGATACTCGACCGCCGCGGTAACGTATCCCCGTTCGGCAAGTCGAAGCGCCAGGGCACGAAACTTCTCCTTGTCCCCCTTCAACCACCCGCCGCCGTGAACGACCAGGATCGCCGGCAGATTCGATCCGCCATCGCGGGGACGAAAAATATCCATCGCCAAGGCACGTCCGTCAATCGTCGCGTACGTGACATCCAGGTCGGCCGAAATGGATGACGGAATCTGCGTCGATTTCGGGTCGGCTGGTGATGACGTCGGCGTCGGTGTTTGAGCCGAAGCCATCGTCGAGCAGAACCAAACCGCTGCCCCCACAACGCTCCACGAGCGTCGATGGCGGAGACGAATTACCGGAGTGTTGATCATGTAACGATTGCCTTACGGATCGAAAGAACGGATCTTGAATTGTTTGTAAATCGCGTCGGTGGTTGCGTCGTGACCTTGGATCATGATTGTGCCGGGTTCCAAACGTAATCCACGCCGCGGATTCGGATCCGGATCACGATCGTCAAAGACGTCGGTGACTTGGATGCCGTTGACCCAAGACGTGAAACGCGGACCACGGGTCGCCAGCAGGATCGTGTTGAACTTGCCCGGTTCGCCGGCGATGATCCGCGCGTCTTGTCGGCGAAAGATCCCGCCGGCACCGCAGTCGGCCGGGCTCAGCGGATTGCCGTCGTTCATTTCATTGCTGACTTGGCATTCGTAGCCCATCATTTCGTCGCCGGGGATGCAGCGAAAAAAGATCCCCGAATTGCTTTTCACGTCGTCCATCTTGTACTCGGCCAGCAAGTTGAAGTCGCCGAATCGATCCTCGGTTTCCAGTTGTGTCTTGCCCCCGACGACCCGCAACGATCCGTCGTCGGTGCGTTTAAATTCGCCGGGCATTTCTTCGTAAGTCTCCCAGCCGTCCAGCCCGTCACCGAGCAGACTTTGCAGTCCCAACGGTCGCAGTTTGACGTCGCGAAATTCGATCCGGCCGCTGTTCTTTTGCAGCCCGATGCGTCCGGTCGCAACGGGCGCCGGGTCGGTCAATTCACAGACGACTTCGCCGTCGAGCGTGACGGTCAATTGATCGCCTTGCAGACGCATGACCATCGTCCGCCACTGGTCAAAGACTTGATCGACGGGGACTTTTTTGCGACCGACAACGCTGGCGGTGGGAAACGGGTTGTCGTCCGGTGCGATGTTGACTTCGTAGCATTCCGTTGCCGGGTCGCTGACTTTCAGCGGGGTCCGCAAGAACACGCCACTGTTGGTATCGCTTCGGGCTTTGAACTGTACCGACAATTCGTAATCGGTCCAGGGAATGGAAGTGCAAAGAAGGCTGACGTCGCCGGCATCGGCTGTCAACGTTTGGTCTTCGATCCGCCAGTTGGCGTTGCCGGCGATCTCCCAGCCGTACAAAGTGTGACCGTCAAACAAACGGATCCAACCTTCGGCGGCTTCCCGATCAGGCAATCGCGCCGAAAGCAATTGCTCGGCCGTCGCTTCGTACGCTTGTGGTGACAAATCCACGACCGGCGACGGCTCCGACGGGGCCTCGCTTTCGGGTGTCGTGTCGCGGCTGCACGAACAGCAGAGCAGGGCGGTGGTGACAAAAAAAAGGCGGGCTGAGTTTAAGATCAATGGCATGAGTGAACGTTCGCGTTGCAGAGGTCCGATTGAGTTCTCCGGTCAAAAGAATCGACCGGCATTTCGACGGGTCACTGATAACCGTATCGCTGAAAATAATCGCTCCAGCGTCGTTTCAGAACAGCTTCGGTTTCCGCATCCAGGTGGTGCTTGTTGGCTTCGTAACCCCGATGCTCGGTTTCGACCCAAGTCCGTAAGTCCGCTTCGACCGAATCGAAATCGGCCAAACGCAGCGTGTCGTAAATGCCGCGGAGTGATTCGACCGGATCGGCGATCAAGTCTTCGTAGCGCAAGTCGATCAAGCGATGGGACGGGATTTCATCGCGATCCTGATGGAACGCATCGTACATCGTCTGCAAACAACCTAGCACGTATTCCTCCAAGCCGTCGTGATTCGGCGTCTGCAAAGCTTGAGCGTGATCCAAGCTTCGCCACAACCGACACGTCGAGGGGAACAGGCTACGCGGGTCACGTGTCAGGTGAATGAATTTGGCGTCGGGAAATTGCCGAGCCAAAATCGCCAAGCGTCCCGTGTGTGTCGGGCTCTTGACGATCAACGGTCGCTGCGTGGAAACGGAAACCCTCAACAGAAACTCGCGTAACGCCATGCTCCATTCGTGTCGCCCCGCATCGTCGATGTCCCGCAGGCTCAGGTAATCCATGTCGACGGGCGGTTCATTGGGGAACGCAATCCGCCGATAAGGCGACGGGCGTCCCAAGTTCATCAGGGCGAACTCGTCTTCTTGGGGTCGGTCCCAGCCGGCGGCCATGTTGTCCATCGGACGCTTGCCGGGAATCAGCCAACGAAAGAAACGTCGAAAGACCCACTGAGACACCAAAAAATGACTCGGCGCGAAACACTGGAACGTCGACGGACTGCTGAAACGCTCGTCACGAACCAACAACTCGTGCAGCAAGGTGGTCCCGCTCCGCCAGTGACCGATGATGAAGACGGGGGCGGCCTGGAATTCGGCTTCCTTGATCTTCCGTCCGAAAATCGCCACTTCCAACCAGGCCAACAAGGTGTTGACCGGCGTGGCCAAGCTGACGCTGATCACCATCGGCCATCGCGACGGTGAAATCCGGAAACCGCCTTGTCGCAGCAGCCCCCACCAGGTCCCGGGTCGCATTCCGTGCCAAAACCGAGGCGAATAGAAGGGATACGCGTGAAATTTGTCTTTGGCGGCCCGCGCCGGCGTGTCCGGGGATCGTGCGACCGATGCCGCATCGGCGACGGCGGCCGCCGGAGTCGACGATCCGGCAGGCGGGGAATCAGCAGGCGGCGAATCGGACGTGGACAAGGCGCAAAAAGGGGCGACAGGGAAAGACGCGGGGGGAACGCAACGAAAGATTATGGAAAACCAAAACCCGCCCAACAATGTAACGACTGCTGGGCCCGGCTAGGCAGACGTCTTGTCCGGGGACCGGGTGTCGGTCAATCCGTCACTGGAGATTACACTCAGGGGCCCCAAAACTCGTTTCTTCGTCTCCCTGTTTTCGGTGACTCCCGCTCCATGCCCGATAGCCGCCCGACCGACGCCGATCAGCTTGCCATCGGCGACCTGCAGCGACACATCCGAGACATGTATTACGACAAAGATGTCCGGCGGGGCGTCGACGGGACCTTCATGTGGTTGATGGAAGAAGTCGGCGAGCTGGCCAGCGCCCTGCGCGGCGACGATCGCGAGAACCTGGCCGAGGAATTCGCCGACGTGATCGCTTGGCTGGTCACGATCGCGAACGTCGCCGACGTTGATCTGACCGCCGCGCTGACGGCCAAGTACGGCCACGGCTGTCCCGGCTGCAAGCGACTGGTTTGCGAATGCCCGCAAGGAGAAAAACCTTGAAAGAACAGGCGGACTGGAACGAAAAGGCGGACGTCGACGCAAAGGAGGGCTGCCCGAGCCGCATTGAATGGAAGCCCGAGCGAACGCGGGCGACAAAGACGTCCGCGGTGACGGCGGCGGCCCTGTCGACGTTGCTGTCACTGGCTTTGGCCGGCGCCGCGCCGCATCACGCCCGGGCAGACGGCGGTCTCGGTGCGGACGAAGTCGCGACCAGGCCGAACCCGACGACGCGTGACGATGCGTCATTCACGGTGGGCATCGAAGGACGTTACCGGCTCGGCCGTTGGACGTCGGTTCTACTTTCACCCCGCGTCGATCTGCCCGACGATGTCGACTTGGTTTTGGAAACCACCGACGGTGATGGAGTTCCGGTCGCCTACCGACAAGCCGACTTGGCAACGTCGCGCCGCGGGTTTGTGATCCCGGGCAGCGAGGCGGCACCGTTGGTCCTGCGATCGGGCGAGTCCGCATCGACGGATGCTTCGACGGCGAAAAAAACATCGACCGATGTGGTGCTGGCCCGCGGTCGCTTTCCCGACCGGGGATCTCCGGCACGCGAAGCTTCCTTGGTCCCTCAAGACATGCCTTGGATCGTCATCATCGGCGATCCCTTGGGCATCGACACGATCGGCGCCAATTCCATTTTGGGCCGCGACGCTCAGGTCGCGATCTCGCACGTTCGGCAAGCGGAAGCCCTGCCCACGTCCAGCCTGGGCTATTCCGGCGTCGACTTGATGGTGATCAATGCGACGGGCATGAATGTTTTGCGGGAACTGGACGCCGGGCAAGGCGAAGCGATCACTCACTGGATCCAATCTCAGGGTGGTGAATTGTTCGTGACGCTGGGCGGCCGCGGCGGCGATTTGTTGGCCGCCGCACCGTGGCTGATTGACGTTTTGCCATTCGAATCGGTCGACGTTTCGCCGGTCACGTTGACCCCGGCGGCGTTGGAAACGTTCACGTCCAGCCAAACTCCGCTGCAACCTTTTGATGCGATCCGTCTACCCGATGGTCAAGGCACGCCGCTGATCACCGGACGCACGAATCGCCGCGTGACGACCCGGTTTGCGGCGCGATACGTTCGCGGATTTGGTCAAGTCACTGTGTTGACCGCCGACTTGGACGACGACATGTTCGCCCAGTGGCCGCAGCGTCTGGATTTGATCAAGCGATTGGTGCCGAGCGTGTTGCCGGCCGAATCGACATCGCAACCGAGCAAGCGGATCACCGGATTCGACGACTTGGCCGGCCAAACCCGAGCCACGTTGGATCAGTTTTCGATGAAACGCCCTTTCGCGTTTTCGCTGCTTTCACTGACGATACTCGGCTTGATCTTGTTGATCGGACCGCTGGATTATTTGTTGATCAATCGTTTGCTGGGACGTCCGCTGCTGGGATGGTTGACGCTGCCGTTGATCGCTGCAGGCTTCTCCGTTGCCTTGGCTTTGCAGTCCCGGCAAGCGGTGCCGAGTCCGCAGGCGTCGGACGCGGCCGCCGGCGTCAGCGATTCGTCGTCCGGATTGGCTTGGAATCGCTTGGAGATCACTGACATCGACTCGGCCACCGGCACCGGCCGAGGGCTGTCCTGGAACGTCGTGTACAGTCATCGCGGCGGACGATTTGACACCGCGGTGACCGAATCGTCCGACATGCTTGCCGATCACGCCGTCCTGCGACGATCCTTGACGCGACCGTTCGGGTTTGCGGGTCCACAGTTCGGCGGCATTCAAATCCAAGCCGACACCGGGCTGCCGGAATACGACGTTGTGATTCGCAACGAACCAGTGGAAACGGACGGAGCCCCGCCGCTTCGAAGACGTTCGACGCTGGCCGGCCTGCCCATCGCGCCGCGAAGCAGCAAGTCGTTTGCGGCGACTTACACCTTTGACGCGAAATTGGATCCGACCTTGACCGTTCGGCGTCGCGGCGGCAGCGATTTACTGCAAGGCGATTTTAGAAACCCGTTACCGATGGACTTGTTGGACGGAATGCTGGTGTTTCGAAACTGGGCGTACCGCATGCCGACTCGATTACCCGCCGGCGCCCGGATCCCTTCGCTGGAAGAATTGCGTCAGGAAAACTTCCGGTGGTACCTGACGCGACAAAAGACGCTGGAAAGCAACAGCGATGCCCTGCCGTGGAACCCCGGCGATTTCGGCAACTTGTTGCGAATCACCGAGATGCTGATGTTCCACGACGTCGTCGGCGGTGCCCGCTACACCGGATTGACCGACGGGCCGCTGGGTCATTTGGATCTGACAGAGCTTTTGGTCGAAGACCGTTGCGTGTTGATCGGCCGCTTGGCCGAACCGCTGACCACGGTCACCTTCCAAAGACAGTCGGTCCGAGGAAACGCGGAAAATTCAAGCGACGATTCGCCCGGCGGCGGTCCGTCTTCACGGACACCGCTGGACGTGCCGCCGGGTCGCAGTGTCGCAATGATTCGTGTGATGATCCCCGTAGTTCAAGATTGATGGTGCCACCGCTGTGATCAAGACCGTAGACCTGACCAAAAAATATGGCGATGCGTTCGCCATCAAAAGCATCGACTTGAATTTGTCCGCCGGCGATCTGTTCGGTTTCATCGGCCCCAACGGTGCCGGCAAGACGACGACGATGCGAATCATCGCGACGCTGCTGGAACCCAGTTGGGGCGAAGCCTACGTGTGCGGCCATAGCGTTCACACCCAGCCCAAAGAGATCCGTCGCTTGGTCGGCTACATGCCCGACTTTTTCGGCGTCTACGATGACATGACGGTCGTCGAGTACTTGGAATTTTTCGCGGCTTCGTACCGAATCAACGGCCCGGCACGGAGGCAACGCGTCGACGAGATGCTTGATATCGTCGACTTGGATTTCAAACGCGACGCGTTTGCCAACACCTTGTCACGTGGCCAGACGCAGCGTCTGGGGTTGGCACGAACACTGCTGCACGACCCCCAAGTCCTCCTGTTGGACGAACCGCTGTCGGGCTTGGACCCGCGGGCACGGATCGAAATGAGGAATTTGCTGCGGAAACTCGGCGAGTTGGGAAAAACGATCATCGTCAGCAGTCACATCCTGCCCGAACTGGCCGACGTTTGTAACAAGGTCGGCATCATCGACAAAGGCGAACTGAAACAGAACGCGACCAAGGAAGAAGTCATTCGCATGGTCCGCCAACACACCGTTCTTGAAGTCCAACCCAACAACCGCGATCAAATGTCGTTAATCGTCGACCTGCTGGCCGGTCACGAAAAAGTCCAGGCGACCGAAACCGGCGACGACTTGATCCGTGTCGTGTTGAAAAGCGAAGTCGATGACTACAGCGATCTGCCGAAACTGCTGATCGAAAACGACATCCGTTTGAAACGATTCAGCGAAGAAGAACTGGATCTGGAATCGGCCTTCATGGCGCTGACCAAAGGCACCAGCACGCGGATGTAACCTCGGGGTTCATCCGACAAATGCGTACTTGGCCCAGCCCTTGGTGTAGCTTCGACGCACATCGGCAAAGCCGACGTTGATCTGGCGAATCACGTTGCTGCTCCCGCGCGAAGGACAGCAGATCGATACCTTTTTTGGGTGAACATGGAACCGCGTGACGCCAGCGTCTCGGTGGTGCGTGGTCGTGGCAGGTCAGTTGTTGCTCGCACTCTCCGGCGTCGTGGTCTAACCCGACCTCGCCAACCTTCCAAGATGACTGAGGTCCGAGAATCCGCTGGTAAAGCCCTTTATCTTGCATCGATGGGTACCTCCACCGATCATTCTACGAAATCCACGATAAACACGGATGGGCCTACGACTGTCCTTTGTCCATGGATTTAAACTCCTTTCTCACGGCGGCTAAAGTCTCTCCAATGACCGCTCGGCTAATGCTTTCCTCAGTAAACTGCCGAGCTTCTTCAATACCTGCGTCATAATCCAACCATTTGAATTCGATGTCTGTATAGCGGACTGCCGGCGTCGACTTACCACCGAGACGATCGTAGCCGTTCACGGCCCCGCGACGCGGAGCACGTAAGCAACCTAACGAGCCTTTGGGAGGATCGCCCCCCCAAAGGAAGCCACAATTTCTCAGGAATCGGGCTCGAAATCCCTCGCCGGTGACTAGCTTTGCGGAAGAGTGATTCGTTCCATCCGTTGAACGTTTCGCTGGAAAGCGGCAGTCTTGACGACGTTCGTCACGAGGAAAAGCGCCAGCAATTAAAACGACGTTCCCTGCGGCGACCCCGGCTATCGTCTTGGATCTCTCCAGGATCACAACTTGCACAGGGTAAGCAGGCAACCATTGATCACCGGCGGAGACGCCTTGGAAAACCTCGCGCACCCGCATCCGTGAAATGGGCCAATGACGATCAACGTGACGACCGACCTTTCTCGGTGCCCCCGCGAGATTAAGATTGAGATTAGGATGAAGAACCACCGTTTGAGCAGGATGCCCGTGAACGGTGCATCGTTGGAAGGTCCGGACATCGGTCCGTTGTTTCCTACGCCGTCTTGGCCAGCCGCATGATGAACTGTTCCAGCAACAACCTGTCACGCCCTTCTTGGCTGTGTGTTCCCTTGAGTCGCAAGTCGGCGTCCAACAGCCACGGCAACATCTGCTTGGCACGCTGGCGGCCCAGCGCCTTCAATTGCGTCTTGGCTCGTTGAATGTCCGAAGGCCGATGAATGCCGGCTGCGGAGATCGCGTCTTCCAATTGCCAAGCGCGGCCGTCGCGTTCGCGGTACAAAACGACCGCGGTGGCCGTTCCCAACTTACGCAGCCACCACGCCATCTGCGGCAGCAGGGCGATCGGTTTTTGGCCGCCACTCAACAATTTGTCCAGTTGACGAAGGGCTTCGGCCGCGTCGCCCGCCGCGATCGCGTCGGTGATCTGCCAAATGGTTTTCCCCTGCCAACCGGCGACGATCTCGTCGACCAAGGCTTCGTCGATCGCTTCCCCGGGCGGCCGGTACAGCGCCAACTTTGCGATCTCGGTGTCCAACATGCCGATCTCATCCCCCAGCATATCGAGCAATCGATCCGCCGCGCCGGCCGTCAGCTTGCTGCCGTGACGTGTCGCCACGAACGTCGTGAGAAACTTTCGACGCGTTGCCGCCGTCGTGCCGAATTTTTTGTCCGGCGCCGAACCACACGCGACCAACAGATGATCCTTCAGGATGGTTTTGTAAACCTTGGTGTTGCTGGCCAGCGAATCCAATTCCAAGACGAACCGATTCGCGGAGGCCGGCTTGGCCAGGTAACCTTCGATCTCGGGCCGATGGGCGGAAAGAAACTTGTCGGCACCACGGACCACGATCGTTCGCTTGTCGCCCATGTCGAAAAGCGATGCCGTCAGAAGATCGTCTTTCAGATCGGACCAGCGGACCGAGTCGCCGTCGAACTGCGTCACGTCGCCGTGGCCACGAATTTGACCGATCACCCAGGACCGCAAAGTCGAGTCGTTGCCGGACACCGCCGCCACGTCGGGAAGGGCGGCATGGGATTCGGTCAGCCAAGAGTAGGCGTGCTGAAGTGGCATCGAAAAAACAGAAACGCGGGAGAAGGAAACGGACCGTCAGCAGGCTAACGCAGGATCCGAGCTGCGGCCAATCCCACTCGGCTTTTGCTGGCCCACGAACAGGATCGTCCGGTGGCTCAGCCGCCCCGGACATCCACTACAATGCGTGAGGTGTGCCTGACGATCGTCACCCGGCACCCGCTCGCTTCCTGATTTCGGGATGGAAACTGATGAAGACCTTGGAGATTTGGGCCGGTTTTTACGGCGGACTGCTGGTCCTGGCCTTGGTCGTGGCCCTGCCCATCACCGTGGCCCTTTATTTGATCGACCAGCACGTGATCCCCCTGAACCTGGCCGCTCAAGCGGTCAGCCGAGCCGACATCGACCCGTCTCAGTGGAAATCCAATCTGACGCAAGGCCCGGGCAATGTCAGCCAGTCGCACGCGCATTGGGCGTTCGCCAAAGGCGGCTCCATGGCGGGCGCCAAAGACGTGCAACGAGTGTTGTTCGTCGTCTTTCCGGTGGTCCTGATTTTCTGCGCCGTGGGGTTGTTGGTTTTGTCACGATTCAGCGGCGGTTTTCTCGACGCCGCGATCGCCGACGTCAGGAAAAAAACGAATCGCGTTTACGTCGACGACGTCCGCGAGCGGTACCATCACGCCAACCAACGACGGATCAGGCATCGCCGCCAAGGCGATTGATCAGGGCGACAAACCCGACTCCGGATTGCGTGAATCTCCGACGGCCGGGTCGTCATTCAAGCCCGCACGGGCCTCCGCGATCAAACGAAGCACGTCGACGTCCGCTTGATAACGGTCGTCAAGTTGCTCAAAGGATTCCAGGGAAAATTCAAACTCTCGCAGCCTCAAATGGACTATGCCTAGCCAATAAAACGCGTTCTGCCGACGATCGTGGTCTTCTTCCAAAATGGCGGGCAGTAAATACGATTTCGCTTCGCGGTAACGCCCCCGTTCGATCAACAGCTCGGCGAAAGGAACGTAGCCGCGCTGGAATTCCCCGAGCGAAAAAAGTTCTTCGTACTTGGCGAACGCCTCGTCCCGTCGCTGCGTGTTCAACAAGCAATCTGCTAACAAAAACCGACTCTCCAAATCGTCGGGCAGCCGATCGATGGCATCGCGAGCGTGCGCGGCGGCTTCCGAGAACTTGCCTGCCCAGTGCATGACCTTCGCAAGATTTTTCGAAGCGGCGCCTTGCGTGTAGGAATCGATTCGGCTTTCCACCCGCGCTCGCACTTCATCCAGTTGATCGCTGCCGGGCGGCTTTCCGCCCACCAAAGATTCTTGTTGCAACCGATCCAGTATCCAAAGCGACAGACGGCGATGAACATCGATAGTGGGGTGCACGTGATCGACGAAATAGTCGCGGCCGAAACAACCGTGGCCGTGCTCACGCCGACTCAACCGTGCGAGTTCCCTTTCAAAATCGATGAGAACGACGGCATGGCCCTCGGCCACGCGTCGAACCGTGTCGCCGATCCGCGTGACGGCGCGCAGTGGGCAAATGTCTTCATCCACGGCCCGTCGGAAAGCGGCTTCCGCTTGCTCGTACCGGGCGAGTCCGAAATAGGCTTGGCCCAGGTGATAGCGTGCCGCGGGATTGCGAGGATCTGCCTTCAAAATGTTCTCGCACCCGGTCAAGACGTCGGCGAAACGCCCCGCTCGGAGATCCGTCACGGCGCGATCCAGCCGACGAGAATTCTGTGTCGTGCCGGACGACAACCTATCCTCGGCAAAAACAGATTTGAACGGTTGGCAATCTCGTAGATTACAGGCGGGCGTCACAAAAACGATCTCCGCACCCGAATCTCGCGCGATCTCGACCATGTATCGTAGATTCGATTCGTAGTGACGTAGAACTTTGACTTGCCAGACGTCGTCACGTCGATAGTCTTGCGGACCGATCGAGTGATTCAGTATCTCGTCGACTTCCGCCGGCAGGATTTCGACCGGCGATTCCGGCGACGCGGCGCGGCCACGGAGAATCTGATGAAACAGTGACCCGACGCGGGTTCGTTGCAGGGCCGCGGTGGCGTCGCGACGCCATCGCGGGGTTTCGAACAACCCCGCATAAGTCCGTCGCTCCAGGAACTCGTTGTGCGCCGAGTACACAATGAAAAAGTCAGGTTCATACCGGGCCAACTCCTTCATTACTTCCGCGACGCGGTAACTGGCGTAGCTGATGCCTCCCGCATTGATGACCTCCCATCGCGACGACGGATCCGCCAACGGCAAAAACTCCCTCAACCATCCGCAATACGACGTGGCATCCTGATAGGGCCGACCATAGGTTGTCGAACCGCCGACGCAGAAAACTCGCTTTGTGCCGGCCGGCTTGGCTTTGGGGAAAGATTGGTCGTTGAACCAGACCCGTTTTCCGACCGCCGTCCGCAGGATTTCGGTCCCGTCCGGATCACGGTCCGTTTCCATCAAGCGAAACCGGCCGGAAAAACCCAACAAAGGATCCTGAGTCGTCGACAGTGGCCGGTAGGCCAGCATCACCAGCAAGGCTTCGAATGCCGAGAAGAAGCCGACCGTCACGATCGACGCGAAGATGATCTTTTTGTACCAACGCATCGATGAATTCTGACGCACCTGAAGTCCAAACGTCAACGGTTTGCTAATTCGTACTAACCGGTTCGCCCTGACGAACCCTTTCCTTTCGCTCGGCGATCGTTCACCGCCCGGGCAGTTTACCGTGACAGGCGGTCCTCGGCCAATCGTAGCATGTCGGACTCCCAATCGGATGAATCACCCGACGTTTTCTCGGATCGTCGCAGCAGTTTGGACCGAACGATCGAATAATGCCGGCGAGATTGATCCGTGTTGCCACGGATCAATGCCGATTCGGCATACTGCATCTGACGCAGGAGGATCGCGTCGGCTTCATCACCGCGCTGCAACCCGACCCGCACGACGTCGTCGAATCGGGGGACGTCCTCGGCGACGTCGACACGCTTTCGCATCCGATCTCGGAACAGCAAGAATCCACATAACAGGACGCAGATGGCGATGATGGCGATCTGTGTCGATAACGACTTTCCGCCGTTCGTGTTTGAATCGGTCGACTCCGCCGCACCGGTCGCGTCGCCCGAGAAGGTGTCGTGGTCCGAAGGCGACGTCGAGTCGATGACCGATTCCGTTGTCGCAAACAGGTCGTCTAAGTTGGTCGTCGGTGGTCCCGGCGACGGATCCTGATCCAATTCCAGTGCCAACTGAATCGA
>CAYVRC010000139.1:0-15775 GCA_964453205.1 uncultured Pirellulaceae bacterium | reverse complement strand
TGACCGCACGTTCTTGGGCGGCTGTGACGGACTGCTTCACATGGTCGACGTGAAAACGGGCCAGGCCGTCGGCGAGACGTTGCCGCTGTCCGGTCCGACCGGCAGCACGGTTGCCGTTCGCGGCGACTTGGCGTTCGTCCCGACGATGGACGGCACGGTATTCGCCTTCAATTGGCGGGACGGCACCGAAGTCTGGCAGCGGATCGACGAAGAACGCGCTCAAGAGTATCGCAACAGCGCCGCGGTCACCGAAGACTTGATCATCGTCAGCAGCGAGAACAAAAACGTGGACGCTTTGGACGCCAAGACCGGCGAGCGGGTGTGGCGGCACACCGTGCGACGCCGCGCGTCGGCATCGCCGCTGGTCGCCGGCGACGACGTCTGGATCGCGGCGTCCGACGGCCGTCTGATCCGCTTGAACTTGGCCGACGGCACCGAACGTTCGATGACCGAGTATCGCGGATCCCTGCTCGGATCCCCCGCGGTCGCCGGGGACTGCTTGATCTTTGCCGACGACGACGGCAACGTGCGTTGCCTCGGTCCCAAAACCTGAATCGTGTTAGGATGACGTTTCGACGGTCGCCAAAAAACTACCCTCCTTTCAGCCCCCCGCAGCCTTGCCTTCATGTCCACCGCACCGAGCGAAAAGAAGACCGAAGTCGGCAGCTATTTCATCAGCAACTACCCGCCCTACAGCCAGTGGAAACCGGAGCACCTGCCCCAGGTCGAAGCCGCCCTGGACGCGCCGCCCGTCGAGGACACCCCGCTGGGCTTGTACCTGCACATTCCGTTTTGTCGCAAACGTTGCAAGTTCTGTTATTTCAAAGTCTTTACCGACGTCAACGCGAAAGAAGTTCAACGGTACGTCGATGCGCTTTGCGACGAGATCAGCATGGTCAGCCGGAAAGCGATCATGGCGGATCGCCCCTTCCGTTTCGTTTACTTCGGCGGCGGCACGCCCAGTTTCCTGTCGCCCAAACAGCTCGGCAAGCTGGCCGACCGCCTTCACCAACACATCACCTGGGACGGCGCCGAAGAGGTCACGTTCGAATGTGAACCGGGGACGCTGAGCGAAACGAAAATCAAGACGCTGAAGGAAGAAATGGGCGTCACCCGGCTGAGTCTGGGCGTGGAGAATTTCACCGACAGCGTGCTGGAGGAAAACGGCCGTGCCCACTTGTCGAAACAAGTCTACAACGCCTGGGAATGGATCGAGCAAGCGGATTTCGCGAACGTCAACGTCGACCTGATCGCCGGCATGGTCGGCGAAACTTGGGACAACTGGAAATACAACGTCACCAAGGCGCTCGAACTGTCGCCGGAAAGTCTGACGATCTACCAAATGGAATTGCCGTTCAACACGGTCATCAGCGCCGACATCTTGGGCAACAAGACCGAAAGCCCCGTCGCCAACTGGGAAATGAAACGGGACTGGGTCGAATACGCGTTCGACGAGTTCAAGAAGGCCGGTTACAGCGTCGGCAGCGCTTACACGGTCGTCAAGGATTCGTCCAAAGTGAATTTCAGTTACCGTGACAACTTGTGGCAAGGCGCGGATTTGTTGGCCACCGGCATCGCCAGTTTCGGTCACGCGTCGGGCGTTCATTACCAGAACCTGCCGCACATGGAACAGTATCTCGGCGCGATCGAGGAGGGACGCTTGCCGCTGGGGCGGGGCTTTGTGCCCACGCCGCTGCAAAAACTGATCCGCGAAATGATCCTGTTGGTCAAACGCGGTTTCATCGAAAGAGAATACTTCCGCAACAAGTTCGACGTCGACGTGCTGGATCAATGGCGCGACGTCTGGGAAGGCTACGTCGACGAAGGATTGGCGACGATCGACGGTGATACGATTCGCTTGACCACCGACGGCCTGATGCGGGTCGATTCGATGTTGCCGGCCTTTTTCGAACCCGAACACCGAAACGTCCGGTACACGTGAACCGGACGCGGGAACGAGACATCTCGCCGACCCGGGCTTATTGAAACCCGTATTCCGAATAGCTCGGGTCGAAGTCGTCGTCGGTCAGCCCGACGTTCAGTTTCAGGTTTCGGTAGGCGTACTGTTCCTTTAGCACCGGCGGGTCGCCTCGGCTTTCGGGCCAATCGAAGGATTCGAATTGCACCGGCACGCCCAGGTCGTCGTCGATGTAGATCCTTGCGACGTGGTATTCGAACCAATCACGTGGCACCGGATGTTTGACTTCGATTCGCGTGCAGCGGTACTGGTCGACTTGAATTCCGTGGTCGATGGTGACTTCGCATTCGCGATGGGCCAATTCTTTTTCGCCCAACTCGATCATCCGTTCGATCAAACGTTTGATGCCGAACTCGGTGATCGGATACAGATTCCCTTGCATCGCCAGCGGACTTTGCGGTGGCAGCGACGCGGTCAAAAAAGCCAGTCGGCGTCCGCCCTTTCGGACCAACAGTTCGCTGTCCTCCTGCTCTTTGGCGAACAGAATCTCGCGGCCCCGAACGGTACTCGGCTTCAGGAATTTCATGTACACGCTGAACGGCGACGCGTCCGCATCGGGTCCGTCCTGCTCGTGTCGGACTTTGGCAAAAATCACTTCGGGGCCGTTCAGTTTTCCGCCGATGCGTTCCCGTTTCAGCAGCAAACACGTGTAATCCTGAATCTCTGCCGCGATGCGGGCGTGTCCCCGGCGGGCGAGTTCCAAAGTCGGTTCCAAGGGATGCCGGGCGGGTGGATCGGCGATCACCGGCACCGACGCGACGGCCGCAAAAAACCACACGAACCACAGGATGGCGTCACGGTGCCGGCGGGCGATCGAACCGCCGCGAAACGGGATCGTCATTCTCGGAAACGGGGGCATGACATTTGAACTCGGGTGCAAGAGCGGGAAAAATTCCCAGCTTTGCAACCGACGTGCCGAACGGCCCGAAAGACACGAAGAAATTTCGCGGACGCCGAGCTTGCCCGGGCCCGCCCCGGCCGGAGCGGCGATGCTCAGCGGCGTCGACGTCGGACGCGTCTGGCGACGACGCCGCCGAGGATGCCGGCGGTCACCAGCAAGGACGAAGGCTCGGGGACGGCCGTCACGGTGACGTAGCCCGAGTAATCGGACTGACCGAGCTGCGGAAAGATCGTGTCACCGGTGTATTGATCGCCCAGCGAAGCGAATTCCAGGATCTCTTGTTCGCTGAACAACACAAAGCTGTCACCGTACTGCTGGTTGAACGCGGTCATGAACACGTTGGCGAACATGCCGTTCATCACCGAGTTGGGATGGATGCCGTCGTGAGTGAACGCGTCGGGCGTATCGCCGCTGGGCGTTCCCGGTTCCGCCATGGGGTCTGGCGAATCCAAGTAATCCAGAAAATTGACTCCCGCGGTTCCGTTCAAGTCGATCGCGACGCCGCCGATCAGAAAATCATCTTTCTCGCTGCCGTGGTCGCCCCAAATGTCTTTGGTCATCGAGTAAAGGTCGACGACCGGCACGCCGACCTGGGTCGTCAAGCGGTTCATCGCGTCGGCGTTCCAGGACTCCATCACGTCGTCGACTCGCGCGCGACCGACCGGGTCGGGATAAAAGTGTTTGGCGAACGGGGTGATGCCATACTCCGGTGCCGTCGCGACGACCAAATCGATCCCGGCCGCCCGGATGGAATTCGCGGCGGCGACGACATCGTTGACGGCGGCGTCGGCGAGCATCTGAATCGTCGGCGGCGGCGCGACGCCGAAATAAATGGCTTCGTAGTCACTGTTGAGGGCCGTCATCACGTTGCCCGGCACGGCGCTGGCGGCGTCATTCGCCGGCGGAACGGGAAACAGGTTGTTGGACCCGACGATCATGACGGCTTTGCCGACGCCGTCGCTGGACATTTGCGCCGCCAGATTCTGGGGCTGCATGTCATCGATGACGTCGCCGGTCGTCGAACCCGCCAGCGCCCAGTTGTATTCGTAACCGGTCTGGCGTGTGCCGCCCCAATCGCCCGAGGGCGGCAGCAGGCCGCCGTCGATCCGGCCCTCCGTTTGCATCAGTTCGAACGCGTTGAACGAATAGTCCAACGACAGCCCCGAGAAACCGGTCTGGTCGAAATGTTCGTCCAGCAAGCTGTCGCCGACGGCGCCCATCTTGGGTGCGACCTGAGCCTGAACGGACGTCGTCAGGATCGCGGAAACAAGGATCGCGCAAACAGGGAACGCGGCGAACAGACCAATTCTTGACGGCGACATCGGAATTCCGGCGGGATCGAAAGGCGGGACGGGGGGCATCGACACGGCGCTCATTCTACGCCGGCTTGATCGAGGATGCGGTGAATCGCCCTGGCTGCGACAACTCGCCGCGCATGAGAAAAGCCCGCCAGGTTTTCGTCTGACGGGCTTTTCGTCGGTCTCGTTCTCATCGGCGAATCGCGGAGCGGTCCGGCCGACTTTTGACCGCTAGTAGCGGTAGTGATCCGGCTTGAAGGGTCCGTTGACCGGAACGCCCATGTACTCGGCTTGTTCGTCGGTCAACTTGGTCAGCTTGACGCCCAAGGCGCCCAGGTGCAGTCGCGCGACTTCTTCGTCCAATCGCTTGGGCAACATCGTGACGCCGATTTTGTAGTCGTCCGCGTTGTTGAACAGTTCGATCTGTGCCAAGACTTGGTTGGTAAACGAAGTGCTCATCACGAAACTGGGGTGACCGGTGGCACAGCCCAAGTTCACCAAACGTCCCTTGGCAAGGACGATGACCGAGTTGCCGTTGGGAAAGGTGTAGCGATCGACCGCACCGATGTCGGCCGGTTTGATTTCTTCCTTGGTGACTTTGCCGGCGGTGACTTGCGATTCCAGCCAAGCGATGTCGATTTCGGTGTCGAAGTGGCCGATGTTGCAAACGATCGCGTCGTTGGCCATTTGTTCCAGATGCTTGCCCAAGATGATGTCTTTGTTGCCCGTCGTGGTGACGAACAGACGACCTTCCTTGCAGGCTTCGTCCATCGTGGTGACTTCGAAACCTTCCATCGCGGCTTGCAGCGCGTTGATCGGATCGATCTCGGTCACGATCACGCGACAGCCGTAGCGTTGCAGACTGGCCGCACAGCCTTTCCCGACGTCGCCGTAGCCGCAGACGACGGCGACTTTGCCGGCCAACATCACGTCGGTGGCTCGCTTGACGCCGTCGGCCAGCGATTCACGACAGCCGTACAGGTTGTCGAACTTCGACTTGGTCGCCGAGTCGTTGACGTTGATGGCCGGGACCTTCAACTTGTTCGATTCGGCCAACACCATCAGGCGGTGGATGCCCGCGGTGGTTTCTTCACTGATGCCGCGGACGTCGGTCAGCAGTTCGGGGAAACGATCGTGACACATCGCGGTCAAGTCGCCGCCGTCGTCCAAGATCATGTTGATCGGCTCGCCGGACGGGAACTGCAACGTTTGCTCGATGCACCAGTCGAATTCTTCTTCGGTCATGCCTTTCCAGGCGAACACCGGGATGCCGGCTTCGGCGACCGCGGCGGCGGCGTGATCTTGGGTGCTGAAGATGTTGCAGCTACTCCAAGTCACTTCCGCTCCGAGTTCGACCAGTGTTTCGATCAACACGGCGGTCTGGATGGTCATGTGAAGACAGCCGGCGATGCGGGCACCGGCCAGCGGCTTGGACTTGCCGTACTTTTCACGCAAGGCCATCAGGCCCGGCATCTCGTTTTCGGCGATGTTGATTTCTTGACGGCCGAACTTGGCCAGCGAAATGTCTTTGACTTTGTAAGGCAGACGTCCGCTCTGGACGTCGGCGGCGGTTTGAGCTTGCGACACGAGTGATGGATCTCCAAAAGATCTGGCGTGGTAAAGGTGCGCAGACGCGTCAGAGGGGTTGTGAACCGATCACGGGGACTCCCGCTGGTTCACAATCCGCCGAACGCGACTGCCGAAACGACTTCTCAGGCGATTGACCGGGATCGGCCCGCCTGATGTCACACAGTCTAAGCAAAGATCAAGATTTTTGGGAGTGCGGTAACGACGGGTCACCCGCCGCCGCTCCGAAATTCGGCCAGGAAACGCTCGATCAACAGGGCGTCTTTGGTCCCCCTTTGCCGTTCGACGCCGCTGGCGACGTCGACGCTGGTCGCTCCGGTGACACGGATCGCTTCGGCGACGTTGTCCGGGGTCAGTCCGCCGGCCAACGTCCACGATCGCGGCGGCATCGCCCGGGCCCACTGTCCGATCGCGGCCCAATCCAGCCGGCGACCGGTACCGCCGTGCTGAGATCCACCGTCAGCGTCCAACAAGGGGTGCATCTCCGCTGCAACGACCGGTTCGATCGCATCGCGGATCTGACCGATCGAAAGCGGGCCGGGCGGCAACTTGACTGCCCGGATGACCCGAAAGCCCTCCCCGCGAAGGCGGGCGGCGGTCTCGGCCGGTTCGTCGCCGTGAAGCTGCACGGCGTCCAGCCCGACCGTTTCGGCGACCCGGGCGATCCGGGCCGGCGAATCGTCGACGAAAACGCCGACGCGGAGCAGCCCCGATTCGCTCGCCTCACGCGACAAAGCCCGTGTCTGGACCGCCGCGGGATCCAAAAACCGCACGCTCGGCGGGTAAAAATTCAAGCCGACCGCGTCGACCCCGGCCGCACGGGCCGACCGCAGATCCGCCTTGAGCCGAACGCCACAGATTTTTACGGAAAACAAATCGCCGATCCTCACAAGCCGCACAATTCCACTGGTCCCACCGCCCCCGAGTATCCGATGATCGACCTGATGACTTGGCGACAAACCTTCTTGACGGTCCTTGGGGTGCAATGAGTCTAACGGCCCGACGCGATTCGCCGACCTGGCGAACAGGAAACACGAACCTGCCGAAGCGGGAGTTGTCGATCGTCGTCGTCGCCGTCGTGATCCTGATGGGGGCATGGTGGCCGCGTCAGCCCGACCGCGAGGTCGTCCGCGCCCGGTTGGCCGGCGGGGGCGAAACCGAATTCGCATTGCCGCTGGACGACCCCAAGCTGGACGAATTCCGATACCGAATCCGCCACTGGGACGTGACCGAACCGGTCGCCGCGATCGCCTTGCATCGCTGGGCCGTGGAGATCGCCACCCACTATCACGAACTGGATCAGTACGAAGCGGCGAAAGCGCAACCTCCGGTGCAACCGCCTGTTTTTCCGGTCGGCTTCCGCCGTGAAACTCCGACCGCCGAACCGCCCATGGATCCGTCACCCTGGCTGGCCGTGGCCCGACGGAACGAAGCGGCGCTGCGAAACATCTCTCGGCAAGTTGAGACGCGGCGAAAGACGCTGGGACCGCCTCCGGTGCAACTGCTCGGTCGCGTGAGTGGTCCGATGCGTCATGATTTTCTGGCCGTGACGATCGCGGTG
This sequence comes from uncultured Pirellulaceae bacterium, assembly GCA_964453205.1. Lineage (GTDB taxonomy): Bacteria > Planctomycetota > Planctomycetia > Pirellulales > Pirellulaceae > Crateriforma. Next base: position 8,450 of record CAYVRC010000139.1, on the reverse strand, counting down.
TCGCTGTTTTGGGCGGCTTTGTACGCGGCCTGGCATCGTCGACATCCGCCGATCCGGATGTTTCACGCGGACGTCTCGGATGAAATGCGTGACGCCGGTCGTGGGAATCGTCACGGTCATCACCGAAGCCTTTCCGACGGCGACGGCAACTGCGACACCGACGTTTGTCCGCTCTCGATTCCCAAGGAATGGGTGGAGATCCGTCAGCCTTTGGCCGTCCGGCTACGCCGTTTCACGGTCGTCGCGATGTTGGTCGCGGCCCTCGTCAGCCTGGTCATCCTGTCGGCGGTGCCGCCACGGGGTCCCAGCGACGTGATCGGGCCGGGACAGGAAAAATCGTTGAAATCGGCAAACTCGACCTGACTTGCATTTCAGAAACAATCGGACTTCCTCCGAAACTGAGAACAAGCGTATTTTTGCTGTTCGAACGGATTTTGGTCCAAAGTCAAAACCTTCCTTCCCCCTTTGACTGGTTAAGAAGTGATGCGATCACCCGAAACGCCCCGCCAACCCCTGTTTCGCGCGCCCCCGTTCCCCGCTTTCCCTAGCGTCGATCGCTACGTGCCCGTCGGGACGCTGAAGGATTCGCTGAACCGTGTCGTCCGCAGCATCGAATCGCGTGAGGGCTTGTCATTGGTGATCGGCCCGCCGGGGACCGGCAAGTCGTTGCTGACGCAATTGCTGGCCAAGCATTTCACGGGCAGCCGTAGCGTCGTGCAGCTGGGCGATTCGGCGCTGAAACAGCCCGACGCGTTTCATCGTCACCTATTGCACCACCTGGGCGTCGACCTGAATCGCATCGAGGGCGGCGATTTGCATTTGGCCTTGGTCGATCACGTCAAGCGGACGGCCCTGGGCGACGCGGGATTGCTGGTCTTGATCGACGAAGCCCAGGCGTTGTCCGAAGACGTCCTGGAAGCCGTGCGGATGGCGACCAACATCATGATCGACGGACAACCGCGTGTGTGCGCGGTCCTGTGCGGCGGCCCCAAACTGGACGAGACGCTGGCGATGCCGTCGATGGAACCGCTGACACAGCGTGTCGCCACGCGATGCTATCTGCATCCGATGAACGCCGTGGAGGCCCGCGAGTTCATCAGCCGGGCGATCCGAAACGGCGGCGGCGAACTCGAACAGACGATCACCGACGACGCCATCAGCGCGGTCTTTCACGCCGCCGCGGGCGTGCCGCGGTTGATCAACCAGTTGATGACGCAAGCGATCGACAGCGCCGAACAAATGCGACAAACCTTGATCGACGGCCGTGTGATCGACGTGGCATGGGCGACGCTGCAGCAACTGCCCAGCCCGATGATCGACGAACCGGACTTCGCCGGGGCCGCCGAGCCGGTCGCCGACGGCGTCGAATTCGGTTCGCTCAGCGACTGGGACGCCGATTCCGACGATGCCGCCTGCGACGGTGTCGAAGCGAACGACGCGGAAGCTCGCCGAAGCCGAGAAGACGAACAACTCGCTGCACCGGAGACGGCCGAACTGATCGCGGACGACGAGACGCCGGGAATTCAGATCGGCGGCGAAGCCGAGCTTGATCTGGAAACGCGGCGGGAAACCGAATCGGACGCGACGCCCTCGGCCGGCTGCGACGATTGTTCCGGCGGATCGTGTCATGCCGACCGGGACGACGCGGCGGAAGACCAATTCACCGCGACGGCGTTGCAACATCTGTCCGGCGACGCGTCGATGGACGAGGAAGTGCTATCGCTGGCCGAGACGACCAACGCCTCGGGACCGATCCATCAAGAGGTGATGAACACGACATCGTCGATCGTCACCGGTGCCGTCGTTACCGACAACCTGCTGACCGACGAAGCGCTGGGCAACAGCGATGCCGTCGTCGACGTCGTGGGCCGCTGCGACATGGACTTGAGCATCGAGCCCGACGTGCAGCCGACCGCCTACGGCCCCCAACTGTTCGGCGAATTCGACGTCGAAGAAGACCTGGCGGTGGGATTGCCGACCGGCGGCAGCCGTGAATCGGCCGTCACGAAGCCCGTCGACGATGTGGAATGGTCGATCCAACGGGACGTCGCCGAGATCGCCGACGACGTCGTTCAGGCGAAAATCAGCGACGGACCGGGCGTCGAGGCTGACGACATTGAGGCCTCGATCGGCGAAGTCGACAATGACGAAACCGACAACGACGAAGCGTCACTGCGATTGGCTTCGGAATACGAGGAACCGGGTTTCCAGGATCCGAAGTCCGGCGAATCGAAGTCCGAGGAATCGGTGCTTTGGATCTGCGAAGATTCTCAAGGCAATTTGGTTCGTGACGACAGTGACCTGTTGGTGGTCGAGGACGACGTGCCCGGCGAAGTGCCTCCGCCCGCTCCGTCCGCCATGTCGTCGATGCAACGATCCGACGGCGAAGCGGTCTCGGTCGACTTCCAAGCGATGTTGGCCAAGATGCGAGGCGACGCGTGAGACCGAGCGACGACCCCGGGGAACGTCTGCTGCCGTTGGCCGAACGGATCGTCCGCTCGGCGACGGTCCGGGGCGTCACGCCGGTGTTGGTCGTGCCTGTTTTTTTGACGCTTCGTCCGGCGTTCTTCGGGGCGTTGGGCGTGGCGATCGAGCGGGTGCTCGGGGACCAGAACCCGTTCGCCGGCGTTCGCATCGATCACCTCGTCGCGGCGAGACGCTGGAGCCACTGGTTCGCCGGCCGTGGCGATGGGGCGAGCGGGACAGTAAGGATCGAACGCACGCTGACACTGGGTCGTCAAGGCGGCATGTCGAACGAATTGATCGTCGGCTACGCTGACGTCCGCGCCGAGTTGCCCGCGTGGGCGACGCCGATTCGCTTGGCGGAGCGGCCCGGCGTGTTCCTGGCCGGATCTGCCGCGTAGTCGAAGCCTGTCCCTTGCCCGACCGATCGTCCGACGTCCTGATCGCCGTTTGCACGTACAACGAAGCGGCGAATATCGAAACGATGCTGACGGGCTTGCGGGCCTGCGTCCCGCACGCCGATCTGCTCGTCGTCGACGACGACTCGCCCGACGGTACCGCGGGCAAAGCCGACGCTTGGGCGAAAACGAATGGTCGCACCCGAGTCGTCGTGCGAGAGAACGAACGCGGGTTGGGCGGGGCGATCCGCCGGGCCGTCGAAGTCGCCGTGCAGTCGCGGTACGAGTTTTTTCTGAATTTGGACGCCGATCGCAGCCATGACCCCGCGGCGCTGCCCAGCCTGATCGTTCGGGCGCAAGCCCCGGATCGTCCCGACGTCGTGATCGGTTCCCGGTACGTCGAGGGCGGTTCGATCGAAGGCTGGCCGTTGCGGCGACGCTTGATGAGCCGGGTGGTCAACGGGTTCGCGGTCCGTTGGCTGGGATTGCCGGTGCGTGATTGCAGCGGGTCGATGCGTTGTTACCGCGTCAGCGCCCTGCGACGACTGAACCTGGACGAGCTTCGCAACAACGGCTACGCGCTGTTGGAAGAATTGCTGGTGCGGCTGAAACAAGTCGGGGCGACGATGGTCGAAGTCCCGATCTGCTTTACCGAACGTCGGCTCGGTCACAGCAAACTGACGACCCGCGAAGCGGTCACGTCGGCGATCGCGATCACCAAACTGGCCCGGTCGCGGGAAAAATGATCGGATCAGACGTGTCCAAATCCGACGTCCGGCTCGGCGATGCCGGCGGCCCCTGGCCCCGAAATCCGATCGCATGGTGACGGCGATGCCGGTCCTGACGATCCTCGGTGCAGCGGCCGCCGAAGCGGGGATCAAAATCGCCCACTTCGGCGCGGAAAACGCCCACTTCCTCGGCGTTCTTGGCATAAGTTTTTGATGCACGCGGGTGGCACCGCACGACCAAGGGGGCTTGGTTATCTTTTCTGCAACAACGGGCATTTTCCCGGGGCTTACGATGCAAATTTACTTTGATTTGGTCGACGGCGGTTACATTACCGCGGACGACTTGATGTCCGCAATGCGTCGACAGTTGTCGTTGCGTCATCCGATCGGTCAGTTGGCCGTGGAAAACGAGATGATGCGAATGGGGGAAGTCTTCGACGTTCTGGCGCAACAGCGGTGCAGTCGTGAACCGTTCGGTCAGTTGGCCATGCGGATGGGCTACCTCAGTCGCGAACAGCTCGGCGAACTGATTCTGCAACAGCTCGACGGCGTGCCCACGGTGACCGAGATCCTGATCGGCAGCGGAGTCACCGATCAGGAAGCGATCGACCGAGTCACTTTGCGATCGCGGAAACGCAACGAGCCGATCGAGACGCCGCATCTGGAGCTGCTCGAAGCGGTCTAGCCGGCCCAATAGCGACGGGAAACGCGACGTTTTCCGGCCTTTTCGGCAGTTCACCACGTTTTCAAAAAATCAAGTACGGGTCGGCGGGCTTCTTCTCGCGTTCTCGGACAGAGGAAAAATACATTTTCCCGCGAACCGAGGCAGGTTGCTTCAGGCGAAAATGCCGTGCAGCTTCCAGGGGCTAATCGTTGCAGACGGATCATTCAAGGACAAATCTTTGAAAATCCACCACCATTGCCCTCGATCTGTCTCGATTCGAAAGTAGTCTCGGCGGACACAGTGACCGGCCCACCAAGCGGTTTCGATCCGCTCGGGTCCCCAACACCGCACGACCTTGTGCGACTGGCCGGCGTAACGAAAACCATCAGGCACAACACGAGGAGAAATCGAGCAAGGTTTGACACCGGAGGACGAGGTGGGCACGACCGATCGAATCGACTGGACGTTTTGTGGCTCTCGATGTTGTGGCTGAAGACTTTCGGGTCGGGGCAACAATTCCAACGGCCGGCGCATCACGTCGTGTCGATCGGGAAACGAATCACCGGAAGCCGAAACGTGAAGATCGACATCGACATCGACATCGACATCGACATCGCCGTCGACCGAGAGCGCCGGGATCACCTCGGGATTTTTTTGCCCCGCCGATCGCGACGAACGACGTCCGGTTTTCGGAAGCATCGATCTTGCGGACCGACCGGCCAACGGAAACACTTGGCAGGCGTTTTCGGGAAGCGGGTCTTCCGATAATCGCACGCCTCGAACGTTGTCTCGGCCCAGCCGTGTACCGAGTGAATCGATCAAACGTGCTAAACGGCTTCCACCGATTGCGGTCGTCGAATCGTCGAACAAGTGCGTCTGTGTCGCAGCCAAAAGATGCGTGTGAGGCACCGAAACGGTGATACGTTTGACGGGGCCTTTCAACGTTTGGGCTTCGATGCCGTTTCGAATCATTTGCAACCAGTGCCGGGTGTCCAAAGTCGCCGCGAACAAACCGACGTTCACAGTCAGCGGCGGGTGGACCGCAAGGTCCAGGCGACACGTGAGATGTAGTGCCCCACATCCCCGTGTCGCCAAGCCCGCCCTGATTTTTTCCAACAACCGATCGATCCGATCCAGCAAAATCGTCAGATCATCGCTCGGATATTCCAAGTCCGACGAGGCCGTGTCTTCGGGGGCACCGTGGATGACCGGCAACGGCTCGTCGACTTCGCCCAAAGCTTGCGCGATCCGCATGACCAAGTGGCCGCCCAGACGCGGCGCCAGTCCGCTGCGGGGCAATCTCAGCAGCCCGCCGATCGTTTCGACGCCCAGTTTGTCCAGCGTGGCCACCGTCTCCGGTGCAAGCCTCAGTCCGCTCACCGGGATCGATTGCAAAGCTTGCCGTGTCCGACCGACCGGCACGATGGCCTGACCGACCCGATCCGGATCGTGTCGCCCATGATGATCCGGATCGTGTCGCCCATGATTGGCGACCGCCCAAGCCGTGCCGACCGAATCGGCGATGGCCAGGCGACCTTGCAAATTCATGCGCGACAAGATTTCTCGGGCCGCCGTGATCACGCCCGCTTCGCCGCCGAACAAGTGGGCCGCCCCGCTGAGGTCACAGATCAAGGACTCGGGCAAATGCAGCGTGCGGCCGGCCCAGATGAAACGGTCCAGGGATTCCAAGCCGACCAGCGGACTGATCTCCCGCTGAAAGACTTCGGCGACGCGTCGGATCGCGGCCGAATCGGCGGCCCGGTCGTGTTCTTCGGCGAGGAAAGCTCGGCCGCTTCGCCGCAGCCAATCCGTGGCCTCGGCGATCGACATCCGCAACCGCACGCCGGCCGACGCCGCCACCGGACAGCGAGCCACGACGATTCGCCCCCGTCGCGGATCGCTCCGCCACAGCACGACGGCCCGACCCGACGTTCCGCCTTCATCCGACGTTTCGCCGTCCGGTGCTCGATCGCCCCGTCGCCCGCGTCGCTGGATCGGCCAATCGGGAAGCCAGACGCACAATAGCCTTTTCATGGTCAGATTCCGAAACCGAGCGGATGTGGAAACGTTCGTCGATGGACAACAACAAGCTTTGACCGGTCACGGCGCCTTTGCAGCGATCCAGCGTGACTTGGAAAAACCGCTCGCGGCGATTCGCCGCCGCGGCGGGACGACTGGCGACATAGAAACGCGTCTGAGCGAAACTGGGTCGGCCTCGTTCGATCGCCGAGCGGATCAACAAGCCGGGTGTCTGGCCCGTTTCGGCCGCCAACTGGAACCGCCGGGCGTCGCGATCGTCCAGCCGATGCGAAACGACGCCCAAGACCGCCGCGACCACTCCGCTTCGCAACGCTTGGTCGATCGCCCACACCGCGTCGGCGTCGGACCCGGGGCGGCACCACACGATGTCGTCCGCCGCGACGCCCAGGGCGACCGCCGCCGGCGGATAAAACGTGCCGGCCGGATCGACGACGACCAGTTTCGTGGGGGCAGTCGATTCCCGGCGGGCCGACCGGTGACGCGCCGCGGCGATCACAGCCAGCGTCATCGCGCCGCCCGAGGGCACCGCGCTGATCCATTCGGTGACCGCCGACCTTTTCAGACCGCCGGCGGGCAACCAGGCGTCGATGTCGGGGCTGCCGGTCGAAAAAACATCAGGACGCGAAAGGCCACCGGCCGCTGCGCTCCCGGCCGCTGCGTTCCCGGCCGCTGCGTTCCCGGCGGCTGCGTTCCCGGCGGTGAGGTGCCGAGCGGTCGCGCCGAGTTTGGCGCGAAGTTGATCCAGGACCGACGGCGGAGGTCCCGACGCCTGCGTTTCGATCGCGACGGGCCGGCGGACGAGACGCTCGGGCCGGACGAGACGCTCGGGCCGAATCGTTTTTTTCCGCTGGCGGTGTTTCGGCGGAGCCGTGGCCGGTGGATCGGCCGGCGAATTCGCCGACGCAGCGGCAAAATCGAACAAGGTTTGAGTCGCCATCGTTTGCGTCTCAGTGAAAGGGGAAAAAATTCGCTACGTTAAAGAACCAGACTGCTTTGCTCGGCGAGTCCGACGGGGCCAGCCACCGGCCCGATGCCTCCCGCCTGCAATGCTAGCAAATCGGTGTAATCGCGTACAGTATCTTTCTTTATTTCGACGGAAACCTTTTCGTGCTCCAGAAAATCCGCTGGTTCCTGCTGTTGCTGGGCATCCTGCTCGTGGTCATCTTGGCCTTTCAGAACAACGCCCCGGTGGAGTTGGAGTTGTTGTTTTTCCGCGGCACCTACCCGCTGACGCTGCTCCTCCTGGCGACCTCGGCGGCCAGTTTCGTGTTCGGATCGCTGATGACGTTCTGGATGTTGCGGGGCAAGAAAAAAGCGGAAACCGGGAAATCGGCGGCCGTGAAAAAGAAGGCGGAGGGCAGGAAATCGGCAGAGACGAGTCCCCCACCGCACCGCAAGCATCCTTTGCGCTAACTTCCCCACCGCTTAACCCTTCGCCGCTCGTCCGATCCGTCGCCGGGCGACCAGGTCGTGTCGTTCCAGGACCAGCTTGGCCAAGTCGCCCATTCGCTGGACGCCGCTTTCGGGAGTTCGGCGGAGTGCCTGACGGCCTTCGTAGATCGCGACGGCCAGTTCACGCAGCGACGTTTGGCGACCGACCGGCGTCTCGCCGGCTGGCCGGACCTGCGAAGTTTCCGGCAACAACGGTGCGTGGGCGATCGAGGGTCGGACGACGGGCGGCTTCACGGGGACGACGGGCGGCTTCACCGGGACGGCGGGGACCGAAACGGTGGCGGCGGAGGTCGCGACCGAATCAAAAAGGGAAAGCTGAGTCATCGTGAGGGGGCTCCGGAAAAAAAACGCTGAAACCGCCGAGGAACCCATCTGTCCCTCGAACGTTCGCATTCTTCGCCGACCCCGTGACAAGTCTGGTCACGGGCGACCGCCTTTGCCCCGAGCTCTTGACCTGACGGTGGCATCCGGGCTACGCTCTCGCCTCGCAATTTCGCGATAACTCCACTGCTCCGCAGCATTTGGGACGAAGGGCGAAGTCATCCGATCGAAAAATCGGACGATGCCCTGGACTCCGTGGCCGGCCGATCCACTGGCCCCGCGGTGATCTCGCACCCGCTGTGGAAAACCCAGCAAAGACCCCCCCATGGTAGCCAGCAACAAGTTCGTTCAAGACATGATCGAAGCCGGTGTTCACTTCGGACA
>CAYVRC010000138.1:0-15808 GCA_964453205.1 uncultured Pirellulaceae bacterium | reverse complement strand
ACCGCCGAACGGTGCGGCCGCGTCGAACTTGTCGTAACAGTTCACCCACACGGTCCCGGCACGCACGCGGGCGGCAAACTCGTGCGCCAGTGAGACGTCTCGGGTCCACACCGCGGCGGCCAATCCGAAAAACGTGTTGTTCGCTCGTTCGATGATCTCTTCCTTTTCGTTGAACGTCATCAGACTCAGCACCGGGCCGAAAATTTCTTCGCGGGCGATCGCCATGTCATCGTGGACGCCGTCAAAGATCGTCGGCGCGACGAAGTAACCTTTTTCGCCGACGCGGTTGCCGCCGGAAACACAATTCGCCCCCTCGGCACGGCCTTGGTCGATGAACGACATGATCTTGTCGAACTGAGCCTGATCGACTTGGGGACCTTGTTCGGTGTCGGCGGCAAAGGGATCACCGACTTTGCGATTCTCGGTCAGCTTTTGCAGCTTTTCCAAAAATTCGTCGTGCACACTCTGTTGGACAAACACGCGGCTGCCGGCGCAACAGCATTGGCCTTGGTTCAAATACAAGCCGACGTACGCCCCCATCGCGGCGGCGTCCAAGTCGGCGTCGGCGAAGATCACGTTGGGGCTTTTGCCGCCCAGTTCGAAGGTCAACCGTTTCAACGTGTCGGCCGATTCGCGGGTGATGATCTGCGCCGTGCGGTGTTCGCCGGTGAAGGCGATCTTGTCGATCAAGGGATGCTTGACGACCGCCGACCCCGCGGTCGGACCGAAGCCCGGCACGACGTTGATGACGCCATCGGGGAAGCCGACTTCACTGGCCAGCTGGGCCATTCGCAGACACGTCAGCGGCGTTTGCTCGGCGGGCTTCATCACGATCGTGCACCCCGCGGCCAACGCCGGCCCCCATTTCCACGAGGTCATCAGCATCGGAAAATTCCACGGAATGATCTGACCGGCCACCCCGATCGGCTCGCGCCGGGTGTAACAGAAAAAGTTGCCGCGGACCGGGACCGTGTTGCCGTGAATCCTGTCCGCGTCGCCGGCGTAAGAACGCAGCACGTCGATGACCAGCGGCTAGTCGACGGTGCGGCTGTCGTTGATCGGCTTGCCGTTGTCCAGCGTCTCGAGCGCGGCCAACGCGTCGAGTTCTTGCTCGATTCGATCGGCCAGTTTGTACATCAGCCGGCCCCGATCGGCGGCATCCATCGTCGCCCACGGGCCCGATTCGAAAGCCCGCCGCGCCGCCTTGGCCGCCCTGTCGATGTCCTCGGCGTCTCCTTCGGCGACTTGGCATATCTCTTCTTCCGTCGCCGGATTGATCGTGGCAAAGGTCTTGCCGCTAGCCGCCGGCACGAACCGGCCGTCGATGAAACAATCCGTGTGATCAATTTTGACGTCAATTTCACTCGACGTGAGCGTTGCGGACATGGGCAAAGACTCCTGTGAGAAGGGGGGATGCGAATCTCGATTCAATGTACCGGATGTGGCCCGATCGGGTCGGCCGTTGCGAAATCATCCGGCACGGCTAACCTGCTGCGGACTCTCGACTTCAGTCTCTAACCGCTCGCCTCCCCCATGGAACGCTCTTTCCTGGCCTACCTGCGTGGCCGCTGTCAATCGCTTCGCCAAGTCCCCGTCGGGATCGGCGACGACGCCGCGGTGCTCGATCCACCGATCGGCCGCCAGGTGCTGTGCACCGACCAAATCATCGACGGCGTGGATTTCCGATCCGACGAGCAATCGTTGGCCGACGTCGGCTACAAATCCATGGCGATCAATCTGTCCGACATCGCCGCGATGGGGGCGGTTCCCGTCGCGGCCCTGGTGACGCTGTCCCTGCCGAAAACCAACGCGACGCGAATCGCCGGGGAAGTTTACGAAGGGATCTTGCAGGCCGCCGGGCAATTCGACGTGGCCATCGCCGGCGGGGACTTGTCGACTTACGAAGGTCCGCTGGCCCTCAGCGTTACCATGACCGGCGACGTCCACGGCGGCGAACCTTGGCTCCGCAGCGGCGCGAAAGAGGGCGACGCCGTCTTGGTCAGCGGAGCCGTCGGCGGCAGCCTGCTGGGCCGACACCTGCGACCGACCCCGCGGATCGAACTGGCCGGCCGGCTCCGACGTTTGGCCACGGTCAACGCCGCGATCGACGTCAGCGACGGACTGTCGTTGGATTTGGATCGCTTGTTGGCCGCCAGTCGTGTCGGGGCGGAATTGGACGTCGACCAAATCCCGATCCACGAAGACGCGGTCGCGCGATCCCGTCAAACCGGCCTGACCCCTTTTCAGCACGCTTGGAGCGACGGCGAGGATTTCGAATTGATCGTGACGATGTCACCGGACGACGCGGATCGCGTGCTCCGGTGCAAAGAATTGTCTGTGCCGATGACTCGCATCGGAACGGTCACCGGCCGAACGGGGCTGTGGAAAAAAAGCACCGGCAAAGTCGAACGCTTGTCGCCGCAGGGCTACCAGCACTAACCGTCTTTCTGAGCGAACCACGCACGCGCGAAGTCCCAGGTTTGGTAGGAAACCCAGCGAGACATCCCTAGCAAGCGACCGGCTTCGATCGTCGTCAGCCCGCTGAATAACCGCAGCTTGACCAACTCGGCGGCCTGCGCGTCCCAGCTTTCCAGTTCGACCAAGCCGTCGTTCAGGTCGATGATCCAGTCCGCGTCGTCCGCCGCGTCGATTCCGATCGAATCCAAACTGGTTCGCGCGCGCCCGGAGCTTCGTTTCTTGGTCCCTTTGGCGCGCGCTTTTTCGATCAAGATCCGCCGCATCGATTCCGCCGCCGCTGAAATAAAGTGCCCGCGGGATTCCCATTCACCCGACGAACCCGGTGAACCGCTCAGCCGAAGATAAGCTTCGTTGACCAGCGCGGTCGCCGACAGCGTGTGGTCCGAGCGTTCGGACAACATCATCCCACGGGCGATCCGACGAAGCTCGCCGTACAGAAAATCGAAGCACTCGTCGGTCGACTGGGCCGCTGCCGTTCGTATCGTGGTTGCCAATTTCATCTCCCATCCGGATCATCGTCGTCACCGCGAATGGGGAGTATTATAGCCCTGTCCGCCGAGGGGTGTGACGCTTTTCAAAAAGTTCAACCGCGTCACGGCAGGACGGAGGCTTGATTCGCGAAGACGCAGGGAAAAGACGCAATCGCTGGGGTAAAATCGGCTACCTTCGGCCAAGCGACCGGGCACGCATGCCCCCCACGTCGGCGGACTCCAAGACCATCAGCGGCCCGTCGTCGATAAATTTCAGGAAGCCGTGATCGACCGAAGCTCCCGCCGAAAACGCAATTTCGCCGACCCAGCGGCCTGTCGGCAGATGCAGAACGTCGATCGGGCCGTCGGCCATGCTCATCAACAACAGGCGGCCTGAGTCGCAGAACTTAGGCCGAATGCCGCGAGTGGTCGGACGGGAGAGGATCGTTCGCCCGCTACGCAGATCGACGACGGTCAATCCGACGTGAAAATCAACTTCCGCCAGTCGATGACCGTCGGGATCAACGTCACCCGCCTGACCGAACAATTTGAATTTGCGAATCAGCCGGCCGTCGTCGAAGTCCCGCAACTCGATACCGCTTTGGGCATATGACACGACCTGTCGAACATCGTTCAGCAACAAACACGGCGGTCGATGGTCGCCCGCCACGGCCGGCCAACGCGAAACCGATCGCCAAGTCGACTTCGTCCGGTCCAGCTCCCAGCAGACGATCTGTTCCTGATCGATGATCGCCGCGATTCGTGAACCGTCCTCGGACATCGACACGAAATCGTAGGTCTCCTCGCCGGCCACCACCTGGGAAACCAACTCGCCGGTTTCCAAATCACGAACGTCAATTCCCTGATCGGTGACTAAAGCGATCTGGGCTAATCGTTGGTTGACGCAGAACACCGGAAAGTTCGTCTTGCCGAATCCGTCGGAAGCCCCGATTCCGGAGCGAATCGGAACGCGGTAAAGCAACTCGGAAACGCCGACGCCGTCGAGCCTGGTCCGCATCACATCACACGTGCCGCCGTCTTCGGTCACCAGAGAGTGGACGTGAATGCCGTCGATCGAATCGACCAACGCGCTGGGCGGCAGTGGCGTGACCACTTCAACGCTCAGCCGATCCGCGTCCCAAACGTTGACCCGACGATCGCCCGCCGCGGAAACGAAACGGTTCTCGGGCAAAGACTGCAAATGCTTTTTATCGCTGACGGCCTTCGAGTGAAGTCGGACCGATAAAGCCGGAACACTCGTGGCCCCCGGGTCCGCGGGATCGAACCGCTGAACGTTGAACACACCGCCGCCGTGCCCCGTGACCAACCGCCGGCGGTCACTCAGAAAAGTCATCGAGCGGGCAAACGGCAGGGCCAACTGGAACCCGTCCCATTGCCGACGCCCGTTCGGTTCGATCACGCCCAGCCGAGTCGGCCCGAAGTGAGAATACAGAAGAAAGTCTCCCGCCGACGTTCTGGCCCAAGTCATCGCTCGGGGAGACCCGACTTGGGACCGATCGAACACCGCGACCCGTGATCGAGATTCCAGGTCCCACGCCTCGATCGACAGCTCCCCGAAGTCCGGCACATAAATTTCGCGACCGTCCTCGGAAAACAAAACGTCGTCATAGCTGGGGCCGTGACCCTCGGGGGTAATGCGAAAGGCTTCCGTACCGTCCGTATTCAGAATCCGCACGTATTTCGAAAAATGGGCGGCGGCGACGAATCGGCCGTCGGGCGACCAACGCAAGGTCTCGATGCCGTTTTCCGCCGGCCAAGACCTCGCGACCGCCTCGACCGGTGTGTTCGGATCGCCCGTGTCGGTCGGCGTCGGCCAGAACAAGACCGTGGAATCGCCCGAGACAATGGTCTTTCCGTCGGGTGAAAAATCGACGGCGTTTTGGGAGCCTTGATTCGCGCCCCAACGCCGAATCAATTTTCCGTCGGACATCCGCCAGAGTCGCAAATACCGATCGAGACAGGTCGTCACGATGAATTCATGATCCGGCGATACATCGAAATTCACCACCGCGTCGGGATGAACGAACGTTCGCATCGGGAGCGGGTTCTCGATTCGGTGCAGCAGCCTTCGCAGCGACGGCGACCCCTTGGTCGACTCCCCGGCACCGCTTGTGACTTCGCCCAGAAACCGACCGTCGGACGTTCTCGGCAGGGAATGCTCGGTCATCGTCGCGAAATCATTTTCGGCCAAGGCGATCAATTTCTGTTGAAGGGCGGAAGCTTCCAAGATGTCCAGCTTTTCTCGCTTGATCCGCTGCGATGCCAAGGATGTCGCACTGGATCGTCGCGTGATGTCGTCGAGACGGCGTTCCCGCGAGATCACGACGGCCACCGCGGCCGCGACGACGACGAGGAACGCGGACGCCACCAAACCCTTGGTCCGGTGGCGCCGCAAGAAACGACGCAGACGGTACATCGGCGACGCGAGACTGGCACGCACCGGCTGGCCGGCCAGGTATCGTCCGATGTCGGCGGACAGTTCACCGATCGATGCGTATCGAAGTTCGCGATCCTTTTGCAACGCCTTCATGGTGACGCGGTCCAAGTCACCCCGGACGACGCGGTGCATGGAGAAGGCCGGATCGATGCGACCGCTGGGCGGCGATAGCGTGGACTCGCAAATCGCCCGGCGGACTTCTTCGAGATCGGTCGTGTCGACGACGGACCGATCGAAAGGCTCTTCCCCGGTCAGCAAGCGATACAGCACGCCGCCCATCGAGTAGACATCGCTCCGCGCGTCGACGTCATCGACCTCGCGGTCGACCTGCTCGGGACTCATGTAAAGCGGGGTGCCGACGAGATGCCCCAACTTGGTGAAGCGGGTTTTCTCGATCCCACGTTCTTCGCAGATTTTCGCGACCCCGAAGTCGATGACTTTCACCACCGGTCGGCCGTCCACCGTCGCGACCATGACGTTCGACGGTTTCAGGTCGCGATGAATCACGCCTTGCAGGTGCGCGTGATGGATCGCATCGCATGCCTGCTGGAACAACCGCAATCGCTCCGAAATGTCGCACCGGTCGGCTTGGCAATGGGCGTCGATTCCGGTGCCGGGGACCAGCTCCATCGAAAAAAACGGATGCCCGAGCTTGGTCAAACCCGCGTCATAAACTCGCGTGATGCCGGGGTGCGAAAGACTTGCCAGTGTTTGCTTTTCCAGCTCGAATCTCGCCAACACTTCCCGTGAATCCATGCCCGGTTTGATCACTTTGACGGCCACCGGTCGCTGCAGCCGCTTCGACTGGCGGGCCAGAAAGACGGTCCCCATGCCGCCCTCACCCAAAACTTCCATGATTTCGTAGCCGTCGATTTCGGGAAACACGATTTCGACGCCGAGGTCGTTTGCGGCTCGATTCCAAAAGATGTCCTCACGATCCGTGACCGCGTCGGACGGATCCGACCCCAGGGTCGTGTCGCCGTCGCGGTCCTCCCGCATGACTCCCGCGATCCGCTGGGCCGCCTGATCCAAGAGGCCCTCGTCCGCCCCCGAAATCGCGTCCAGCAGCCGATCCACCATGGCCCGGAGCTGTGGGTCGCCGTGACAGGCCCGATCCAGATATTGCCCCCGCAGTAGGTCCGACCTGATCGCCCGCGCGTTCAGATAGATCTGACGAATCTCCGGCGGTGCCCGCTGTGAACCGTCGTTTTCAAAGGAAGCATCGGCGGTCAATCCAAACCCTCCAAGGATAGACGCAAAGTCACGGCGACGAAGGCTTTCGCGATGATCATCGGAGAGATCGGATTCAACCCGTTCCCGGCGTCCTGATCGTCTTTCCGGCCCTCCACCGCCGCACCAACGGACCGCAGGCGAACAACAGCAGCCAAGACGCCGGCTCCGGCACCGCCGTCACTGTAACAGGAGCCACGCCGCCGGGCACCAAACTCGCCCCTCCGACGCTGAAGACATTCGGGATGTCGTCAATCGCCACGGTGAAATCCTGGCCAGCCGCCGAGACATCCAGGTCGAGCGCCAAGTCGAACAATTTGGTCGGCGTCGACGACAGCGCCCAGTCCGTCGTCGACGTATCGCTTACCAAGATGTCATAGCCGAACAGCTCCGCCGTGAAAGCATCGGGGTCGCCCACGATGGTCCTGCCGTCGGGCACACTTCGGATCGGTTCGGTATTGAAGCCGATAAAGCTACCCAGGCCACGTCCGTCCGGACCGATGTCCATCGGCAAATTGAAGCTGGACAACTGATTGTTACCGTCCGGCGACGTGATCGCCGCGAACACTCCGATACGGATCGTCGAGCCCGGCGTCAGCTCGGTGGTCGGCTGAAGAGACAGGGTGATCGCCGCGCCCGCGTCGGGGGCAGGCGGGAACATCAAGAGACTCAAGACGGGTAGAAATCGGTAAAGAAACATGAATCAACCTAGACGGATCAGTGCAAACAAAAAATCAAAAGCGTGAACGTTAGACAGTCCTTCAAAACAAACGGCTCCCCAGCGAATCGCCTTCCATGCCATACAGTTCGTCGAACGCCTGATCGGTCAGGCTTTCGTCGTCATCGTCCTCGGTGCCGTATTCCGGATCGGCTTCCACAAGGACCGTCAAGTTTTGCGATAGAGTCGCTTGGCTGGCGGCCAGGACGGGAATCGGCAGCACAAGTGCGTTTTGTTGATCGCGGTAGATGTCGACTTCGTCAGCGTTGATGACGCCGCTGCCGTTCAAATCTGCACGGGGATCATAACCGGGAGAAACCAACACGGTCTCGCCGAACTGAAAAATGCCTTCGACCTGTTTCGATCGGATCACTTCCAGATCATCCATGTTCACGGCGGACTGACCGGCGGCCAGTAATTCGCCGTCGACATCGCCCGGTAGGGAAACGATGCGAAACGAAAAGTCACCGCCCTCGTCGCCGTCACCGGAGGTCAGGTTGCTCGTGCCGTTGATCCATTCACCGTCAAGCTTCGCCCCGTCGGGCGTCTCGATCGCACCCGGTGTGACTCGCAAATCAAAGACGGAGGCTTGCAAAGCGTGAGAAAGTTGCAGGGTCGCTGTGAACGTCGCCTCGTCATAATCGACGGCCGAGACGGAGGGCACTTGACCGAAGGAGCCGTCGTCGATCGTGCCGTTCAAGCCCAAGAAACCCGGCGCGGCCTGCAAGCTGAACGCCGACAGGTCGGCTCCCGTGACATTCTCGCTGAACACGACGTGAATGCGGTCGACGCCGACCCACGGCAAAGACTTCGTTTGATCCTCGCCGCGAGGAATCGGCACGCCACGAGCCAGATCGTCGCCCAAGATTCCGTCGGCGAAATCGCGGAACAGCGGCCCCCAATCCGATGAGTCGACGATGACTTCGGTGACGACCGGCCCCGCTTCGATGACGTCTTCCACGTCGATCGTGATGGTGGCGGTGGCCGAGTTCGAATCGAGATCTTCGACGACGACTTCCAACGTCAAGCGATCGTTGATTTCAAAGTCCAACGCCGACGGATCGAGGACCGTGATCTCACCGGTCGCCGCATCCAAATCAAAAACACCCGCCCCGCTGCCACCGATAATGAAGAAGGTCAACTCATCATCGGGCAGATCGAAATCGTCGGCCGACACAAACCCGACCGATTGAACAGGAGTGTTCTCAGGAATCGAAAAGGCTTGATCGCCGACCGAGGGCGGTCGCGAAAGAAAATCCGTCGCGAGGAAGACATCGTTGTTGGCGGTGGCGTCGCCTTCGACCAGGTTTGTCGAGTTGCTGTGAAAGAGAAGACTTCGACCATCGGGCGAAAAAACAGCAGAACCCGAAGAAAGATTAACGCCCCCTGTCCCGTCAAGATTCTCGGTCACGAGTCGTGTGGATGAGGCGAGCAGGTCATGAACGAAAATATTTTCGTCAAAACCGAAGTCGCCGGGGACGAGATTGTTCGACCGACTCTTGAAGGCGACAACGCTTCCGTCGGGCGAGATGGCACTCAAGGATGAACTGTTGTTTCCCGACGCCGTCCCATCCGCGTTGACGCTGACGAGCGTCGTGAAATCTCGTGACAGATCACGGTGGTAGACGTGTTCTGAAAAGCTGATGTCGGCGGGGGAATCCACCAAGTCGGTCGCGCTACTTGCAAAGGCAACAGAATTGCCGTCCGCGCTAATCCTCGGGTCGACTGAAAAACTGTCGCCTGAACCACTTCCCGTTGCATTGCGGCTGACAAGTTCTGTTTCTCCTGTCGCCAAGTCCCGAACAAAAACGTCACTCGAAAAGTTGTCGTCGTTTTCGACCAAAGTTCCTGATGAACTTACAAACGCGATTCGTTTGCCATCGTGACTGACCGATGGACTGTTTCCTCCACCAGAACCGGTCGGCATCCCATCACTCTGCACGCTGACCATGACGGTTGTCTGCGACGCGACGTCGTGAGCAAAAACGTCGACCTCAAAATTAAAATCTTCGTCGACCAAGTCACCGGCGAAACTCTCGAACACCACCGTTGTGCCGTCGCCGCTGAAATGTGGTCGGAAGCTTCCACCACTTGCCGCTTCTCCGAAAGAGTTGTTGCTGATTCGAGTTGTCGACCGGCTCGTCAGATCACGAATGAAAATATCGGAATCGAAATTGAAATCGCCCAAGACTAAATCGCTAGCGAAGCTTTCAAAGACGACCTCCGTTCCAAGGGAATTCAGATGAGCGTTCTGACTCGAAAAGTCTCCCGAACGAAGACCTGACGAATCAATGGACACAAGCGTCATCTCGCCGGAGCCGAAATCGTAGGCGAATACATCAGTGGTCGAGTTGGTGTCATTCACCACCAGGTTGCTCGCATCGCTTTGAAAGACAACAAGCTGACCGTCGTCGCTGATAGACGGGTTCGTCGAGTCGGCATT
The DNA here is from genome assembly GCA_964453205.1 of uncultured Pirellulaceae bacterium. Lineage (GTDB taxonomy): Bacteria > Planctomycetota > Planctomycetia > Pirellulales > Pirellulaceae > Crateriforma. Next base: position 6,011 of record CAYVRC010000138.1, on the reverse strand, counting down.
TCCACCTTGTGTTCCGCCTAAATTGCGACTGACCAATTCGATCTTCTTTTCTTGTCGATCGTAGCGAAAAACATCAAGTCTTTCGTTAAGGTTATTGGGAACCAAATCATCGGCGTCGCTAACGAAGACAACGAAACGCCCATCGGCGCTGAAGATAGGACTCGTTGCATCGCTGATAAAACTGTCTCCATTTGCCGGCGGTGCATTTCCGGAGGGCATTCCGGACCGACTTGCCACTTGGGTTCCCGTTGTCGAGAAAGGTCGGCGATAGAAGATATCCATGTCGGTTCCCGAATCCCCCGTCACGAGGTCGGAGGCGAGACTTTCAAAAACCACCAAAGAGCCATCCGCACTGACGACAGGATCAAATGAATTATTGTTTCCGGTCGCGAAACCTGTCTCGTCTTTTGACAGTAGCTCGAGTGATGTGGAAGCCACATCGTATGCAAAAAGATCCAAGCCAAAATTGTTGTCTGAAGCGATTGACAAGTTTGTTGCAGAGGTTTCGAAAACGACGATGCTTCCGTCACGACTTATCGCGTGCTCCCGCGACAAAGCGTTTCCACTACCGGACCCCGTAAAATTTCGACTTACTAAACTTGTTGTTTCGGCTAATCGATCGCGAATAAAAATGTCTTGTGTCGATCCATTGCTGTCGTTCCCTGTCAGGATCGATGCACGGCTTTGAAAAACCACCAGGTTTCCGTCTCCACTGATTTGTGCGAAGTCCGAATCACCGTTGCCGCCACCAACGCCCGTCAGATTGACGCTAATCAGTTCGGTGGTTCCGGCGACCAGGTCACGGAGGAACACATCCTTCGATCCGTTGGTGTCCCCGGCAATCAGATCATCAGCGATGCTCTCGAACGCGACGACGCCGCCGTCGGCGCTGACAACGGGCAACCGCGACTCTCCGGCACCGGTTGCGGTTCCGTCGAGATTGACACTGACGAGTTGATTGGTGCCAGTCGCGATGTCGAAAGCGAACACGTCGGAGGCAGAATTGAAGTCGAGCTCGGGCGTCAAATCGTCGGCTTGACTGATGTAGACCAGGGTGCTGCCGTCGGCGCTGATCTGAACAAGATCGCTGCGGCCCAGGGCGCTGCCTGTGCCCGTTTGGTCCCGCGTCACGAGCGTCGTCGTCGCCGTCGTCACGTCGTAGAGAAAGATGTCGCGATTAAAGTTGAAATCATCCTCGGCAAGGTCGGATGCATCACTGGCGAACGCAACCCTCATCCCATCTTGACTGATCGCGGCATCGACGGATCGACCGTTCCCCGTCATCCCACCGGCGGTCGACTTGCTGATCAACGTCGTTTCGCCAGTGACCATGTCACGGAGAAACAAGTCATTCGCGAAATTGCCATCAAGATCCGACGTCAAGTTCGTCGCCGCACTCGCAAAAACGATTTTAGTACCGTCGCCGCTGATGACCGCATCGAATGAAGCAGCGTTTCCTGTCGTGGTGCCACTCACGTCTGCACTGACCAGCTCGACGACTTCATCGACCGTATCGTAGCGAAAGACATCGTTGCGTCCGTTGTTGTCCGCCGGGACCAAATCGTCGGCACGACTGGTGAAAACGAGATACCGCCCGTCATCGCTGACCGAGGATTGCTCGGCGAAACGCTCGGCGATGAAACTCGGGCCGTTGCCGACGATGCCGGGCAACCCTGTCGAAATGATTTCGACCGCCAACAGCCGTCGTGGCTCGAGAGATTCGGCGAACGCCCGGCGGTGGAGACTGCCTCGTCCGGGTTTGCGGGAGTTTCGGCGTTTCGAAGCGGGGCGGCTGGGCATGGGAGTGAGTCTCGGCTGGGTGACGCGGGGCGGGCGATCGAATTCGTCGCTGTCAATCTTTCATGCGTGAACCGAGCCTCGCGTTCTGGGAATCTGCTTTTTTTTAGAAGTCTGGTTTTTGGGAACAAATTCTGGCCGTCGAAAAGTTTTTCGCCTGAATCCGGCTTCGCGGCGACGCATGAATCGATCGTTGCCGGATCTCCGGTATCGGCCTTCGTTTTCCTACCGCACATTTCGAGACGCTCGCCATGATGACGACTCCCAAACTGATCCTGCTCGGCTTGTCGGCCGGCGTGAGTCTCGCCTTCCCCGGCGTCACGACCATCCGAGCGGCACCCGTGATCGGGGGGCCGCAAGCCTTCACCGTCCGTGCCGATCAAAAAGTCACCCTGGCACCGGGAACGGCGTTCAATCCGGGCACATCGGAACTGCCCGTCGGCACGGTTTCGGCCACCACGCCGACCTTGACGTTCGATCGGATGATTTAAGTCGGTTCGGAAATTCAGTTTCGCAACGGCAATTTCATCGGCAGGGGAGTCGTCGCCGGCGCGGGCGGTTTTAAGCTGACTCAGGGCCCGTCCGAATTGACCGCGACGCTGCGGAACGTCGTCCAAGACGCGATGCATCCGGGCTTCGCCTCGGGTGATCCGGCCAGCATCCGTTCAGGAGAATTGACCTTCAACGTTCCCGACTACCGACTGGAATTCGACAACGGGGTGAACCTGGAAGTCCGTGATCCCTTTTTCTTCATCGCCGATTTTACCGACGGCTTGGATCAGCTCGGCGTGCTCTGGGCGTCGACTCCCTTGGACAACCCGCTGCCCGCTTATCAGGAAGGTACAAACGACGTTTGGGCCACGAGCACCCAACGGACGCTGACTTCCGTGGTGGCCGTTCCAGAACCGGGATCGATTCTGTTGCTGACCGGGTGTGCCGGAGTCGCGGCGATCCGCCGACGTCGACGAAAGGTGCTCAGAACGGATGTGGTCACCGAGTCTTCATCGCCTTGATCGAACTCGTTCGGGCGGCAGGTTTCGGCCGTCCAAAGCGGAAGACCTTACTTTGATGCGGTGGCTTCATCGTGGGTGACGCGAATGTTCCGCCGCCGGAGACGCTGGATGAAATTGACGCGACTGGTGTCCAGCAACACGGCGACGAAGATGATCCCGCTCAAGATCATCGGATAAAGGTACTCGTCCGCATTGACGATCACCAATCCGTTTTCCACGGTTTGGAACAAGACGGCACCCAGGACCGTCCCGGGCAAAACGTTGCCCCATCCCCCGAACAGGCTGGTGCCGCCGAGGACCGCGGCGACCGAGCTGATGTTGTCGGCGATCGACGCCTGCATGCACAATCCGTCGTCGCGACGGCTCTCGGTCAACATTGTCATCCCCAGGGCGATCCGTTGCCGCGTCGAAAGTGATTCGATCGAACGGCCGAACCATTCGATGCGTCCCGCGGACATCGGGTCGAGTCCGAACAGGATGCGAGCCAGTTCCGTGCGGCCGATGCCCATCAGCCCGGCCAGGCCGAGAACCTCGCCCGAGTGCAGTTTGAATGAGACGTCTTCGACGATTCCCGGTTGGCTGACGTGCCGGACCGGCAAGGCGACTTCGTCGCTCGGCCGATGCGTCCTTTCGGGAAACAGTTGATCGGTTCGGCGTCCGACCATCAGCGAGACGACGCGGTCGCTGTCGTACTGATCGATCGGGCCGCTGCCGACGACTTGTCCGTCACGCAGCACCACGATCTGGTCACAAAGCTCTTGCACGTCGCCCAAGGCATGAGAGACATAGATCATCGCGATCCCACGTTCACGCAACGATTTCAGTAAGCCGAATAGCCGCCGGGTCTCGGGGGCCGACAGCGACGTCGTCGGTTCGTTCAAAATGATCAGCCGCGCGTCGAAGTTCAACGCCTTGGCCATTTCCACCAGTTGTCGTTCGCCGGCCGAAAGCCGCTGGACCAACATGTCCGGCGGCAATTCCAGCCCCACGCGGTGTAACAAGTCGACGCTGAAGAACATCATCGTGGTCAACGTCACCATGAAAGGTGGCATCTTCAGCCGCGCCGTGCACCAGCCGTTCAGCCAGCCCACCGCGGCCCCCACGGCAAACATGACGACGATCCCCGCTGGCGAACCCGGGGACCAGCGGCGTCATCACGAGGGAATAAACGACGCACAGGATAAGCGTGAACAGTCCTGATCGAAAAAACCTATTTCGCTTCGCCGCCAACTCGGGCTCCCCACGTTCGGTCGGCCATCTCGTGCCTGTTCTCCCGGTGGATCACGAACCCCGGATCTTGGATCAGACGTTCGACCGGCTTGCCCTCGATCAGGTCCACCAACGCCTGCACGGTCGCCTCGGCTTCGAAGTAAACGTCTTGAACGCCCGTCGCATCCAAGTAGCCGTCTTGCAGCAATCGGTAGGCGGTCGCGTCACCGTCGAAGCCGCCCAGGATCACATGGCCGGGTTCATCGACCCGTTTGAGTTTTCCCGCGGACTTGAGTGCCGACACGATCGACGTCAACAGGAAATCCGAGGACGTGAAAAGAAAGCTGATGTCGGGATTGGCTTGCAGCCCGTTGACGACACCCGCTTGCGCTTTTTCCTGGTTCCATTCCGAGGGGACACGCGAGACGACTTCGACGACGTCTTCGTTGCCTCGGACGGCCGCGTCAAACCCGTCGCGACGCCCGATCCCGTTCATGTCACTCAGGTCGCCCATCACCAACATGGCTTTGTGTTGACGGCCCGACTTGCGAGCCTGGTCGAACCCGTGGCCGGTGCATTTTTTTGGGAAACGCGTGTGAACATCAATGGACCCGCGCGCGGGCCGGCGGGCGTGGTGTCTCCGGGCCGTTCAACTGTTTTGCTTCGACGTGCCTTCGATGATCATGCGGGTCTGCTCCCGGACGCTGTGGGGTTCGAACACCTTCAGCCAATCCGGTTGGAAGATTTGTTCCTGTCCGTACGCGCTGATCAGCTTCGCGCCGTCACTGAACGGGAACGGTGCCAGACCGAACGCGATGCCCAATTCGACTTTGATGTGGCCGTACATGAAGTCCTCGGCCGCCGCTCGCGGGACGCCCCGTCGCACGGCTTCCTCCATGACGTCTCGCAACGCGCGGACCAGGGCGATGCCGCAGGTCTCGGCCATCGTCGGTTCCAAGATCGCCATCTGTTCGACGGTGACCCGATGGCTTCGCGTGACCGGGCCGTAAAACTCTTTCGCCAACGACTCGGCGACCGCGAAATGCTGTTCGGGGCCTTGCATCAATGCACAGACGATCGCTTGCCTCGCATGCACGCCGCCAAAGAAATCGTCACGCTCGACGTCGGTCGCGAAGTGGTCGAACACGTTCGGATGACACGGGTGGGTGACGAAGTAGGTGATGTCGTGCCGCCGGGGCAAGTCGCCGGCATGGGCGGCTGCCGGGTCGAGGGTGATCACGATGGTTCCCGCCGCGACCTTGGGAACGGCTTCGGCGGCGACGCGTCCCAACAACCGATCGGGAAGCGCCAGCACGACGACTTCGGCCTGCCCGAGCGCGACGTTCTCCTCGGTCGTTGCCAAACCGCGATCGGCGATATTCGCCCGTCCGGGCTCGCTGACTTCCACCAGCAACAACTCGTGCTTTCCGCTCTTGACCAAGTTGTCGGTCAGGCGACAGCCCATCTTGCCGCCGGCACCAAGGATCGCGATCTTCGTCATTCGTTTGCTCCGCGTCGGAGAGTGGGTCGGGTGGGGAATGTCAGCGAGTGCCGTTCAGCATCGTGCCCCAGACGTCGTCTTTGCCGACTTGACCGCCTTTGAAAAAGAACTCGATCGCGTCGATCGTCTGATCGGCATGGGCGTAGCATAGCGGTGAACCGGGCGCCACGGGGGCGATCGCTTCCAAGGCACGAATCCCCAATTCGCGAGCCACATAGCCCGACGTGTCCCCGCCGGCGACCCCGACGCGGTCCAAGCGATGCTCGTCCAAAATGCCGCGCAGGATGCGGCCGAGTCGCGGTCCCAGCGTGCGTCCGTTCTTCAGCTTGATGTCCGATTCGCTGAAACCCAGCTTTCGGTAAGCCGCCAAAGTCTCGTCCACGCGCCGGTCGCCGGGGCCACGACTGGAATGCAAAATGACATTGGCGCCTCGTCGCAAACGCTGCAAGGCTTGCCCGATCGACGCGGCGACCTCCTGATCCGACGTCGCC
>CAYVRC010000137.1:0-15910 GCA_964453205.1 uncultured Pirellulaceae bacterium | reverse complement strand
ATCTGTTTTTGCATCGACTTGGATCCTCGTTGGGTCGTCAAGCTGATCAAGAAAGGCTGGATGGAACATCTCGAGGAATACAAGAAACACTGCATCGACCAAGCCGTCACCGTGCTGACCGCCGGGCACGACGTGAAATGCATGTTTGCGACGCCGAAATTGTTGGAGTCGCTCGGCGAAGCCTTGGAAGAACGCGGCACGTCGCTTCCGGAATGCGGGATCACGGGAATCTTTTCCGGCGGCACCGAGTTCACGCCGCAGTGGACACGATTCTGCGTCGAAGAAATGCTCGGCGGATCGCCCGAGGAAGGCGGCATCTACATGACGCCGACTTATGGCAACACGCTGATGGGATTGGCTTGCAGCAAGCCGATCACGGCCGCCGACGGTTACAAAATCAGTTACTACGCGCCGCAGCCGCGGGCGGTCACCGAAGTCGTTCAGTTCGAGGATTACAACGCCGTGGTTGGCTACGGCGAAACAGGACGGGTAAAGCTTTACACACTGACCGACGAGTTCTTCGTTCCCGGATTCATGGAACGCGACGAAGGCGAGCGTGAAGCCCCCTTTGCCACGTATCCTTGGGACGGCGTCAGCGGCGTTCGCCCCTTCCACGAACTGGCCAGTGCGACGACCGTCGGCGTGTACTAAGTCCAGACTTCGACTCGGCCCAGGGTTCGACTCGGCCCAGGGTTCGACTCGGCCCAGCGTTCAAGAAATCTCCACACCTCCACACCTCCAAGCCTTCATCTTTCCCGCCATGATCACTTTAAGTCCGCTTCGTTGGGGCAAGCCGTACGAGTCCCTTGAGTTTATCGACGTCGTCCATTTCGATACCGGCGATCCGATCGCCAAAGTTGGCACCGTCGGTGGTGGCATCGTCGGCCGTGACATGCGTCAGGCGCACAAGGCACGCGAAGCGTTGCTGGAGTTCTCCACCGACGAATTGATCGAAAAATCGAAGCACGCCGCGGAGCTTTTCGAGAAGGCGGACTTGAAGGTCGGCGACTCGATTCAAAGCGTCGACGACTTCGTCCATCAGCAGTCCGCCAGTACCGGTTTGCCCGAACACATGTGTCGTGGCAACATGGCCAAGAACGCTTTTGTGCTGAACAACATCGATCAGATTTTGGACTGCCTGACGCGGGGCCTTGACTTGTCGATTCTGTCACGCGGTTACGGCGAAGAAGGACGCGGCGTCACGGTCAGCTTCCAGGCTCAGACGCCGATCCTGGGCGCGGTGCTGCCGAACAACTCCCCGGGCGTTCACACCTTGTGGCTGCCCGCGATTCCTTTGCAGGTCGGATTGGCGCTCAAGCCGGGATCGCAGGAACCTTGGACGCCCTATCGAATGGTCTCCGCGTTCATCGAAGCCGGCGTGCCCGCCGCCGCTTTCGGTCTTTATCCCGGAGGTCACGATGCCGGCGGCGCGATCATGACCAAGGCTCCGCGAAGCATGATCTTTGGCAGCGCCCAAACCGTCGCCCAGCACGAAGGGAATCCCCGGGTTCAAGCTCACGGTCCCGGCTTTTCCAAGATCTTGATCGCCGACGACGTCGTCGATGATTGGGAACAATACTTGGACGTGATGGTCGAAAGCGTGCTCAGCAATTCCGGACGAAGCTGCATCAATTGCAGCGGCATTTGGGCCAGTCGGCACACCAAGGAAATCGCTCAGGCCATCGCCGAGCGGATCGGCTCGGTCGACGTCTTGCCGCCGTCCGACGACAACGCCCAACTGGCCGCGTTTACCGTCCCCGCCATGGCGACGGGCACGTACGCGATGGTCCAGCAAGACCTCGCCGAATCGGGTGTCACCGACATGACGGCCCAGTACGGCGAAAAGTTGATCGAAAAAGAACACTGTGCGTACCTGCGGCCGATGGTCGTCCACGCCGATTCGCCCGACCGCGCCGTGGCCGCCAAAGAGTACATGTTCCCGTTCGTCAGCGTCGTCGAATGTCCGCAGGCCGAGATGCTCCGGCGCATCGGCCCGACCTTGGTCGGCACGGTCTTGACCGGCGACGAAGCGTTTACGTTCCGAGCGGCCAACTGCGTGGAAATTGATCGCCTGAACATCGGCGCGATTCCGACGAACCGGCTGAACTGGTTGCAGCCGCACGAAGGCAACATCATCGACTTTTTGTTCCGCTCGCGAGCCTATCAGATCGCCCAGACGCCAGTCGCCGCGGCGGTTTAATCCGTCGCGACCGGCACAGCGAACGACTCCGGCATGCGATAAAATCGAAGGTTTGCGAATCCGCCACCCATCGAGAGATTTCATGTCGTTCCGGAAACCCAGCATCTTCTTGGCGGTCGCTTTCATGGCGGCCGCGCTTGTCCCAACCCTTGCGTGGTCTCAACAGGATGCCGATCCGGCACCCGCGTCCGTTCAGGTCGCCAAGTTCGACATCGACGCGACGCCGCCGGTCGACTTCATGATGGCGTACGATCGAGTCCGCCGGGTCGAGGAACTCGGGTTGCGGTGTCGGGGCGTCGTGATCAGCGGTCGGTCGGATAAAGACGGATCCGTCGCCGAGCCGGCATTTCAACCGATCGTCGTGTGCGCGGTCGATTGGATCGGAATCGGCAACGATTCACAAACCGTTTTCAAGCAGACTTTGGCGCGAGCCGCCGCGACGACGCCGGATCGTGTGGCCGTCCACACGCTGCACCAACACGACGCACCGCGGAGCGATCTTTCGGCCGAAGCGTTGTTGAACGCGGCCGGTGTCAGCGATCTCGGACCGCACGCCGGATGGTTCACGCGAGAAGTGTTGCAGCGATTGGAACAAGCCGTGACGCTGGCCGTCCGCCAACCGACGCCTGTCACGCACGTCGGCCACGGCGTCGCCGACGTGGATTCCGTGGCATCGAACCGAAGGATCATGGGCGACGACGGACGCGTCCGCGCCGTCCGCTACACCACCGCCCGGGATCCCGCGATCCGGGCCGAACCGGTCGGCGTGATCGACCCCGAACTCAGTTGTGTTTCGTTTTGGCACGGGGAGGTGCCGGTCGCGGTGCTGAGCTACTACGCCTGTCATCCGCAAAGTTATTACCGGACCGGCATCCCCAGTCCCGACTTTCCCGGCATCGCTCGGTTCATGCGTGGCCAAGACGTTCCGGACGTCTTGCACGTCCATTTCAACGGTGCCGGCGGAAACATCGGCGCGGGAAAGTACAACGACGGTGCCAAAGAAAACCGATTGATCTTGGCGACACGAATGGCCGACGCGATGAAACGTGCCTTCGACACGACGACCAAGTTCGCCGTCCAAGCCGACGACGTCACCTGGCACAGCACCGACGTGCTGTTGCCGCCCGCGCCGCACTTGGAGGAGAACGAACTTGTCAAACAACTCACCGGTTGGAGCCCGGATCAGTACTGGGGCAGCCCCGACAAGCTGGCTTGGCTTCGGCGATGCAAATCCGGAGATCCGATTTCGATCAGTTGCTTGGGACTCGGTTCGACCCGCATCCTGCACATGCCCGGCGAGTTGTTCGTCGAGTATCAGTTGGCCGCCAAGGCCATGCGTCCCGATCTGAACGTCGCGATGGCAGCCTATGGTGATTACGGTCCCGGTTACATCGGTACCCAGATCGCTTACACCGAGGGCGGATACGAAACCAGCGAGCGAGCATCGAACGTCGCGCCGCAGGCTGAAACGGTTTTGCGCGACGCCATGAAAACGCTATTGGATGCGAGACCATGATGCCGGCATCGTTCGGGCAAGCCGCGCGGCTGGGTGCCCTTTGGCCGTGCGTCGTGTTCGCCATGCTCGGTCACGCCGATGATTCCGGCCAGCCGTTGCCTCGAATCCCTTGGCGGCCTGCCGAACAGGCGGTCGCGGCGATGCAGGTGGCCGAGGGCTTCGAAGTCCAACTGGTCGCCGCGGAACCGAACATCGGAACGCCCGTGGAGATCTGCTGGGACGCCAAGGGGCGGATGTTCGTTTGCGAGATGAAGGGCTACAGCGAACATCGCGACGAGGGCTTGTCGCGGATTTCGAGACTCGAAGATCGTGACGCCGATGGGTTTTACGAGACGTCGACGGTGTTCGCCGAAGGTCTGCTGTGGCCCACCGCCATCTTTCCCTATCGCGACGGACTGTTCGTCGCCGACGCCCCGGACATCCTTTTTCTGTCGGATGCCGATGGTGACGGTCGCGCCGATGATCGCGAGGTCGTCTTGACCGGTTTCGGGACCGACAACGTGCAAGGCTTACTGAATTCGTTTCGCTTCGGTCTGGACAACCGAATTCACGTGGCGTGTAGCAGCAACGGCGGCTTGATTTCCCGACCCGGCCGACGTGATCGGGCCATCGACGTTCGTGGTCGTGACTTGGCTTTCGACCCGGATACGTTTGCGTGGGAGCTGACAAGCGGCGGCGGCCAACACGGCATGAGCTTCGACGATTGGGGACGCAAATACGTCAGTTCCAACAGCGATCACATTCAACAAATCATGTTCCAGCCGCAGGCCGTCGCCGATCAGCCGTTTCTGACCACGCCGCCGGCGCGGGTCAGCATCGCCGCGGACGGTCCCCAAGCCGAGGTCTTTCGCGTCAGTCCCGTGGAGCCGTGGCGAATCATGCGGACGCGTCTGCGGGTCAGCGGACTGGTCGGTGGGCCGGTCGAAGGCGGCGGACGCGCCGCCGGGTACTTCACCGGCGCGACCGGCGTGACGATTTATCGTGGCGACGCTTGGCCGGCCCGGCATCGCGGCGGTGCCTTCATCGGCGACGTGGGTAGCAACCTGATTCACCGCAAACGCATCGACACCGACGAACTTCAGCACGTCGCTCGACGGATCGACGACGCGGCCGAGTTCATCGCATCGACGGACAACTGGTTTCGTCCGGCCCAGTTCGCTTGTGGCCCGGACGGAAATTTATACGTCGTCGATGTTTGTCGCGAAGTCATCGAACATCCGCGGAGTCTGCCGCCGGAAATCAAGCAGCAAGTCGACTTGGACTCCGGGCGTGACGCGGGGCGAATCTTTCGCGTCGTCGCATCGGACGCCAAGCCGCGGCATCGAGTCGACCTGGAATCACGATCCGGTGCGGAGCTGGTCGCGTTGCTCGGGCACGCGAACGCTTGGCATCGCGAAACGGCCGCCCGACTGTTGTTCCAGCGCCAAGATACCGATGTCGTCGACACGCTACGCTCGCTCGCCCGTCGTTCCTCGTCGCCGCTCGCTCGGCTGCACGCGTTGTATGTCTTGTCCGGGATGAAATGTCTGGATTCGATGACCCTCGGGGGCGCGCTGGCCGATGATCATCCACAGCTTCGCCGCCACGCGATCGATTTGTCCGAACGGGACGAGCGGACCGAAACCTTGATCACCGCGTTGCCCGAACTTTGCAACGATCGGTCGATCGAAGTTCGCTTTCGTGCGGCCCTGGCGATGGCGCATCTCGCGATCGATCAAAAAGCGAACCTGCTGGCGACGATCATCCGCCGCGACGTCGCGGACCCTTGGATGCGACTGGCGGTGTTGTCGGGCAGTCTGGACGTCGAAGCCGATCTCTTTCGATCGCTTGCGACCGACGATCGCTTCGTTTCGCCCGACGCCGGCCGGTTCATGCGGTCCTTAGCGTCTCACCTGCGCCGGCGGAACGAACCGGCTTCCTTGGCCGGCGTGATCGCGACGATCGCAGACTTGCCGGAGCCTGCGCCGACGTTTTGGTTGCCCGTCGTCGGTGAATTGTTGTCCGATCGTCAAACAGGTTCCTCGGCGTTCCGGCGGCAAGGACTTCAGGTCCCACTCGCGGGACTCGATCGCGTCGTCGGGGTCATGGAAGACCGCTTGCTGACCAGGGCCGCCGACAAAAGTGCTTCGTCGGAAACGCGAATCGAAGCGGTCGAAACTTTGGCGTCCTCTCAAGGTGATCGTATCGTCGACGTCTTGGGCCGACTGTTGACGGCGTCCGGTCCGCCTCGGCTGCACGGTGCGGTGGTCGGCGTGCTGACGGGGAATCCGTCCCGGCGGACGACCGAGATCGTGTTGACGGCTTGGCCGCAGTTGGCCCCCAGCGTTCGCCGCGAGGCCGTCTCGCGATGGTGGGGCCGTGCGGAAGGTCAACGTCGTTTGGTGCAAGCGATGGAAGCGGGCAGGCTCGCCGAGACCGAAATATCACGCAGCCAGTGGCAGGCGGCGGCGCGGTCTCGCGATCCGATCGTCTCCGGGAAAGCAAAGGAATACCTGGACGCCCACCGGATCGAATCTCGAGGACAAGTCATCGCCGATTACCAAGTCGCGTTGACGTCCGAGGGTGACCCGGTGAGCGGACGTGAAGTTTTCAAGAAAAACTGTAGCAGCTGTCATCGCGTCGGCGGACAGGGAATCGAGGTCGGCCCGAACTTGGCCGCCTTCGCCAGCCGGGGCGGCGCGCCCGTCTTGGTCAACGTGTTGGACCCGAATCGTGAAGTCAATCCGCAGTATTTTCGTTACACCGTGCTGACCAACAATGGTCAAGTGATTTCAGGAATGATTGTGGGCGAAAGCGAACAAACCGTGACCCTGGTCGGTGACGACGGCAAGTCGACGACATTGCTCCGCGAGGAGATCGAAGAACTGCAAAGCACCGGGAAATCCCTGATGCCCGAGGGTCTCGAGGACGCGATCGATCCTTCCGGCATGGCGGACCTGATCGCTTACCTGTCCCAGGTCGCCGTCGAACCGACTCGCTGAACGGACATGTGTCGCCCGGCTGTGCTTTATGTCCGACCGGCCCCCGCGGTCCATCGCATGACTTTGGCACGCGGTTCCTCGTCTGCTAAACTAATGGTGTGTTAACCAATCTTTTGTGCTCTTGGGAATCTATCATGTCGTGTTCGTGGGCATCTTTGTCGAAAGTTTGCTTGTCCTTGTGCTGCGTCGCGTCGATCTCGGTCGTTCACGCCGAATCCGTCACGTTGGGTGACCCTTCGTTGACCTCGGGGATTCCGGGCGAAGGCCCGCTGACGAAGGCAGAAATTGAGAAATGGCTTTCCGACGAAGCCAATCATGTGACTTTGGACGTCCAGTTGCCCAAGGGGTTGGACAAAGCCAAAGCCAACATCTTCATCCCGGACGACAACCCGATGACGCGGGCCAAGATCGAACTGGGCCGCCAACTTTATTTCGACCCCCGGTTGTCGGCTGACAGCACGATCTCTTGTGCGTCCTGTCACGCGCCGGATCAAGGCTACGGAGCCCACACGCAGTTCGGCGTCGGCATCCGCGGCCAGCTGGGCGGTCGCAACTCGCCGGTCTCTTACAACCGCATCGTCAGCCAAGCTCAGTTCTGGGACGGCCGCGCCGCAACCCTGGAAGAACAGGCCGTCGGTCCGGTCGCCAACGCGATCGAAATGGGGAACACCCACGAAGCCTGCGTGGCAACGCTTTCCCAAATCGAAGGTTACCGGATGCAATTCGAAAAAATCTTCGGCGACGGCGTGACGATCGACAACGTCGGCAAGGCGCTGGCGACTTTCGAACGGGCCATCGTCACGGGGCCGGCCCCCTACGATTACGCCCAGGACGTCAAACAGTTTGAAACGGTTTACGCCGACGATCTGGAATACCTAGACGAAGAACCCGAGTTGGAAGCCGAGTACAACAAGTTGAAAGAGGCCGCCGCCAATCGTCCGATGAGCGAATCGGCGATGCGAGGCATGGAGCTGACCTTTGGCAAAGCCAACTGCACGGCGTGTCATGCGGGCGCGAACTTCGCCGACGAGCAGTATCACAATTTGGGCGTCGGGATGACCGCCGATCAACCGGACCTCGGGCGTTTCGAAATCACCAAGGACGAAAAAGACCGCGGCGCTTTCAAGACGCCGACGATGCGGAACGTGGCGTCGTCACCGCCTTACATGCACGACGGCAGCCAGGAAACCTTGGAAGAAGTCGTCGAGTGGTACAACAAAGGCGGCCATCCGAACCCTTGGTTGAGTGACAAGATGAAGCCGCTGAACTTGACTGAACAAGAGAAAGCGGACTTGGTCGCCTTCATGGTCGAAGGCCTGGAGGGCGGATTCCCCGTAGTGGAAACCGGTCGCCTGCCACGCTAGTGGACGTTCCGCCCGGTCAGCCGGGCCAGATTTCCAGCTGACGCAGCAATTGCAGCGGCACGCCGATATCGACGATCTCGAAAACGCCGACCCACGGGTCGGCGTTTTCTGCTGTCATCCCTTGTTTCGGGGCCACAAAGGTCAGCGTCCGCTCGGCCCGAAACGCGATCGCGTCGTGTTCCTCTAGGACGGCGGGCCAACCGGACGGAACGTCCACGGAATAACGTTTGGCCGGCGAAGCGTTGGCCGCCTGGATCAACATGCGATAGGGATCGCGAACCGGCCCGTCCGATCCGGTCCCGAGCAAGCAGTCGACGATCCCGTCGACACCGGCCAATTGCTCCGACATCCAGTCGGTCGACTGAGTGTCGAAGGTCTCCAGCGGGATCCCGCTTCGCTGCGCGATCAGGGCGTTGGCTTTCGCATCGCCTTGCAATTGGTGCGGCTGACAAACGGCCACAATTTTGACGTCGCAGTCGTGAAGTTGCAGATGACGCGCGATCACGTAGCCGTCGCCGCCGTTGTTCCCTTTGCCACACAGAATGACAAACGAGCCTCCCGGGCACTCGGCCGCCAACCGCCTCGCGACATTGGCCCCCGCATTCTCCATCAGCACCAATCCGGTCATGCCGTACTGTTCGATGGCCACGCGATCGACGCGACGTGATTTTTGAAAAGAGATCGGCTGAAGATTGGTCATGTTCGAAAAATCGCCCGTGCAGTTTTTGTCATCGCCCCAACAGCCAAGCGATGTGTTCTCGGATCGCAAACGTTGATGTTTCCAGAGGCCCCACCCGCGGAATCAACCGATACGCGCGGTTGTCGTCGGAGTCGCCCTGTCGGAAAGCGACGGGCAGCGGTACGAATTCCAGCGACGCGGCTCGCGCCAATCGCATCGCACGGTTCATGTGAAAGGCGCTGGTGATCAGGCCGATCTTTCGTGAACCCGACGGGTTGAGTGTATCGAACGAAGGCGGCGTCTTGGTGAAGAACTTCGCCAAGTTTTTCATCTCGCCGACCGTGTTGAAGCCTTCGACGTCGAACAAGACCTTGTCGGGCACGCCGACGGATCGCAGCAGGTCCGCGGCGACCCGGCGGGGGTGATCTCGCTCGGCCGAACTACCCGTCGTGATGACGGTTTTGGTTCTGCCGGTATGCCAAAATTGGGCCGCGGTGAAGATTCGCTCGCCGTCGCGGCCCAACTCGAACAGACCGCCGGGGGCCGCCGTCTCGCTGCCCCCCAACACGACGACCGCGTCGAAGATTTCGTCGTTCGGATCCGTCAGACGCAAGTCCGCGGCATCGCCGGGTGTCCACTCCACGCCGCGGGCCAGCCTTTCGGCGACCGATTCGCTGCCCAGCACACCGGCGAGAATCACGAAGCACGCGGCCGGCGTGGCCAGGGCCCAGCGGCCGCCCAGGGCCGCCGCGATGACGATGATGCAGGCCAGCATCCACGCCGCTCCGACGGGCATGATCATGTCGGCAGCTACCCGAATCGCCGCCGAAGAACCGTCCGCCCACCACGCCCAGGTGACGACGGCACCGGCGGCAAACGCCGTCAGCAGGACCGCCTTGGTGAAGCTTCGCCGACCCGTCGATTCGGCCGGCCGCGTTTTTCGAAACATTCCGGTAGACCCATGGATAAACAGACGCGGCGTTCGCACAATAGCACCCGAAGTGTATGTCTGTGAAGTAAATGGGAGTAGTGCGATGCGTTGGCGTGGTCGTCGGCAAAGTGAAAATGTGGAAGATCGTCGTAGCATGACCGGCCCGGTCGCGATGGGAGGCGGTTTGGGCGTGATGGTGATCGCCATTGTGATCGCCCTGCTGGGCGGAAACCCGCAACAGTTTCTCCAGCAGGCCAACCAGGGGGCCCCGCAACAGGCCGGTGCCCGGGAATTGACGCCCGAGGAAGTCGAGGCGGGCGAATTCGTCTCCACGATCTTTGCGGACAGCGAGGAAGTCTGGACCGAACTTTTTCGCCAAGCCGGATTTGAATACGAAAAGCCGACGTTGGTTCTGTTCAGCGGGCAAGTCCAGTCGGGGTGCGGTCCGGCCGGTTCCGGCACCGGGCCGTTTTATTGTCCCGCCGACGAAAAGGTTTATCTCGACACGTCGTTCTTTGACCAACTGGCCCGGCAACTCGGTGCGCCGGGCGATTTCGCACAGGCCTACGTCGTCGCCCACGAAGTCGGCCATCACGTTCAGAAACTGCTGAGGTACACCGACTACGTGGACCAGGCCAGGGCGCAGCTTCCCGAGGTCCAATACAACAAGTATTCCGTGGCGCTCGAGTTGCAAGCCGACTTCTTCGCCGGCGTGATGCTGCATCACGCGGACAAAAAATACAACACGATCGAACGCGGTGATGTGGAAGAGGGGCTCAACGCCGCCAAGCGGATCGGTGACGACGCGCTTCAAATGGCCAGCAAAGGTTACGTTCAACCGGAAAGCTTCAATCACGGCACCAGCGAACAACGCATGCAGTGGTTGTACAAGGGGCTGGAGACCGGAGACCTGTCCCAGGGCGACACTTTCAAGGCGCTCGGTTTGCGTTGATCGCTCAGCCGACCATTTTTTTCTCGTCGGTCGAGTTCAGCTTGTTGTACAGCGTTTTCAGGCTGACCCCCAATTCCTCGGCGACCGCCTTTTTGTCGCCTTCGTGACGTTCCAGCGAGCGCTCGATGGCGACCTGTTCCAATTCTTTCAGGCTCATCGGGCCCGCGTCGCGAATCTCTTTTCGCAGCTGACGCTTGCCGAAATGTCGCGGCAAATGCTCCGGTGCGATGGGTAGTTCTTCGCACAGGATTGCAGCGTGCTCGACGACGTTCGCCAATTCGCGGACGTTACCGGGCCATTGGTGACTGACCAACGCTTCGATCGTGTCGTCGCGAAACAGTTGACCGTCTTTGCCGTCGCTGCGGTGACGACGCAGCAAGTGGTCGGCCAATTTCGGGATGTCTTCCCGACGTTGACGCAGTGACGGAACGACGACTTCGAACGTGTTGATGCGAAACATCAAGTCCTCGCGGAACGTGCCGGCCTCGACCATGGCTTCCAAGTCACGGTGGGTCGCACAGATGATCCGCACGTCGACGTGGACGGTTTGGTTGTCGCCGAGCCGGCGGATGTCGCCGGTTTCCAAGACGCGGAGCAGTTTGGCTTGCATCGACATCGGCAATTCGCCGACCTCATCCAAAAACACGGTGCCCCCGTCGGCGACTTCGAACAAGCCGGTCCGTGCGGAATCCGCGCCGGTGAACGCGCCCCGGCAGTGCCCGAACAGTTCGCTTTCGATCAGGTTTTCGGGCAGGGCACCGCAGTTGATCGAGACGAGCGGTTTGTCGGCCCGCAGGCTGGCCGCGTGAACGGCGCGGGCGACCAGCTCTTTTCCGCATCCGGTTTCGCCGCGAATCATGACCGTGCTCTCGGTCGGTCCGACCTTGTCGGTCAACTTTTTGACGCTTTCCATGGCCTTGCCTTCGCCGACCAATTGGCTGTCGCCCTCGACACGGCTCAGACGATGCCGGAGCGCGGCCAATTGGCGTTTGATGTCGCGGTGGGCGACGACGCGATCGAGCATTCGGCTGATTTCGGCCAGCGGACAAGGCTTGGTCAAGTAATCAAAAGCTTGGCTCCGGAGCGCGCGAATGGCGGTCTCCTGGCTGGGCTTGCCCGTCATCACGACGGCTTCGATCTCGGGCCGCAATTCACGCGCCCGTTCGATGACTTCGATGCCCGTCATTCCGGGCATGTCGATGTCGACGATCAAACAGTCGAACGATTCTTTTTCTAAGGCGGCGACGGCCTGCAAGCCGTCGCCGCACACGGTGACGTTGTAACCGCGTCGCGTCAAATCGGCCCGCATCAATTGTTGCAGGTGCGATTCGTCGTCGGCGAACAAGATTCGCATGGAAGGCTTCTTCGCCTTGCCGTTGGTTTTCGGCGTCTTGCCGATCGGGTTGGACATGGTTTCGCTTCGTAGGCCCGGCTCCCGCCGGGCAGGTTACTTGGGACACCGGTGGGGACCGGTCACTGATTTCAATCGTCAGGCCACCAATTCTTGTGACGGCGCGCCGATCGGTAAAACGAGAGCTTCTTTGGTTTCGGTGTGCAGCGGAAGGCTGACTTCCAATCGCGATCCGAGGCCTTCACCGTCGCTGAACGGCGTCAAGGATCCGCCGTGCTGGCTGACGATGCGACAGGTGATGCTCAGTCCGAGACCGGTTCCTTTGCCGTTTTGACGGCGGGTAAAGAAAGGCTCGAACAAATGCGTCATGACCTCGTCCGTCATCCCGCAGCCGTCGTCTTCCACGATGATCTTGGCATTTCCGTTTTCGGCGAAGACGCACACATTGACCGACCCTTGTTCGTCAACGGATTCCAAGGCGTTGGTCACCAAGTTCAAGACGACTTGACGGATCTGGTCGGCGTTGACATCGGCGATCGTCGATCCTGTGAAGTGCGTGTTGATGGTCTTGCAGCGGAAATCACCGACTTTGCTGACCAGTTCGATGACGTCACCGACCAGGGTCGCTAAATCCGTCGATTCACGTCGCACGTCACTCATCCGGCTGAAATCGAGTAGACGATCGGTGATGCCTTTGCAGCGGAACGCCTCACTCTGGATTTGTTTCAACGTGGAACGCAGAAAGTTTGCCGTTTCTCGGTGGATGACGGACGACTCGGATTCGTCCAATTCGCCGATCTGGCCCTCGAGCGATTCCGCACCCCAGGCGATCGTCGTCAGCGGGTTGTTGATTTCATGAGCAACGCCGGCGGCCAGGAAGCCGACGCTGGCGAGCTGTTCGTTGCGGATCACTTCGCGGGTTCGGTCCCTGACTTCGCTTTCCAAATTCTGTCGCAACTGCTCACTGTGGTTGTAGACCATCGAGAATTTGCTGCTCATCGCGTTCATCGCGGCGGCCAACTCGTCCAGTTCGTCGCCGGTGCCCAGACTGATGCGGTGCCCAAAGGCGGCCTGATTGGCGACCATCCGCGACCCGGCAAGCAAGGTGCGAAACGGCTGGACGATCAGCGCCCAGAACAACCACAGCAAGATGCCGACCAAACTCAACGCCACGACCAGGCAGGTCCAAGCGACCCCGATGGCCGTGCGGTATTCGCCTCTGGCTTTTTCGCTGAACCCGGCCATCGACTCGGTGATCGCGGTGGCGTAACGACGGGTCGTATCGACCAGATCCGAAAGCTGGGTTTCCAGCTCCCGACGGTAGTGCTTGGGATCTTGCGGCTGCTGGATCAAGCGACCGATGTTTTCGGCCTTCTCGCAGATCGCTTCGAAACGTTTGTTCTGAATCTTGTCCGACGGCAGCAGCGACAGATCGTTCGGGGCGCGGACGACCAACTCCTTGCAGACCTGCAAACGCCAGTGCAGCCCCATCAGGGCTTCTTCGAAGGTCAGCGACGCCATGCGACGACGCGAGGAATCAAAAATCTGGTCGTCGTTCAGGCCGCTGGTTTCCATCATCCCGTGCGGGCGATCGAAATCGGCAAGACGCTGATTGCTAGCATAAAGAGTCACCGCATGCTGATGCAGTTCGTTGGCGACCTGGATTTCCGCAGCACTGCGGCTGACCGCGTTGGCCAAACGACGGTAGCGATAAAGCCCCCAAATTCCGCTGAAGGCAAGCAGACAGACGACGCCCGTCAAAAGCGCCAAACCTGCGAACATCTTTGTTCGAATCGAACGTCGTCGGAGCACTCGAGCCCCTCCCAGCGATTTGCGTGAAACATCTTGAGTCACGCCGATCAGAGTATCGGTGCGGCGAAATCGCCACAAGAGAGAAAAATCGGACAAAACGGCGGGGTCGTGCCCGACCGATGCGGCCCCTACAGAGGGAAATCGTCTTCGGCGGCGGAGTCGGCGTACAGCGGCATGTGCCGGTAGTAGACCTCCAGGATCATCGTCGCGAAGGAAGTGCTGGCCAAACGGCCGCCTTCGAGTGGTCCTTTATGAGATTGCGAATTCGGAAAGTGCCAACTTCCTTTCGCGCCGCCGTCTTGTGACTGCGTGGCGACCAGCCAGTCACGCAGTTCCGTGTTGAACGATTCCCATTGACTACCGCCGTGATGCCGCAGGACCTGCGCGGCGTAGTAGTCGTAATAAATGTTCCGCTTGTCCACACCGATCTTGGCAAGCTCGCGAACGCCGGCGACCAGACGCGGGTCGTTTTTTTGCCAGCCCGTGTACATCCGGCACAGCAACCCGATCGCGACACACCCGGGACGTAAATTCAATTCATTGGGGTCATTGCGTTTGGGGGTCGGCGGCGACGAATAGCCGTATACGGCACCATTCATGCCTTGGACGCGATCGAGAAAACGGACACTGCCGGCGATGGTTTTGGGCGGCACGATCAAATGGCCCATGAAGCCACTTTTCAGCGCCATCAGTTGCCAACCCACGACCGAAGTGTCACCGACGGGCGATTGCGGGGTGTATCGCCAACCGCCGTCACGGCCTTGGGCAAAGACGATGAAATTCAGCGCCGCCTGGGTCGGGGCTTGCAACGCCGGGTCACCGGTCATCGCGTAGGCCTCCGAAAGCGCGATCGCCGCCAAGCCGTGCGAGTACATCCGCCCGCCGGGTTCGGTGAAGTCCAGCATTTGGACTCCGTTGCGTGTCCCCGCTCGCCCGTTCTTGACCAAGAACAACAAGCCTTGCCGGACCACGTTCTGGTATTCGCCTTCGTAATGCGTCTGGCCGGCACCCAAAAAGGGTAGCAACGCCATCGCGGTGGCGGCATTGACGGCTGGGCCGAACCGGGCTTCGCCGCCATCACGGCAACGACCGCGACAGACGAGCGAATGATTGAACGTCCAGCCGCCGTTGGGGGCTTGATGCAACGCCAACCACTTGAGCGCTTCGCGGACGGCGGCCTCGCTACTGGGCGTGCCGCCGTATTCCCGCAGCAATTTTTCTTTCATGTCCGTGCCACGACTGCTCAGCGTCGCCGTGTTCATCGACGCCAACGTCTGGAGCGTCGCGCCGGCTGGCGCCAGTTCGGTCGAAAGTGGCGACATCTCGATCGGAACCGAGGCGATGTCCATCGGGACTTCCATCGATACCGCTTCGATCGGTTCGACGGCTTCGCTGATCTCCGGCGGAGCTTCGCTGAATTCGTCGACTTCCATCGGTTCGTCGATCTGGACGTCGGCGATGACGAACTCGTCGATCTCCGGGCCCTCGTCGGCCGTGATCGCGGCGGTCAGCACGTTGATGACCTTTTGCGGATTCGTCAGCGTGACCAGCCCCAACGCCAGCATCACCGCAACGTGAAACAAAGTGCTGACCAGCCACGCCGGTGTCCGTCGCAACCAGACCAACGGGCCCCGTCGGCGCGGCGTGTCGCGATCGGCATCGAACAGGCTCGCCGGGTCGACCGATTCGGCGGTAATGGTGGTGGCGGGTGGGAAAACAGAAGCCATGCGGCGCGGCGACGATCGGGGCCGTCGCTGGTTGAAAGAGCAGAAAAGAAAAGAGGAGCCGCCGAAAAACCGGCTCAACACTCGGTCCCATTGTATCCGAGTGAGGGCCGGAGCAGCCGCTGCGAAACGTCGCCGCCCCCCAGGAACGGGGGTGTTCGGTCGCAGGTCGCAGCGATTCCACAGTCTGGGAACGCAGACAGCCTCTCCAATGTACACGCGAACCGTCGCATCAAGCACCAAGCACAGCCGCGCCCGACAACCAGCCGACAGACGGGGGCGGCCGATAGGTGTTCGCACCCATCGGACACAGCACCGGTTGGTGGGTGGCACCCAACGCTCCCAGTAATGTGGCTTTCGAGGCCTGGGGCCGATTCCGAGGGTCGGGGAACTTTCAGCA
>CAYVRC010000136.1:0-16144 GCA_964453205.1 uncultured Pirellulaceae bacterium | reverse complement strand
GGGGGGGATTTCGAGTTCGCCGCCGGACTGGACTTGCGGTGATTTTTCAATTTTTTCTAAAGTCCGAAAGCATCAGACCGGCCGGGCATCCAACCGGGCCGTCGGATCTATCGAAAATCACCATGCAAGCCCGCCACCACGACACGAACGCTGCTCGACCGCCGGCAAATCAGGCCGGCCGTCTGAATGCGCGACCGGCAAGGTGGCGGACCGCCATCACGGTCACCTTGCTGCTGGCGATGCCGGGCGGTTGTTCGCAAAACCCTTATTTGGCCGCTCCCGGCGGCGCCGCTTGGCAAGCGCAAACCGCCCCCGTGGCCGCGAATCCGGCTCAGTCCCAGATCGCCGAACTGAGTCGACGCGTCCAGCTGCTGGACGACAACAATCGACAATTGACGACACAGCTGGCGCAAAGCGAACAGCAGTCACAAGTCTACAAAGACGAATTGGGATTGATGAGATCGCAATTGGCCGAAGTCACTCGCGAGTTCGAATCGGCGAAATTGGCGGCCAACAACGCGGCCAATCAGATCCGCAGCTTCCAAGCGTCGACCCAGATGCGGGGCGGTGCCTCGATCCAAGCCAACACGAACCTGTCGCGACAAGCCGGCCAATTGAATTTGCCGGGCTTGACGGTTCAGCCCGACGGTGACGTGATCCGTATCGTGTTGCCCGCGGATCGGTTGTTCCAACAAGGCACGGCGCAGCTGTTGCCGCAAGCCGCCGAGTTGCTCGATCCGGTCGCAGGTCAACTGCGAAGTCTGTTCCCTCGGCAACGCATCGCGATCGAAGGCTACACCGACAACGGACCGTTGTACGGCGGGCAAGTCGCGACCAGTCACCAGCTTTCCTCGGCCCAGGCTTCCTCGGTGCTGGATTTCTTGACTCGCCGTTCCCAGCTGCCCGTGCAACAGCTTTTCATCGTCGCCCAGGGCGCCAACAATCCGCGTCAATCCAACGACACGCCGGCCGGGCGTGCCGTGAACCGCCGCATCGAACTGGTCGTCTATCCCGAGACGTTTTGACGGCATCTTCGGCAAAATTCGCGTAATCCGGCGTGTCGAATTCGGTACGGCCGATTCGCGGGTGATCCATTGTCGGTCCGGGCGTTGCGGCAAGTACCTTTGAAGTCGCCTTCGCCGCGCCTTCTTGCCACGGCATATGTCTGGCTCCACTGTCGTCTTCGCTCTCTTCGCTCGCCATGCCAAGTCCGTTCACAGGTCTGCTCTACCGCCTGATCCGCCGGTTGCACCTCTCCGACGTGACTCGCTTGATGCACTGGGACGGAACTCCGGTGCAATGGCCTGCTCCGCCGGCCGGTTATTGCGTCCGCGTGCTGGAGGACGACGAGATCGTCAAGCGGTGCGGGCGGGACGGGGCGCCCGAAACGTTGTCCGACGGCAGCGAACTTCCGCGACGTGATCGAGTTTGCGTGGCGACGTTTTTCGACGACCGGCTCGTTTCTTACCTGTGGCTCGGTCGCGGTCACATCGAAGCGGAGAACAACTTCAGCCGATCACCCCACTTGGGCACGTCGTTGGATTTGCCGCACGCGACAGGATTCGTTTACAACGCTTGGACCCATCCGGATCACCGCGGTCGACGACTGATCGGTGGGATGTTGGGTTACGTCACCGAACATCGCTTGCTGGGGACGACGACCCTGCTGACGACGATGGACTGGACCAACGAGAGTTCCCGCAGGGCCTTCGCCCACATCGGCATGCGATCGATGGGGCTCATTTGGCGTCTCGGTCACGGCCGCTGGCAACTGACGTTCGTCCCCCGCACGCCTCGCGTCACGGGCCTCCGTCTGGCGACGACCGCGCCAGGCCTGGTCGTCGGCAACTGAGCCACCGAAGCCGCGTTTCAACGCCTCGGCAATACGGTTAGACTGCTGGACCGTTTGTCCCGTAAATCGGTTGTAGCGGGTTCAAGAAAAACGGTTCGGGACCGTAGCTCAATCGGTTAGAGCAGGGAACTCATAATTCCTTGGTTGCGGGTTCAAGTCCTGCCGGTCCTATGCGACTTGGTTTTTTCATCGACGACTCAGGCCGGTGTCCGGTCCTGGCGCGTCAACTCCGTGGCAAGCGATCGACGGGCGGCGTCGTGTCCGGCTTCGATCAGCCGTGCGGGTTGGCTGAAGTCGAACCAAGTGCACCATCCGACGTCGGGGCGAATGAGAACGTCGGCGGCGTCGAGCGAATGACGACGGAGCAATCGCTCGCCGACTTCCTCCATTCGCATCATCACTTCCAGCGCCGTGTTGCAGCCCGCCGCCGGAGCGTGCGACACCCCGACGTCGACGCCGACGGCCACGTCGTGGGGATACGACCTGGCGATCTCGGTCGGCAGCGAATGCAGGACGCCCAAATCACACAGCAACGCCTTGCCCAGGCGAACCGGCGGAAACACGCCCGGAATCGACATGGACCCCAACACCGCTTGCCGGAGCGAACCCGATTCGATCACGACCTGATGACCGCTGAGCAAATCGGCCGCAACGATGCTGACCGGCATCGGAGTATCACGGACGTCGACGTCGGGGATCAGTTGCTCGATGACACGGGCCAGCGAAGTGGAATCCAACAGGCCCGGTGACGTCGCGGCGCGGGTCAACCGGCGATGGTTGGAAACCAAGCGACGGAACCGTTGGTACAGCGACAGGTAATTGTCGGCCTCTTCTCCGGTTCGCGCTCCGGCACCCAGCAAACGTTTTTGCGTGTGTTGAAAATCCGGCGACCCGAGTAACCGCAGCGTTGCCGCTTTGGTGCGCTGCAGATCTCCGTGGACGGCGTAACACGCCGCGACCAGACTGCCGATGCTGACGCCGACGATTCGCGACATCCGCAGCGGCGAGCGTTCCAGTACCTCCAGGACGCCCAAGTGCGCGAGGCCCCGCGCCCCGCCGCCGCCCAACGCGACGACGGCGTTCAAGGGACGATCCTGATACCGTGACAAGCGGTTCGTCGGGACCGGTAAAGACACCTGATTAAATCGATTCAGCCACTTCATGATCACCATGCTCCTTTTCCGGTTTTTGGGCGTACGGCATCAAGATCTCCTCCGGTGCAACCCCGTGCAGTTCCGCCCAACCCTGTTCGGCGATCCGTCCGCCCAGGCTTGTGACTTGACGGAAATCCGCATCGCTTGCCGGGCGTCCGGTGATGCCGGTCCGCAGTTCGCGGCACACGGTATCGGCGGCCTGTTTGACGATCGGATCGGAATGTTTGGCCGCGTACAGGCTGGTCACCAGCATCACGACCGCGTCCTGCAGACGCGCCGACAGCGCGGACATGCGGCATTGACGGTCGGCCAATTTGAGCTGATGTCGCCGCATCACGTCACTGATGTCTCGTCCCGATGTTCCGAGCAAGTCCTGCGCGAACCGGACGTGTCGGTGGAGTGATCGTTCGACCGCGGGCGTGTCGGTCCAGCGGGTCCGACGCAGACCGCCGGTGATGTACCAACGCGAGTAGTCGACCATCGGACTTCGCAAGGCCCACAACAAACGCGGATCCGCCAAGTTCGGCGTCTTCACGTTTCTTTCGCTCAGCACGCGGCCGATCGGTTCGAAGTATCGCTTGCCGTGTTCCTTGACCAACGACTTGAAGAACGCCATGCCCAACATCTCGCCTTCGCCTTCGTAGATGCACGGCGCCAGGAATTCATGGACGTTGTCGCCGAAGGCGTGCCCTTGCAGGAACGACCTGCCCCCGTGCGTCTTCATGAACAGCTCGATCGCCGCGGTCTTTTGCATTTCGCTGCCAAAGATCTTCGCGATGATGCATTCCATCTCCCCACGATAGCCTTGGTCCAGCAGTCCGGAACACCACGACGTCAGCGCGTCACAAGCGACGATCATGCCCGCCATCCGTCCGATCCGCCGACGCACCAATTCACGTCGATCGATCGCTTGGCCGTAGGTGCTACGGTACCGAGCCCACGGCAAGATTTCCGCCAACATCCAACGCATCGTGCCCGCCGCGTTGGCACACAGCGCGACGCGTCCGCGGTTCAGACCGTGATAAGCGATCGTCAGTCCGTCGCCCCGGCCGGCCGACAACAAGTTGGCCGCCGGAACACGGAAATCGCGAAAGATCAAACCGTTGTTGTTCGTCCGCCGGAGCGCGTACAGTCCGTACTCGTTCAGACGAAACGATTCGCTTTCGTGATCGGGCAATTCGACGATGAACACCGACGGCTTGCCGTCGACCAAGCAGACCAAACCGATCGTGCGGCCGGGAACCGCGTTGGTGATGAACAGCTTTTCGCCGTTGATGACGTATGCGTCGCCGTCGCGGACCGCGGTCGTCTTTAACGCCGTCAAGTCGCTGCCGGCGCCCGGTTCGGTGAGCGCGAAAGCCGAAAGTCGATCGCCGCTGGCCAGTCCGGGAAGGAACCTCGCCATCTGCTGGTCGCTGCCGAACGTTCGTAGCGGATCGACCGCGCCGATGCAGCCGTGAACCGATGCCAAACCGGCGACGGTCGGCTCGAGGGCCGCCATCTGGGTGATCATGCGACTGAATTGTTGCATCGACGCGCCGCAGCCTCCGTACTGGCGATCGACCAAAAGTCCCCAGTAACCGGCTTCGGCCAAGTCGTCCAGGACTTCGTCGCTGATCTTGCCACGGTCGTTCAACAACGTGCCACGCTCTTTGTGCATCCGTACGACGACGAGCGAACGGTTGACGACCTTGGCGGTGTCTTCCGAAGCCGTCGTTTCTTTGGTTTGAAACAAAGCCGTGGAAACGCGCCGATCCCAAACCGCCCGATGAATCGGACTTCCGGTCGTCCGGTGGGCGTCGCTGAACATGGTTTCGACTTGATCGTCGGCGGAATCGAGTTTTCCGGTTCGCACGGCTTCGTCTTCCGAAGCGCCGCCCATCCGCAGCGCGACTTCGGCGAAAGATTGTTCGGGCGTCTCGTGATGCTGGTGGGATCGGGTCATCGTTTCGTCCTTCGCTACAGAGAAAAGAAAAGAGAGTTCTGGGAGAGCGGCACGACGTCGGCGACCGGCGATCGCGATGCGAAACCGGCGGCCGACGTGCCGTCGCTCACCCGCTTGACAGGGACGGCCGGTCCAAGAAGTTTCGCTCGAGGTCCGCCATCCGTTTCAAGCGTTTCGGCGGATCGAATCGGTTGCCCTCGGCAATCGCCAGTCTTTCAAAGTTGTCACGCACGACCGCTTGGCCGACTCGGTCGATCCAGTGCAGCGGGCCCCCGGTGTGCGGCGCAAACCCGGTGCCCAAGACCATGGCCAAATCGACCGCCCAAGCTTCGTCGACGATTCCGGCGTCCAGGCAACGCACCGCTTCGCCCAACATCGGATAGATCACCCGACGCTGAATGTCCGTCAAACCGTCGTCGCGAAAGTCACAAGCGATCGCCGCGTATTGCGAACGCACCACGCCGGCCGGCAGCGTCGCGACTTCACGCCGTTTGCCCTTGTGATATTCGTAAAACCCGCCGTCGGCCTTGACTCCCAGACGACCGTGCTCGCACATCACCGCCAGACAGTCGACGACCTCCGAGGTGTCACCGATGACGTCCCTCAAGGACCGGGCGACGTGCAATCCGACATCCAGGCCGACTCGGTCCAACAGTTCCAGCGGTCCCATCGGCATGCCGAAGCGGCGAACTTCGCGATCGATGCGGTCCGCCTCGTAACCCTGGCGGACCATTTTCACTGCTTCGCCCAAATACGGAAACAGCACACGATTGACCAGGAAGCCTGGGGCGTCGCCGGTCACGATCGGTGTTTTGCCGAGAGCCCGCACGAAACCGACCAGGCGGCTGAGCGTCTCGGCGCTGGTATCACGCCCCCGGACGACTTCCACCAATTCCATGCGATGGACGGGATTGAAAAAGTGCAAACCGGCGAAGTCGCCTGCCCGTCGCGTCGCGGTCGACAACTCGTCGACGGACAACGATGAAGTGTTCGTCGCGAAAATCGCCGAAGGCTTCGCGACGGCGTCCATGTTCGCAAACACTTCCCGTTTGACGTCCGCGCGTTCGACGACCGCTTCGACGATCAAGTCGCAATCGGCAAGTGCCCCGGGATCGCAACCGACGTGGACTCGTTCGGCGACGTCTTGACGCTTGACTTTGGACCAACGTTTCCGCCCCGCGAGCTTGACGAGCGAAGCTTTGATCGTCGCGCGGGATTTTTCGGCCGCCGCTTGGTCGACCTCCAAAACTTGCACGTCGAAACCACGACAGGCGGCCAGTTGACCGATCCCCGCCCCCATCGCGCCGCCCCCGATCACGCCGACGACGCGGATCGGATCCTCCAACGCCGGTAAACCCGTGGGCGTCCACGTTCGCAACTCCCGAGCCTTTTCACGGGCCAGGAAAAGTCCGATCAGGTTCTTGCTGGTCGGCGTCGCGACCAAACCCATGAATTCGTCCCGCTCGACGGCATAGCCGTCACCGCCGGATCGATAACCGGCGGCGATGGATCGCAATGCCGCTTCGATCGCCGGATAGTGATCGGTTCGGTCGGCGACGTGACGACGGGTCCACCACAGGAGCGCCGCGCGGCCCGCGGACGTTTCATCGATCAGTCGGCCGGTCCAGCGTCGCGGACGCCCGCCGCGGGCGGCCCGTTTTCGCGGCTTGCCGGCGACGCGATCGACGAAGCTGCTCACATCCGCTTCCCACGTCTCCGGTGCAACCGCTTGATCGATCAGGCCGAGGCGGGCCGCCTTCTTGGCGTCCAAGAAACGACCTTGCAGAATCATTTCGACGGCTGCTTTCATCCCCACCAAATGTGGCAATCGCTGGGTGCCGCCCCAGCCCGGGATCAGTCCGAGTTTGATTTCGGGCAACCCGATTTGCGTGGAACTGTTGTCGCGAGCGATTCGATGGTCGCACGCCATCGCGAACTCCAACCCGCCGCCCAGGCAAGGGCCGTGAATGACGACCACCGTCGGCATCGGCAAGCGGGCGACCCGTGCGAAGAGATTCTGCCCCGCCTCGATCAACTCCCGGGCCTGCTCCGGTGCGGTCAGTTGTGCGATCACGTTGACGTCGGCTCCGGCAAGGAATCCGCTTTCTTTGCCGCTACGGAAGACGACCGCGCGGGCCGCGTCGGCCTTTTCCAATGCGGTAATGACGTCGCAGAGCTCCCGCATGACGTCGCGATCGAGCACGTTCATCGAACGCCCGGGGACGTCCAAGGTGACCGTGACGACGTTTCGATCGTCCGAGTCCACGGAGAAGTTTTTCAAAGTCAGATTCATCGTGTTCATCTTGTTCATCGTTTCACTCCAGTTCGGTTTCCAGTGACAAAGCCATCCCTTGACCTCCGCCGATGCACAGCGTCGCCAAGCCGCGTCGCAGTCCGGCTTGGCGAAGCGCCCGCAGCAACGTGATCACGATCCGCGTTCCCGTCGAACCGACCGGATGCCCCAGGGCGATCGCGCCGCCGTGAATATTCAGACGTTCGGAGTCGAATTTGCCCAACGGCTTGGACAGTCCGAGCTCTTCGCGGGCGAAGGTGGCCGATTCGGCGGCCCGCTGACAGGCGATCACCTGCGCCGCGAAGGCTTCGTTCAGTTCGATCCGATCGAAGTCGTCCAGCGTGCGGGCGGTTTCCCGCAGCAGTTTCGCCGTCGCGTAGACCGGCCCCAGGCCCATCCGTCGCGGGTCGCACCCGGCGATCGCGTATCCGGTCACGTAGCCGAGCGGCTTCCTATCGAACCGCGCGACGTCATCGGCCGCGGCCATCACGACCGCCGCGGCGCCGTCGGTGATTTGGCACGCGTTGCCGGCCGTAACCGTGCCGGCCGGGTCAAAGATCGGGCGCAGTTTGCCGAGGGTCTCCGTCGATTGATTCTCGCGAATGCCGTTGTCGCGATCGATCGTCGTCGTCGACGTTTCCATCGCCGCGATTTCGCCTGACAAGAAACATCGCCTCCGGGCGGCGTCGGCCCGGCGGTGGCTTTCCAACGCGTATTCGTCCTGCTCGGTGCGAGAGACGTCGAACTGCTCGGCGAGAACCTCGGCGGTCTGTCCCATGTTCAAACCGCTGACCGGATCGGTCAGTCCGAGTTCGATGCCCGCGACAGGCTTGAAATGCCGCGGACGAAAATGAGCCAGCGTGCCGATCCGCGCCCCCATCGTTCGGGACTTGGCCAGTCGCGTGAACAGTTTGACGGCGGACGTCCGGTACAGCAGCGGAATGTTCGACATCGATTCGCTGCCGCCGGCGACGATCGTCTTGCCGCGGCCCGACCCGATCGACTGCCAAGCGGCGATCAACGATTCCATGCCGCTGCCACAATTCCGATTGACGGTGTGCGCGATGCGGTCGTGCGGAATGCCGGCGGCGAGCGAGATGACACGGGCGACGTTCGCGGCATCCGGCGGCCCGGCGACGTTGCCAAAGATGACTTCGTCGACGTCATCGGTCGTCAAACCGGATCGCCCAAGGACGTGACGCACGGCGTGCACGCCCAAGTCGACCGCAGATCGATCGGCCAAGTCGGTGAAGGCCCTGCGGTACGGAGTCCGCGCGGCGGCGATGATCGCAACAGGTTTCGGCGTGTTCATGATCGGGTCTCCGGGGAGCTGATTTCGGCGGGTCGGCGCAGATGGCGTCGGATGATTTTGCCGAGGAAGTTTTTGGGCAATCCGTCGCGACAGTGCTCAAAGACCTGCGGAACTTTGTGCTTGGCCATGTGGTTACCGCTGAACCGACGCAGGGCGGCCTCGTCCCAAGTCGCTCCCGGTCGCAACACGACGAACGCTTTGACGATTTCGCCACGCAGCGTGTCCGGGACGCCGACGACCGCGGCTTCGGCCACGTCCTCGGCTTCACACAACACCGCTTCGACTTCGCTCGGATAGACGTTGAAACCCGACGTGATGATCAGGTCTTTGTGACGGCCGACGATCTTGTAGCGGCCTTGTTCGTCACGCGTCGCCAAGTCGCCGGTGCGCAGCCAACCGTCACGGATCGTTTCGGCCGTTGCGACCGGATCGTTCCAGTAACCCAGCATGACTTGCGGGCCGCGGATCCAAAGTTCGCCCACGTTGTGATCGCCCACGTCAGACGAACCGCCCGGCGTGGTCACGATGTCGGTGCCCGTCGACAAGTCGACCAAGCGGCATGCCGTTTCGGGCAACGGCCAGCCGATGTTGCCGTAGTCGGGTTCATGGAACAGCGAACCGACATGGGTGACCGGTGAGGCTTCGGACAATCCGTAGCCTTCGACGACCGCGGCACCGCTGTGACCGGCGAATTCTTGCGCCACGGCGACGTCCAGCGGCGCGCCGCCGGAGATCACCCACTTGATCGACGTCAGATCGGCATCGCGCATTCGCAAGCGTTCGTTGATCGCGACCAACATCGCCGGCACGGCGTGGAAAACCGTCGGACGATGATCTTCGATCAGACGGATGACTTGGGACGTCTGAAAACGGTGATGCAGAATCAGCGACGCGCCGGTCGCCGCACCGCCCATCGCGATCGCCGAAAGGCCGTAGCTGTGGAAGAACGGCAAGACGGCCAGCATGGTTTCGTCCCCGAACGAGCCGCGGGTCCACTGCGCCTGTTGCCAAGCGTTGGCGACCAAGTTCTCGTGACTCAGCGTGACCGCTTTGGGATGTCCGGTCGTTCCGCCGGTCGGCAAAATGTACGCGGCGTCACGCCGGGGATCGATCGCCGGCGAGTGCCATTCGCGACGCGTTTGTTCGATGGCGTCCCAGAACGAATCCGTTTCGCCCACACCCGGCATCGACCAGCGACCGATCTGACGTCGACGCATCCAGGCGTAACCGAGCTGTTCGACGGTCGAAAGGTAACGGCTGATCGAAACGTACAAAGGACGGCAACCGGAATCTTGCTCCGGGGGCAACAGCGACGACAGCAGGTCAAGACTGATGACGATCTTGCAATCCGTCGCTTCGATCATGTCACGCACTTCTTCGGCGACCATCAAAGGACTCAGCGCGACCGCGATGCCGCCGGCACGCCAGATGCCGTTGACCGCGATCAAATACTCGGGCACGTTCGGCAACAGCAAGCCGACGCGATCACCAGGCTCGACGCCCAAGCGTTGCAGCATCGTGGCGCAGCGAACCGCGTCGTGATTGAGTTGTTCGTAGTTCCAAACCGCGTCGCGGTAACGCACCGCTTCGCGGTGGGGCACCGACTGCGCGGCGTGACGCAGCAGCCCGAACGCGGCAACGCCGCTGTAGTGCGTCAGCCCGAGCGGAGACGGCGCGGCGTCTCGATCCGGGGGATCGACAACGCCCGCCGGCAGGTGAAAGGCGGAACTGGAAAAGACGTGACCCATCGTCAAACTCCCTGAAGACTAAGCCAGGTCGTCCGTGACGTTTCGGTTCAGACAAGCCGCCGCGCGGTTGTTCCGGCCGAGCCCGAAACGCGGGGCGACCGAAGTTTGTTACGAGACAAACCGCACAAAGGTTTTCTAATTAACCTTATGCCGACTTAAGGGAAAGGCAAGCGACTTTGTGAATCATTTCACATGGGATTCCTGCCCCGCATGGCTGGGCGGCGTCCCAGGCCGGCCCGCAACGCCGCCCGAGAGAACGGGCCGCGCGGGAGCCGTCGGCTTGCCAGAAAAGAACGAGGCGGGTTCTCGGACCGCGCCTCATGGGGACGGATCGCTTCACCCCGCGATTTCCAACGGGGGCTTCGCCGGATCGACTAGTTCGCCTTTCTCTTGGGGTCGACGACGGCTTTGATCATGACGATGTCCGCGTCGTTTGCCAACGTTTCACCGGGCGTCGATCGTCCGTTGTCGATCATCTCGCGGAGCATTTCCTGCATCCTTTCGACACGCCGTGGGTACTCGGCGGACAAGTTCGTCTGTTCGCCGGGGTCTTTCGATAAATCATACAGTTGCATCGGAGGTAGCGTCGACAAGACGGCGCGACCCGGTCGCGGATCGCTCCATCCGCCCGATCCCGGGCACAGACACAATTTCCAGTTTCCGTCGCGGACGGCGAATTGGCCGCCGATGGATTGTGACACGATGGATTGTCGGATCGGCGTGGTCGCTTTCCCGGCAAGGACCGGCAGGAACGACACGCTGTCCGGCCCGGCATCGCCGGGCAATTCCGCACCGACGATTTCCGCGGCGGTGGCCAGCAAGTCGATTTGCCCGACCAGTTGTTCGGTGCGTGATCCGGCCTTGACGGTGTTCGGCCAACGGGCCAGGAACGGGACGCGATGTCCGCCTTCGAAAATGTCGGCTTTGTGACCGCGATAGATGTAGTTGTGATCGTGGCCGGCGGCTTCGAGTTCATCGATCTTGGCGGCCGGCGAGCAACCGTTATCAGTGGTGAAAATCACCAGCGTGTTGTCGGTGATGTGATTCGCGTCGAGCGCTCGGAGCACTTCGCCGACCGTCCAGTCGACCTGCATCGTGAAATCGCCATAAGCGTTGACGCCGCTCTTGCCCTGCCACTGCGGCGTCGGCACGATCGGCGTGTGCGGAGCGTTCAGGGGAAAGTAAATGAAGAACGGCTGATCACCGCCGGCGTTTTCGTTGATGAACGTGACGGTTTCTTGCGTGATCCTGGGCAAGACGTCCACGGCTTCGAAATCGGCTCCGGCCGGTCCTTTGCGGTGGAAGGCTTTTTCGACGGTTGCGATTTCGGTGGGCCGGCGATCGTCGATGAAAACGTAAGGTGGCATGTCCAGCGAAGCGCTGATGCCAAAGAAATGGTCAAAGCCCAAATCACACGGCCCGTTGCGAATGTCGGCCGCGTAGTCCACGTTCCAGCCGTCCTGATAACCGCCGGCGAAATCGCCACCGTCGTCGGCGACGCCACCGTCTTTCAGCGGCCAATCCAATCCCAGATGCCATTTGCCGATGCAGGCGGTGCGGTAACCGTGGTCCTTCAACAGCGAAGCCACGGTGGTCCGCCCCGGCGAGATCAGCGGCCGCGAAAAGCCACCGAGCACGCCTTTTTGCAAACGCGTTCGCCAGTGATACCGTCCGGTCAAAACAGAATATCGCGTCGGCGTGCAGACCGACGAGGACGTGTGTCCGTCTTCAAAAATCATGCCCTCCTTCGCGATCCGATCGATGTGAGGCGTCGGGATTTTGGATTCCGGGTTCAAGGCGGAAACGTCGCCGAAACCTTGATCGTCGGCCATGATGTAGACGATGTTCGGTCGGTCGGCGGCGTGAACCGACGCCAGTGCCGGCAGACAGGCCGACAGGCCGATGGCAAACTTGATGGACACGAAAACCTCGATAGCGATGGGGATGGGATGAAGGGGCTCTACCGCGATGCGGCAAAACGGGGCGGCCCGACATTGTAGACGCTTCGACGGCTCGTTCGCTCCGTCGCGATCACTCGCGGATTATTTCGTACCACAATGTTTTGTCGTTCGGCGAGACGCCGATGACCGCTCGATCGCCCGCCGTTCGCACCGGGATCTCCGTCAACCGTTCCCCGGTCCCGCTGAGCGAAAAGCATCGAACGGCCGAACCACCCGGCAACACCACGGCGGTTTTGAACGTCGTCACTTGCGTCGGCCCCCGTCCCCAATCGCGACCGACACTGTCGCGGGCTTCGTTCCAGCCCATGTCTCGGTTTTCACTGTGCGAGGCGACCAACAAGACCATCTGTTTCGCGTCGGCGATCGGTGCGCCGTCGGTGCTGGAAAGCAACACGGACCCGTAATCGGGCCGGATCGAGCCGGTTTGGATGCGGACCGGTCCGAGCGTCTTGTCGATTCCGGCGATCGTCCCCCACAGACCGACCGTGGACTTCGTGTTCAGTTCGATGTGCCCTCGACGCGGCGGATCGGAAACCCATCGGACTTGTCCGTCAGGCGTTTGCATCGACCCGACGTCCGGCGGCTCACCCAGACGGGCCGGCTCCGCGGTTTCGTCGACCCCCAATCGGTGCGTCAGCCCCCAACGTCCGTCGATCGGTTCGTCCGGCACGCTGATTCGCACGTCACGCAGTGGCGACAAGTCGCCGCGCAAGAAGATGTTGGCACATTGGGACAGCAAGGCCAGCTTGACGGGCTGGCCGTTGAAGCTGAAGAACTGGTCGGCGCGGTCACGAAAGAACGGCGAGACGGTGCCGCCGTTCGCATCAAAGTCCGATTCGTCTCTGGAAATCGAATCGTACTGAAAGAAAAACACGCCGTCCCAATCTTGCAAGCTGCAAAGCACCGCTGCCATCGGAACGCAGCCGCTGGCGTACGGGCTGGGTTCCGGGTAATTCCACTCCGACAGCGTCATCGGTTTGCCGGCGTATCGCCAAGGCATTCGCATCAACAGCGAATGGGCCGGCCAATCACTTCGGGCGGGATCCGCTTCCATCGGATCATTGCCGACCGTCCATCGATCGGGGTTCCAGTTCGAATCGGCGGGAAACATCGGATGATGCCAGTAATTGTGCATGTCGACAAAGTCATTGACTCGGCGGTTCACCCGGGGATGGTGATAGTTGACCTGGCTGGCGGTGATCGGAACTTTCACGCCCAAGGTTTCGGTCAAGAATCGTTTGAATCGCGTCGTCCATTCGATTTCCGTGTCGATCATGAACCGAGTCATGTCGCGGTGCGCGCCGACGGGCCAACCCGATTCGGGAATGCCGATCGTGCGGTCGGTCAAAGATTGATTCGCCGGTAAGGGTTTTGCCGAAGCACCGTTTTGCAAGGCGACCGCCGCGAATTCGATGGGCGTCGTGTCGTTGCCGATCGAAAAAGCCAAAACGGCTCCGGCGTCGACGGTTTCCTTCGGGAACAGGACCCGTTCGAACCGTTGCCACGTCGGGGTCGCGTCCGCGAATTCATACAAATCCAAGTCGCGCCATTGACCGCCCGCCGAGGTGCTCAGCTCGACCTTGAAAGTTCTGGGCCGATCGCTGCGGACCCGAAACGACAAGGTCAGCGGCTGACCCTTTCGGATCGACAAGTTCGCGTGGGCGAGTTGTTGTCGATAATCGTCCGGGCTGGTCGATTTCGGTTCCAGCCTGACGGCACCCTGGTCCGGTTTCGGGCCGGCGACGAAACGATGGGGCAACCCGCCGTCGGGTGCATGGACGCTCCAGCGACGTCTCCCGTCGCCGCGTCCCAAATCGGTCTTCCAAGGTTCCCGCGGGATCACCATCTGGCCCATCGCCGGTTGGACCTTTTTCCACGAGGCCAGCATGTCGCCTCGGGTGCCGTATCTTTCGACCAGCCATTCGTTCCAACGACCGATCAGGGAAAGCTGAAACCGCTTCGGCATCTGGCGGTACAGCCCGTAACCTTGTTCGCTGAAATAGTTCTCGTTCAGCATTTCTAGAACAGCGATGCCCGGATCCTCCACACGGCGGCGCCCGTCTCGATACGGATTGGCGTGGTTCAAAAGTAGGCGGCTGTATCGCAAGACCTCCGCCTGCACGTCACGGTCGTAGTACATCACCCATTTGTTGAACGACGCCCACCACGGGACGTCCCCGATCGGCGGAAAGCCCTCGGCCTCGGACAACGTCCGCGAGACGTGCAGGTTCAGATTCGCGTAGATGCCCTGCTCGTGCAGTTTGGCCAGAAAGTAATCCAGCCGATCGACCATCTCCGGATCGAAGTTTCGCACGCCGCGAGAATCGACACCGGCCCAGATCCCGCCTGGCGCGTCTTGCATGTCCATGTGGTGAAAACGCACCGCGTTGATCCCCAGTTTCGCCAAGTGGGGTGCGATCAAATCGGCCTCGGCGTGCGTCGGAAAGTTGGCACCGAAGCAAAAGTTGACGCCCCAAAACCGTAAACGACGATCACCGACGTAGAAATGTCCGTCGCGAGTCGACACGAAACGTTCGTCAACCGGAGCGGGGATCAAGCCGGATCGATCGACGACGGTCTCGGCGGAATCATCACCGGGAATCACAAACGGAAAGGCCTGCGCGAAAGCGTCTCGTTCGAACGCGACGATCCAAACGGCGAGGAACAGCCCGGCGAACTGGGACGACGATGTCGGTCTGAATCGGGTATTCATTCGGTCCCGCGTTCGTGGGGTGATAGGTCTTGAACGCCGAACGATTCGGCGTGAGGGGTTCACGGCTCGGCAATGTAAACGAGCGGAAACGGCATGTTCAGATCCGCGGGCCGGACGGTCGCTGGAATTTGCGGACCGTCGGTCACGGAGGGCGACCGGTCGGCCACGATCCATCGTCGGTCCTTGCCGAGGATTTGGTTTCGCAACACGCGAGCAAAGTCCGGGTTGATGCCGGTTTCCGGGGTTCCGAATAATTCGTCACCGATCTGTCGCACGACGGGTTCGACACGATCGGCCGCCGAGTTCATCGCATCGCGAGCTCGGTCCGACGCCCAGACGTCTCGCCATGTTTGTCGGAGGACGACGTTGTCGACGATGGCTTCTTTCAAGACGACTTTGATCAGACGTTCGGCTTCCGGGTCATCGGCGATCGTTTCCGCGACGTCGGCCAACTCGACGCGGACACGCGGGTTCGCGGCAATGTCTTGAAAGGTGGCCTGGACGACCGTCACGATTTCATCCAAGTGATCTTCGAAAACGGGGACGGCTTCTTGATCGACGAAGCGACGCCATTCCTCTTTCACCAGCTCACGCTCGGGCAGGGGAGTGCGGTCGTAAATCGCCCGCCATCCGAAACGCCACAGCGACGCTCGATGCCAGAGTTCGCGACCGATGTCTTCGACCAACGGGCCTCCGTTGCGTCGCACGATCGGCAGCATTTCGTCTTTGGCCAGCGGCAGCAGGCGGCTTTGCAGGACTTCGGTTTCCAATCGACGGCCCAGCTTTTCCCACTCCTCGCGATGATCGGCGATCGACGTTCGGATGCCTTGTTCGATCACGGGCAGCGACCGGATCAGGGTTTCGCGAAGGAGCGGTGTCATCGCGGTGGTGATTTCCTCGCCGTGCTGTTGCAACAGGTCTTGGATCTGGCGGCGAATTTGTTCTCTCTTGGCGGGCGGCAACATCGTTTCGGCGACTTCTTGCAAACTGCCCGAGCTTTGGTACGACGACCAACGCAGTGAATTCGGATCGATGTCGTCCTGGTACCATCGAATCGAAATCCGTTTGGCAACGCCGACCGTCGACGTCGTCGGGCCGTGACCCTCGGTGTCCCGGACCGCCGTGACGTGGCCGCCCTGAACCCAAGTGCCGCGGTGGTCGAGGTC
>CAYVRC010000135.1:0-16420 GCA_964453205.1 uncultured Pirellulaceae bacterium | reverse complement strand
CGGTTGCTCGGTGCTCGACACCACGCCCGGAATGTCCTCCATCGTTTCGCGAATCCGTCCGATCGTACCTTCGCGATCGGCGTCATCGGCGATTTCCAAATACAGCTCGGTGACGTTGACTCCCTCGGCGTGCTCATCCAGTTCGGCTCGGCCGGTACGACGTGCGACGGAACGCACCGATTCGATCTTCATCAACTGTTCCTGGATATTTTGGCCGATCCGGTTGCTCGTCGCGAGCGAAGTGCCGGGCGTGAGCAATGCGTTGACTTGAACCGCCCCCTCGTTGAACGGAGGCAGAAAATCGCGTTCGAGCTGAGACACTGCAAATGCGGCGAACGCTACCATGACGGCCGCCACGCCCAGCACGGAACCGGCAAACTTGGTGCTGAAATTGATCGCGAATCCCGCAACGGCTTTCAGTCCTTCTAGTAATCGCCCCTCTTCAGCCTCGGGGCCTCCCAGCAGTTTCTCAGTCAGCCGAATCAATATCCAAACGACTGGCGTCAGGACGAGCGACCACCAGAACGGATTGCCAGGGTGATCAAACGGCAAATGCAAAAGATCAATCACACGTGGCACGACCCAAACCATCGTGAGCGTCGCGATGCCAAAAGCCAAGGCCGGCACCACGATTTGCCAAGCTCGCTTGCCGACCAATAACAACGAAGCCAAGACGGGCGTGACGGTCAGCGAAACGCCCAGCGACGCGATCAACGAGACGACGTACCCCAACGCGAGTGGCACGAAAAGTTTGCCCTCCATCCCCTCGAGAGCGAACAGTGGGATGAACACGAGGACCACGATCGCAGTCCCGTAGACCACGCTGCTACGAACCTCGATACTGGCGTCGTAAACGACGGCAAGTGTGGGCCGAGGCGATTCCAATTGACGGTTGTCTTTTAACCGACGAAAGATGTTCTCAACGTCGACGATAGCGTCATCGACCAACTCGCCGATGGCAACCGCGATCCCACCCAGGGTCATCGTGTTGATCGACAGACCGAAAACGGCAAACACGCACGCCGTAGCGATGATCGAAAGCGGGATCGCCGTGAGCGTAATGAACGTCGTGCGAAAGTTCAATAAGAATAGGAACAGGATCACCAATACCAACACACCACCATCGGCGAGAGCTTCGACCACATTGTCGATCGCTCGGTCGATGAACGAACGCTGTGAATACACGTTGGCGATACGGACGTCCTCGGGCAGCGATACCTTGAGTTCTTCGAGTGCCTCGGCGATCGCTCGATCGATGGCGCGTGTATCACCGCCGGGTTGCTTGTTGATCGTCAGGACAACCGCCGGGCCGCCTTCGACGGTTCCATCGTCGGCGCGAAGAGACACGGACGAATCACCACGCATCACCTGTGGACCTTTGACGACGTTGGCGACGTCACCCAAGGTGATCGGGCGATCATCACGCATGGTGATCGCAATTTCTCTTAGGTCGGCAAGGCTGGTGATTCGCCCGATTCCGCGAACCAGTAGTTCATTGGCACCTCGCTGGTCGAGGTAACCGCCGGTCGCGTTCAAGTTGGATTCACTGACGGCCGTATGAACGTCATTCATCGTCAAGCCGAATTCACGGAGTGCGTCCGGATTCACCAAAACTTGGTATTGCATCCGCCCGCCCCCCATGGTGAAAACTTGGGAGACGCCGGGAATGGTTAGCAATCGCTGACGCACGACCCAGTCGGCGAGCGTACGAACTTCCATCGGTGCCGTTTCGCCATCTTCGCTCCACATGCCGACCATGAGAATTTGTCCCATGATGGACGAGATCGGTGCGAGCGTCGGTTTGACTCCGTTGGGCAGTTGCTCAGCGGCAAGCTGCAAACGTTCATTGACCACTTGTCGGTCGTTGTAGATGTCGGTGTCCCACTCGAACTCGACATAGATCACCGACAAACCGATGCCGCTGCTGCTGCGAACCGCCTCCACGCCATTGGCACCGTTGAAAGCGGTTTCCAAGGGAAACGTGATCAACGCTTCGACTTCTTCGGGAGCCATCCCCGGCGCTTCGGTGATGACCACGACACGAGGACGATTCAGGTTTGGAAACACATCGATCGGAAGTCGTATCGACTGCCAAACACCAAGTCCCAACATGATCGCGGCGACCGCCAAAACGATCAGCCGATTGTTCAGAGAGAAATGGATGATTTTGTTCAACATATCGACCCCTTCGTCATGTGATTTGGCACCGCGAAAAACTCAGTGGTTGTGCCCTGCGTGGGGATCAATGGCTCCGCCGGCTTGGTTCTTCATCGCCATCTGCAGTTGATGGGCACCGCTGACAGCGATCGTCTGACCGGGCAGAATTCGGCCGTCATTCTTGATTGCGGCATGGATGCTGTCCGATGCAAGTATTTCAACGGGAACACGGTCAAAGTGATCGCCATTTTCGACGAACAGAAACCGCTCGGGGCCTTCTTCGGCGACCGCACCTTTGGGAACGACGATCGCGTTTTTGATTTGCGTTTGAGGTAACCGAAGTGTCAACCTTTGACCGGGCTTGTATCGCCAACTGACATAGCGTTTGTCGCCCCGTTTCTCGCTGCGTTCGATCTCGTTGGCGAGTCCGACATAGAACGGCAACGACCTTGATTCGATCCCCACTTCGTTTCCGATGTAGACCACGTTCAGACCTTTGATCGTGTCGATTTCGTTGTCCGCACCCGCCATCGTGGCCTGCAACTCCGCGCCCGCTTCGGATGCTTTGCGCAACAGATTAGCGTCACGTTGATAGGCTTGCCCTTCGATCAGCAGTCGGCTGTAATCCGACAGTTGGGCAATCTGTTGACCGGCCGTGACCGATTCTCCGCGACGAACATCCAGTTCGGTGACCAAGAATTCAACGTCGATATGGTTGTGTTCGGGCAACGACATGGGCGGCGGTTGCATCGCAGCGAGACGCACACTGGGATTACCGGATAGTCGGTTGTTGGCCTCGCCCAGCGAATCGTGGTGCAGCGATTTGTCTTCCTCGACCAGGGGTGCCGTCACGACGACTTCGCGGATCAAGGTTCGGGTGCGTTCAATCGATTGGATCTGATCTTCACTTAAACCATGCAGCAACATCGCTTGACGCGCCGCACGGATACCGGCCAACAGCTTGTCACGCTCGTATTCGCGAGCCAAACGCGTCTTCCCGGCAATCGCTCCGGTTTGCGAAAGGGAAGTCAGACGCTGAATTTCGCGTTCCTCGACATCCATCTGTCCGAGTTGCGACAAGAAGGCTTCTTGCGTGTTGACAAGGTCTTGATGGGTCAACCGAAGTACGAAGAGCGGGGAGCCACTGGGAACCATCTCGCCTCGAGAAACCTGGATCGCGCTGATGAGGCCGGTCAGAGGAGAAGTGACTGACACGTGCGTTTCGCCAGGCCAACGAGTCACGATGCCGGGGACTTCGATGTAGCTGGTGTAAGGGCCGACAGCGACGACGTCAGTCTTCAACCGTAAGTTCGCGCGAGCCTGTGGGCTCAGTTCGATCGAATACGTCGCGTCGTGGCCGCCGCGGTCATGTCCGGCGTGCTCATCGGCAGCATGTTCATATTCATCGGGTCCGTGATCGTGCCCCGCATGCGGATCAGACGGATCAACGGACGCAGCGACGATGCCGAGTTGTTGCGGAATGTCAGTGAAGACGAAAGTGCCAATGACGATGGTGACCGCTATCACGAGCGCGGTCACAACGGGACCGCGCAAACGCAACAGCCAAGCTTTTGGCGTGGACATGGAAAACCAATGGAAGATGAAGATTGAAGAATCGAGAAAGAGGACTCGCTGATTCCACATTTCGGAGTGCTCGCAGGGAGGCACTCGAAATCTTCGATCAGCGGTCGTCAGTCTTCAATCAAATGATCCATGTGCAGAGAGAAGCACAGTGGAAAAGGGAGTTCGTCGCAAGCCGCGCCGATCGCTGTAACGATTCACGCTTGGCCATCGAACCCACAAGATTCATCATCGGATCGTGATCGTAAGTCACATACGCGACAAACGGAGCATCCATGACGAAGATGACGTCGCTCGAAGGCACGAAACTACATTCGACTTCGGCATGGCACCCCGATTGGTCTCCACCACAGGGCTCGAACTCGCAATCGCAACAGGGAGCCACTAACCGACTCTCACCGTCGCTGACCTCGATCGTTTTCCCTTCCGACCCTTTGCCTTCGCCGGAACAATCGTGATCGTGATTACAGTGGGTACTCAGCGGCTCGATCGTGACCATGTGTCGGCATTGGTCATGGTCGTGGTGCTGACACATGGCAGCATGATGCAGCGAACACCCAAAAATCAGGTGCAGCATCAACGCGACGACGATGGTGAGACGACAAACGAGCGACACGAAAAAGTTCCCCAGGGAAGATTTTCCTGATTATCGGTGATTACGACAACAGCGTCCATACTGATCAGGCCACGACAAAAACTTTCCGGCGAATCGCAATCTCGCTCGGGTCGGCGGGTTATTGCTGGCTGAATGTCAGTCCGCGCAGGCTGTCGTCACCGCTGTCGTCGGTAATCGGGTCGAGAGAACCGGTCAGCACGTAACCGTCGATGCGAGCACGCGCTTGTCCCAACAATGCTTGGGCGGCAACGTATTGCAGGTTGGTCTCAAAATACGTCCGCTGGGCGATCTGCACTTGCCTGTAGCTGGTCTCGCCAGCTTCGTAGGCGAGTTCAGCTAGGTCGAGGCCTTCCTGAGCGTTGGGCAGAATTTCACTGGAATAGGCTTCGACAGCAGCCAGGGAAGTGTCAAAATCTCCGGCGGCCGTGGCGAGTCGGGCCTTGATCGCATTCTCGATTCGCTCGACTTCGCGTGCGGCGCGGACGTACTCGGCTCTCGCCGCAGCAATATTGCCCTGGTTCTTGTTGAATACTGGGATG
Source organism: uncultured Pirellulaceae bacterium (assembly GCA_964453205.1). Classification (GTDB taxonomy): domain Bacteria; phylum Planctomycetota; class Planctomycetia; order Pirellulales; family Pirellulaceae; genus Crateriforma. The sequence continues at coordinate 11,527 of CAYVRC010000135.1, read as the reverse complement.
GGTGCGCCAATTTGCAAGTTGATCATACCGTTGTCGGTGCCGTTGTCGTATCCGCTGCCCAGCGAGACGTCCAGGTTCGGAACGGGTTGAACCTCGTGCCGGCAAATGAGCGCTCTGGCCCGAGTCACCCGCGTCTGAGCCGCCTGGTACTCCGGATTGGAGACGACGATGCCGTCCACAACGCTATCCCATTGCATCGGAGTCTCGTTTTCCGGCAATTCACCCTCCAAATAGGTCGGCTCCATCTGCGGCGTACCGGCCAGCGCTACCAATTCTCGCCAAGCCGCGTCAAAGCGAATGCGTGCTTGACGGAGTTGCAGGTCGATTTCGTTCTTCAGCACTTTGGCCTGGACGACATCAAGCTGTGATCCTTCTTCGGCTTGCTTGCGTGACTCTGCCAACTCAACGGCCTTGTCGGAGACCGACTGAAAATCCTGGATCAATTCCACTCGCCGCTGTTCCGCGAGAGTGTCGTAGAATTTCACACGGATGTCGGTGGCCACGCGGTACTTTCGGGCTTCCAGATCAAAAAGCTGTGCACGTAGATTTTCGTTCAAGACGCTACGATTGAGCGCCAATTTGTCGGCCGTCACGATCGTTTGCGAAATGAAGAAAGTGTGCTGGTCGGTCCCTAGATCGGCGAGTTGAACGGCTTGGTATCCGACGGTGGGATTCGCCCTCGAGCTCACTTGGGTTCGAAAGCCCGCCGCCTTCTGCGTGGTGGCGACCAACTCGTCGATCGTCGGATTGTTTTGAAGGGCCAACGTCTCGAATTGCTCGAGCGTCATGCCGGCTGACTGGCCTGCCTCGATGATGGAACCATCTAGATAGATCGGCTCTATCGCTGCGGCCGTGCCGAATTCATCGTAGCTCAGGATGTTCCCCGCCGACTCGGAGTCCCCCCCAACAGCCGTGCTCTCAGCGTCGAACTCGGTGTAGGCCACGCTTTGGACTGGGGACTGTTGCGTACCGGAGCTCGCTGTATCCGCGGGCGCCTCCACCGCTTGCGGTGCCGCTCGCGTCGAAGCGTCGTGCTGCCCTATCGCTTGGCATCCCGTCGTGAAGCTGAGAAACGCCAGAATCGCTATGCGTCCAGTCTGCTGAGCGCGTGTGCTGTTCCGTCGTTTCCAGTTCACCGCGTGCTTCTCCCTGAATATGCAGCCTAGCCTGCTCGTTCCATCGGTCCGTCAGCAACCATAGATCAGGCACGAATCGCACAACCGAACGAGAAGCGATCGTTTTTCGTTCCGATCGTAGCGATTAGGCGACGGCGAACAGTCGCCGGGGTTGTCCTCCCCACCTGACAATCCGGGTGATCGCCTTATCTGTCTGCTGCTGGTGAATACTCGGCATCCACATGTCGGGCGACCGGCGATCACCGGATCCGGTAATTCTCGACGATTCGCAAATTGGCACCGGCGGCTTGATGCTTCCTTCGGATGGGCAGAAAAACCGTGGCGGAAGACGGTCGCTCATGGACCGACGCCCTACCAATCTTGATGGAATCGGCGAAGATTTAGGACGAGACATTCAGGGGTCAACGGTGTCGTCGGAAACCGGCTGGGTATTGGGGCTTGCACGAATGCGAAACGTCGCACGGACTCCGATGATCTTGCATCGCCAGGAGAAGTCCCGGTGTTCTTCGACTTTTACGCGAGTCGTCTCAGCGGATCGCTTGCACGTTATCGCGATAGGCAACAAGACAGTTGCCGACGTCGTGGCACCAGAGGATCGAACCGAGACGGCGATCGTGGCCGCGGAGGATTCGCAGTCGTTGGCGATCAACCTTCATCATCTTGTTTGCTACCAGCGGAATTTTGTACCTGACGTTCCAAGACCTCGCCCTGCATGCCCACGACGGCGACCAGAGACCGCCAGCAGTCGGAGCGGTGCTCGGGTTTCTGCTCGGCGTGATCGGGCACGTACTGCTCAAGGGTTAAGCGGTCCGTCAGGGCCAATTTTTCGCCGCGCTGACCCCAGGAGAGCAAACCGAGTGGCACGTTGTATGCAACCTCTTCTCGGTTTATCGAGCCTCACCTCAACCATCCATCAAAACGGAACAACAACGATGTCAAATCATAGTCTTAACGGCAAACGGATCGCCTTTCTCGCCACCGACGGCTTCGAGCAAGCGGAACTTGTTCAGCCGTGGGAAGCGATCAACAAGGCCGGTGCCGAGGTCGTTCTGGTCTCGCCGAAGGAAGACAAGATTCAGGGGATGAATCACGACAAAAAGGCCGACCGGTTTTCTGTCGACCAGAGCGTTCATTCAGCATCCGCGGAAGACTTTGACGGGCTGGTGCTGCCCGGCGGCGTCGCGAACCCGGATTCCCTGCGGACTTGTGATGACTCGGTCAGTTTCGTCCGCGACTTCTTCAAACAGAGTAAACCAGTCGCCGCCATCTGCCACGGACCTTGGACACTGATCGAAGCCGACGTGGTCCGCGGTCGCCGAGTCACGTCATGGCCGAGTCTGAAGACCGATTTGATCAACGCCGGTGCCCAGTGGGTGGACGAACCATGTGTCTGCGACGAAGGCTTGGTCACCAGCCGCAACCCCGATGACTTACCCGCGTTCTGCGAGAAAGCGATCGAGGAATTCGCCGAAGTCCGGCACGCCGAGTATTAAGCGAACGGGTGGGACTACACCGCGTTAACACAGCACGGGCGGAAGCCGGAGCACGCTGAATCGATTCGGGCTTACCGTTAGGACGAGCGTCGCCAAGCAGCCGATCGCAAACAGTCGACCCCGATGACGCGGCGGGTTCTGGTGTACGGTTAGCCTGTTTCAAAAAATCATCGATCGCTTCTTCGCTTGCTCTTGACGCCAAGTCATCACCGCGTCGATCGCGTTTCCATAGCGTGAGCCAGGAAGCTTGAGGAGCATTCCGATGGCTGATGTTCTTTTTGCAAATCAACAGTGCAAATTCACCATCGACGAAGAAATGAAAGTCGTCGACCCATCAATCGATATTGAGATCGCTTGAGCAGAGACATATCGTGAAAAGGTGCCACCAAAGCAGCATCGTCCGGGTTACCACGCCACCACGCTTGGATCTTCAGAAACTGCAAATCGATCGATTGGACTGCGTGGGCTGGTATTCTTCCAGATTTGCCAGGGTCGCCGTACCATAGGACGTTCGACGGCCACGAGCCCGCATGACTTCCACGTGATTTCCGAAGGCGACGATGACCTGTCGCTTGCCCAGAGAATCCGTTTCCAAATCAAGAGCGAGAATCCACCGAAATGAAAGTGATCGTAGATTTGTGCGTCGTTCCGATAGGAGTTGGCGTCTCGGTAAGCAAGTACGTCGCGGCGTGTCAGAAGGTGTTGCTGGAGGCCGGATTGGATCACCAACTTCACGCGTACGGCACCAACATTGAAGGCGATTGGGACGAAGTTTTCGCTGCGATTCAGCAATGCCACGAACGCGTCCACGCGATGGGGGCGCCACGCATCACCACCAGCATCAAGGTCGGAACACGCACGGACCGTGAGCAAACGATGAAGCAGAAAATCGAAAGCGTCACCGACATGGAGACCTAGGCGATCCCGCAAGCGACCTTTTGTTTCAGCGATCAGAGCGAATCAAGGCCTTCGCCGATCAGACCGGGCATCTGTTCCCGTGCGGACGACAAAGTTGTCGGCGGATTTAGATTCCCGACGAGTGTGTCCTCTCCCCACGGCATCCTCGGACCGAGGAATGAAGCAGCTTCTTTCTTGTTCTCTACATCATGTATCGCAGCTTGTCGTACGCCGCCCTCTCTTTCGCCTCCTCGTCAACCGCCCTGGCGAGTTCGTCGAAGCCAAACATGGTCTTGACGCGATGAGTCAGCAGCGCGCGGTCATAGGGAACGTTTCCTGAAGTCCAGTAGGCCGGGCTGTGCGGAGTAAATTCGGAAACCTGCAAGGGGCCTTTTTCGTCGGCAACGTTCGGGAGATTCCGCCACAGTCGCAAGTGTTGGCGATGGGATCGGATCGCCCGTGATGCCAATTCGATGTAGCCTTGGTCAGCAAGATTGGTGATGGCGGCGGCATGATTGATTACGTGGACAAGGCCTCCGTAACCGCTACGATGAATTTCCGGCCTCAGGTTGAACGCTTCGTCAAGCACGGCGGCGATCATGCCTTCGATATCCCCGTACTTCACCGCGTCATCGTCGGGCAAAGTGATTTTGTGTCCGTAGACCCGGCCTCTCTCTTTTCCGTAGTAGCCACTGCCGGGATGCTCGTTTTTGAAAAGATTCATCAGTTTTACGATGCCGTCGACCACCGCGGGCGTCGTGTATTCGGGATGGTCTTTCAAAGCCCGGATTGCGAGGGACGCGAAAATGACGTTGTGCCCGGATTGTCGAGGCTTATCGATACTCTTCTCCAGGCTCTCGGCGATGCCGTCGATCAAGGTTGCATCCGCCGCCTGTTTCGGAAACGTTTCAAATAGATCCGAATCATTCAGCGTCGACCTTTTCGACATCTTTTTACCGAAGACGGACTCGCCGCTGATGACACGGTCGAGGTCACCTTGGATCCCCTTGTACACATCGGGGTCCAGCGTCGGACGCTGCACGCCAACGTAGTATCCAGCGATCAATGACGCTCCAAGATGCCCGGCCATGGAATTCATGTGATGCGCGCGAGCTAACGCGTTTAGCCCCTTCTCAAGGTAGACCACGCCAGGTGGACACCCTTTTTCGACCGGAGCGTCATCAGCATCGGTTGACGGAATCAACATTCCGGGGATCCCCACTCCCCCAGCAACGCTTGCGGAAAGCTTGACGAAATCTCTTCGGATCATTCGCACCAGTTCGTTTGTCGATTTCATTTGGTTCTACCAATCATCGTTGCAGAATTGCCCTGTAGGAAGCTCGTCAACAGGCTCGTTTCGATTCAGCCATTGTACAGACACCCTCGGGGTTACTGATGCAAAGTAGGTGCGTCAAACTGCGGATCATGGCAGATCGATGTCGAGTTTGCTTGGGCAGCGATCGTTGAAGGTGACCTCGACCTTGGGGAAAAATACCGGAGGCGGATTCACGAAATGGTTTGAATCTGCAGATCCGCTTTTTATCCGCTTTTACACGAAGTTCGATGAGGATTGCGACTAGGTGCACCATTTTTGTACGCTGCGCGCGAACGAATCGCTGCGGGGCGGAGACCGCTGGACCAAGCAACCCGAAAACATCGTTTACTTTGACAATGTTGGCATTGCCAAGGAGTACATCGGACCGTCGGGAAAGTAGCGATAGATGGAAGGTGCCGGTCGACGTTTCGGTTACCGCGGTCATCACAGCGCCCGAAGAACGCTCTCGCTCACGGCATCGACAACTCGATCGTCCCCGCGTCGAAATCGCCTGTTGCAGGAATGTCCCACAGGAACGCTTGCTCCGCCGGATCGGCGTAGAGTCCGCCCAGGCGATCGCCGGTCTGAGACCGTGAAAGCGGATCGAAGCGACTCCAAACCATCGTCGCGGAATATTTGCCCGGCACAACGCCGTCACCGGCGACGTTGGTGGAAACTTGGAATGATCCGTCGTCGCCGGAGGTGCCCTGAGCGATCGCCGCGGCGCCGGATTCCGGATACAGCTTCACCACCACGCCCATCGCGGGCCGGCCATCGACGTGGATTACGCCGCGAGTTTTTGTCAGCCCGTCTTCGTTCGATGCGTCGCAACCAGCGATCACCAAGACAATCATCATCGACCAAGACGTCGATCTCGCGCGCCACGCTTCCTTGTCGTCCATCATTCTTCCCGTGCAAAAACTTCCTGACCTCTTCGCGTGATCTGAGCGGCGAACACGACGGGGTCAACCTTCTCATTGACAAACGAAACGTGACCGTCGGCAAAGGTGAAATGACAACCACCGGGATGAAATCCGTGAAAGCCGAAGCCGCGTGCGTTGGTGCAATTGATCGCACAAGGTCCACCTCGGGGCGGCCAAGTCAATCCGCTTTGCAGTGTCCCCTCCAGCCAATGCTCACCGTTGAGCAAGTCACCCCAACCGCCGCCGTCCAGGCCGATCAAATTCTCGGTCAAATCCGCGTGAACCACACCGCGGCTGTAGATCACATTGCCGCCGGTCCGTTCGCCAAACAAAAAGGTATGAGAAAGCCCGTCGCGAATGTCGCGAAACGCGCCGTCGCTCTCGCCGCCAAACAGTTCACCAACGACTTGCAAGGCACCTTCGCGATTGCTCGACAAGTGTCGTCCGTAAGCATGATTCGCGTAAATCCCGCGGACTCCCGTGGTCGGGGTGAAATCAGCGGGCGCCAGGTCCGTGGCGGTGAACGGCAGCCCCGCCGGACGAGAATCGAAGACATATCGCCGACTCTCCGCCGAACCGGGCGACGACGGACACACGTAGGCGGCCAAAATCGTCTGCAAGACTTCCACATTCCCCGGACTGTCTTGGTCTGTCGGAATGACACGGGTGTCGAGCTGTTCGTAGACGGCGGATAGTTCCATGTAGGGCAAAATTGCGATCAACCAATTGCCCCCGTTGAAGGGCTTGTTCGGCGGATTGTCCAACCACCATGCCCGCGGCAGTTTCTTGAACGCCGAATGATAGTTATTCACGGCCAAGCCGATTTGCTTGGAACGATTCACGCAGTCCGTCCGCCTTGCCGCGGCACGCGCGGCCTGCACCGCCGGCAACAGCAGACCGACCAACACGCCGATGATGGTGATCACCACCAACAGTTCGACCAAAGTAAAACCACGCCCGTGAGATCTGCCAGCGGGAAACGCGATCATCCGGCCGGCGAAGACAAGACCGCCTGCCCGGCGGCGTCCAACATTTCGAAGCATCGTTTCGACCAGATTGAGTAGCCGTCGTGAGAATCCGCCTCGCTCAAAAATGGAGCCTTCGCGGATATCCCCCAGGTTAGCCGAAAATCAAGTCGTTGTTTTGTCGCACGAGTGATGTTCTTGCCTAAAATAATCCGAAGGACTCGTCATCATCCGTACTGGCTTCGTTGCCACGGATCAACAAGCGACTTAGAAAATCGACGTTCACGATCGAAAGCGGCAGCGGCGCGTTGAAAATGCCGCCACCCTGACCGATCCCAGCGGTCGTCGTCCCAACGCCCCCGGTCGCGTCGTTGCCGAATGTGAAGGTCAGGCGAAGATCCATGTTCGCGCGGTTGTAGATTCCACCGCCCAAGGCATCACCGCCGGTGACTCCCGATCCGCCGGTGACCGAGTTGCTTCGGATCCAAGCTCGGCTCGTGATGATCTGGCCGGTGGCGATTTCCAATGGTTCGAGCTTTACAACCAGGCCGTCGATGTCGTTCGAAATGGCACCGCCCCTGGCCTCACCGCCGTTGCCGCCGACTCCGCCGTTGCCGCCAACGACCGTGTTGCCGGTGATCAGAGTACTTTGCACGTGCAGCACTGGGGTCCCGAAGCTGGAAAAGGCGTTGTCGATTCCGCCGCCCGCGGCATAACCGCCATCGGCACCCACGCCGCCATCGCCACCGATCGCCTGGTTGCCGCTGATGCGAGTTGACGTGATGGTCATCTCGCTGAGTCCCCAGTTGACCAGGCCACCGCCCACGGCGGCGCCGCCGGCGAAGCCGTCCAAACCGCTACCGCCGATGGCTTGGTTGTCGACGATGACCGAGCGATGAATGTCGGTCATCGTGGGGGTTCCCAAGACGCCAACGAACAAGCTCAGCGCCTGGCTGCCGATCGCACCGCCGCCGGCACCAAATCCGCCCGTCGGTCCCAAGCCCTCAAACCCGTTGCCGGCGACGACCGCATTGTTACGGAACAGGCTGGTGTTGACCGTCATCTCGCTAGCTCCGGACGCTTTCAAGGCGCCTCCGACGGCGGCACCTTGAAAGGTCGTCGGGTCGTCACCCAGCCCCAAAACTGCGACGGCTTGATTGCCAATGAACTGGCTTCGCGAGATGTCGGTCGTGGAATTCGCATCGACGTCGATTGCTCCGGACGCAGCGATGCCAAGGCCGATCGCGGTGTTGTCAAAGAATCGGCTGTCACGCACCGTCAGATCCGCTCCGAACATGTTGGCAATCGCACCGCCGAGTCCGATGTTGTTGAGTCCGAACGGGTTTTCGGCGGAGACCACGCCGCCTGTTTGGTTGTTCTCGAAGACGACTCGGTTGATCGTCACGTCGCCGCCGTTATTGAACAGCCCGCCGCCGACCGAAAAATTCTCGACGACCAATCTCGTGTCGACCGGAACCGGCGCGTCGGGCGCGTCGACCGCGTATCCGTCAGCAACGGTCACTCCGGCCAGGGTGACCTCGGCCGCGTTGACGTACAGCACGCGGTGCGCTCCGCCGCCGCTGATCGTGATCCGCTGGCTGCCCGGTCCCAAGATATCGACGTCATTGTCGCCCAGGATCTCCAGTTGACTCTGCAAATCGATCTGCCCCGACACGGTCGGCGCGAACGTGATCGTGTCCTTGCCTTCGGTCGCGGCCGCTTGCTCGATCGCCCACCGCAGCGTGCCTTCGACCGCCGGAGTCTCGGGTGCGTTATCGGCCAGCGAGGTCACCGGAAACGCCGCCAACACCCGCCGGTTTTCCAGCGGCTCAGCCGTCATCCGGCGTTTGGCGTGACGTCGTCGCGTCGAAGAAGCTTTCATGGAAGAGAAAAACATGGAGATGGTCCTGTGATGAAGGGGTGAGCCGAGTGCAGTGAGGCACAGGGCAGTGCGCAGTGCTCGGTCGCTCTCGCGACTCGGCTCATTAGAAAATTACGAAGTGATTCCCGAACGATTCTTGGACCGATCTTTCTGTCTTCGGCGCCGTCGCAGCATCGCCGCACCACCGACCAACGATAAAAGCGATAGCGACGTCGGCTCGGGAACCGCGGTCACGAACAACCGACGGTTGCTGCTGATCGCGGCAACGTCCGTCCCGGTTCCTACGAAGGCGTTGATGTCGATGTCCTCGGTGGCAAAGAACGTCGTGTTGATTTCGGGGTCCAAGCTGAACAAAGCCGCTTCGAAGTCGAACGGGTCACGAGTCGTCAACCGCGCCGCGACATTTCCCATGTCGTCCAAAATTTCGATGCCGAAATCAGGAACGCGAAACAGTCCGTCGCCGAACAGAAAGCTCGACGCTTGCCCGGTTGCAAAACCCGGATCGAATTCGTCTTGAAAGACGCTGGAGATCGTCGCGGTCATCGGGGTCAGCCCGTGATCGGCTCCGGCGAACAAGCGGAAATTTCCCAGCCCCGGCTCGAAACCAGTTCCAAAGAAGTTCCCGTTCGTCAGCTCGATCGAATCACCGACTTGCTGTTGCCGATCAAACGTGAAGAAACCCGTGGCCGAAACGCCCACGAACGGAATCGGATCGGTGCCCGGATTCAGAGGCGAACCCACCGGAATCGTCACGTCTTGCACCGCGTCGACGTAAGAAATGAACTGCCCCGGCACGATCGGTGCGGCCTGACCGGGGACGGCCCACGCGAGGCCGACGGCGGCCGTCAAGAAACAAAAGGTTCGGCTCGAAAGCATATTGTTCGTCCTGGTTTTGAAAGCAAAATAAACGTTGTCGATCGAATCAAAGTCGTTTCGAACGGTTCCAGCGTCGACGCAAAAAGACCCCGCCGGCGGAGCAGCCCAGCAGGGCCATCGAGCCTGGCTCGGGAACCGCCGCCACGCTGGTGAGCGTACGGTTGGTGCTGGTCGCCCAGATGTCTTGAGTGCCCTCGAGGTAACCGGGAAGCGGATTTTCGAAGGGGTCGGAAGTCCAGACGACACCCAATTGATCAAGTCCATCGGTAAACTCGGCCCGAAAGAAGAACGGGTCCCGAACCTCCAAATTGACTCCGTTGTCGAACTCAAGGCGATAGTTGGGCACGTTGAACACGAGGTCTCCCGACCGAATGCTCTCGGGAGATCCCGACATGAATCCGGGATGCGTTTCATCCTGTACAACGTTGGTGAGTGTCGCGGTCAATTCACCGCTTCCTTGTAGCAGCGAGAATCCGCCCGCCCCGTCCACGGTTCCTCTGCCGAAGAAATTTCCGTTGCGGAATTCGATGGTCGTGCCCACCTGCATCATGCGGTCGAACGTGAAGCTGGTCGTCGTCGCGCTGACGTTGAACGGGGGCGTGGGAACCGTTCCGGGATTGAATGCCGTTCCCGGAGCGAGCGTGACGAGTTGATCGGCGCGGACCGTGAACAACTGTTGTCCGGAGATCACCGGAACGGCGTGTAGTGGTTCGACAGCAAGCACAGCGAAGGGCAGCAGCAGGACGGGTGTCATCGTTCGCGCGGCGTTTTTCATAAGGATCAAATCGCGATTGCGTTTTCAGGGGGCGGCATTTTCAGCGGGCGGTTATCCAGGGGCGGGGCCACTCGGCAAATTCCTCCGCGAGGGACGGACGGATTCCCGCTCCAACGACAACATGCGTGGCTGAGTGACGGGAATCCGGCAATCTCCGAGAAATTTCTGGAATCACAAAAAAATCGAGCGAATCCCAAGAATTCACCGAATCTGAATTTCCATTCGTCGCATGTCACTTCCGAACACGGTACCGCCCCAATGGTCCATCGCCGTTCGCGGTCGCCGCCGTCCCTCGCCCATCGCCCCGTCAAGATTCACACCATGCCCCTCGCTTAACTCCGCCGCTTGACCTCACTCCGATCCACTTCGACTCAGCGGCTTCTACGTCCCGCGAGGCGGCGCAAACGCCAGTTGGTTTCTGAAGTCCTGCAGATGAGACGCCTGCTGGCCGTCGGTTTGATTTCGACGAGTGTTGCTGTAATCCCGCCTGGCAACCGCGACAGCAATACGAGCGCTTTGATCGGGCATTCCAGCAGTGCTGACGGGCGGTATCTCGTATTCACCAGCAACGCCAGCGACTTGGTGGAAAACGAATCGCACGGGTTCACGAGCGTGTATCTGGTCAGCGATTACCTTTCACGGGTTCCCACGCTCGAAGACTTAGATGGCAATGCAGACAGCGCCACCATCACGATCGAAGGCGAAGACGTCCTGGAAGCCGGCCCGACCGTCACGGAGGTCATCGTCGATTCGGAAGACTGGTCTGTTCCGTTCCGAGACTTGGCCGATGGGGAACTTGGCGATGAACGAGAGCGGGGTTACGTGATTCCGCGCGGTGAGGATCAAATCAAGTCGCTGCCTTGGACCAACGTGGATCGGACTCACGTGGTATTCAGCGAAGACGTCAGCGAACCTGGAAGAACAGACCTACAAAGCCCAGGAAGCCAGAGACTTGAATGATGAAGCCCTGTCGACGGTCGACGATTGGGAGCTCTATTGCATGGATGCAACCTGATGAGCCGATGCACCATTTTCGATTCGAGACGCCTCAGCCCTCTTTGACGTGTCGAGAGCTCCTTTGAACGCAACGGGCACAATGTCAGGAACTTTCACAGTCACTGCGGTTCCCGAGCCGGGGTCGTTGTTGGCGATGACGGTGGTCGGCGGCGTGTTTGCGGTTCGCCGGAGACTTGATCATCCCATGACTCCAATTCAATGAGTTGTTCGTTCAAGTCGATGATGTCGTCGAGCCAGGCGACGGTGTC
>CAYVRC010000134.1:0-16869 GCA_964453205.1 uncultured Pirellulaceae bacterium | reverse complement strand
GCTCTCAGGGCGGCGGTGACGCCGGTCCGGGGATCTGGACCGCCGGCAGTTTCCATCCCGGCGGTTGTCACGTGGTCATGGGCGACGGCTCGGTTCACTTCATCAGTGAAAACATCGACGCGGGCGACCCGTCGATCCCGACGGTGACGCGTCCCCAGCAGGGCGGTTCACCGGCCGGCATCGCCAGCCCTTACGGGGTTTGGGGCGGCCTGGGGACGACCAACGCTCGGGAATCGGTCAGCCTGCCGGAATAAGAAGAAGCCGAAAGCCCGAAGTTCAAATTCGAACAGCCCGCCCGGGAATTCCGTGGCGGGCTGTTCGTTTGGGGTATCCGAGGGACCGGAAAAGTCAGGAGAAAACGACCGGCCAGGATCAACCGCATGCACAAAGTCGTGCCAAAACGAGCCTTTCCGACCGATGAAACTTCCAAGAAATATAAAAAACAAAGAAATTTTCGTCTTTGGTATTCGGATAATGCGAAAATTGAGCGGTTCGATCGAATGCGGAAAATTCGATGAAAGGTGTTAAACGCTGGTCTCTATCCACCGGATTACGCTAAGAACGAGCATAAGACAGCGCCGATTTCGTTCTTCATTTCGTCATCTCCCATGTCAACACTTTGGGCACGTTCTCGACCATTGAGACGCCCTGTCGGTGCTCAGACGACCGGCCGAGGACCGTTTTCATTTTTTCTTGGGAGACTTTTACACATGCGTCAGACACGTACGGGCTTCACGCTCGTGGAATTGTTGGTGGTCATTGCGATCATCGGCGTCCTGGTCGGACTTCTTTTGCCCGCCGTTCAATCGGCACGAGAAGCGGCTCGTCGGATGAGTTGCAGCAACAATGCCAAGCAGATCGGCTTGGCGCTGCACAATTATCATTCGGCTTTCAAGCAGTTCCCGCTGCAGCGGGCCGGGACGACGGGACGTCAAGGCTACCGAAACGGCCAGGCACCGGACAACAACGACAGCAACAAGCGTCGTTTGTCCATGCACACGGGCTTGCTGCCATTCTTGGAGCAACAACCGCTGTGGGACCAGATCAGCAATCCGGTTCAGATTCAGTTCAACGGCAACGACCGCGGTGCCGATCCCTGGCCGGCCATGGGCCCGGTGCCGTGGACGGGTCAGTACACGCCGTGGCGGACGCTGGTTTCCCCGTTCAACTGCCCCAGCGATTCGGGACCGGCGGTCACCTTCGGGACGACCAACTACGGTGCCTGTGTGGGCGACGTGGCCCACGCCTTGGGCTGGGCCAATCCGCCCAAAGAATCCAAGCGAGGCCTGTTCATCAGCGCCAACGCCACCCGGTTCCGTGACGTGATCGACGGCACGGGCAATACGATCGCGATCGCCGAGATGACCAACAGCCTCGGGGCTCGCGACGTTTCCGGCGGCGGTGCTTATGACATCGGCGGCAGCGTGATGCTGAACCCGCAGGAGTGTGCTCAGACGGTCGACCCGCTGCGACCGAAGTTCTTCGCCCCCGGCATCTTGTTGTTCGGTTACGGCGGGGCACTCGGCAAGTGGGGCGGCAGCGGTCGTGGGAATCGCTGGTGTGACGGAGGAACCAACCTGTCCAGCGTCAACACGATCCTTCCGCCCAACCGCCCGTCTTGCTCTCAGGGCGGCGGGGACGCCGGCCCGGGGATCTGGACCGCCGGCAGTTTCCACCCCGGCGGCTGTCACGTGGTCATGGGCGACGGCTCGGTTCACTTCATCAGTGAAAACATCGACGCGGGCGACCCGTCGATCCCGACGGTGACCCGACCCCAGAACAACGGTTCGCCCGCGGGCATCGCCAGTCCCTACGGGGTCTGGGGAGGGCTGGGTACGACCAACGCCCGGGAATCGGTCAGTCTGCCGGAGTAAGAAGAAGCTGAAGGCTGGAAGCCAGATGACCCGTCGCGGGAGATTTCCGCGGCGGGTTTTTTGTTGCGCTCCCGGCGATGTTCCGACGGAACCCGAAAAGGCGGGCGTTCCCTTAGCCCGATTCCCTATCCGACTGTGTGGCGGCGAGTGGCGGGCAACAGGCGGCCTCTTTTTTTTTCGTGAGGCTCGAAAATAATCGCCGTCGGGACTATCCCAAACCGGCTCTGTCTTTGCTATGATTACGACCAGTTGGAACTCAGGCGGAGCATTCCGCTCTTACGCGGCTGAAACGATTAGGCCACGACTCGATTCCAAGAAATTTACACGATTCGAAGGAAGAAATTATGAAGTGGTTGAACTTATTCCTGGCCTCCATGTTCTGCTTTGCCATTGCCGGTTGCGGCGGCGAAGAAGGCGTCGTGCCCGTGGAAGACGAAGCTGTGGAACAGGCCATGGAAGATGAGTACAGCGCGGCTCAAGAAGATTACGAAAACGAGCAGTGATCGCAGTTCTCCGTTCAGGAGATTGTGCGATCGCTTTGGGACGTTCCACGTGACGCCGATCCGAATCGGCCGTTCACCCCGGAACGTCCTCCGAACCGAACAAGAAAGCCCGCGAGAGAAATCTTGGCGGGCTTTTTTGTTGCCACACGACAGGCCGCGCCGAGAGGTGATTCCGGCAGGAATACTCGGTCCCGACGCGGCATGACCGCTACGCCGACCAGCTGATCAGGTCGATGACGTTTTGCATGTCGGCCGCCGGCGGTGCGGTGAAAGTCATCTGCCGGCCGGTTTGTGGGTTCGTCAGCGTCAAACGATGCGCGTGCAAGGCTTGCCGCGACATCACAACGGTTTCATCCGCCAAGGTCGCCAGCGGATGCCGGCCATCCGGGTGGCTCAGTCCCGAGATCATTTGCGCCGCGGTGATTTCGCTGTGACCGGCGTACAGCCGATCGCACAAAACGGGGCTGCCGATGTGGGCCATGTGAACGCGGATCTGATGAGTCCGGCCGGTTTTGGGTCGGCAGGCGACGACGGTGAAACGGCCGTGCCGTGACAAGACTTCGAAAAACGTGGACGCCGGTTTGCTGGTTTCGTGATCGATCCGAATGGCTTGTTTATCGCGTTGGTAAGGGTGCCGACCGATGGGCATGTCGATCAGGTCACGGTCGCGATCGATCGGGGCACCGGTAACCGCCAGGTACTCTTTTTCCACCGTCCGGTCGGCCCATTGCTGAGCCAGATTCATGTGGACGGCGTTGGTTTTGGCGACGACGATGACGCCGGAGGTGTCACGATCGAGCCGATGGACGATCCCCGGTCGGGTCGGACCGCCGACGTCCGAGAGCGACTGAAAGCGGTATGCCAGCGCGCTGGTCAGGGTGCCCGTCCAGTTTCCGCGAGCCGGGTGGACGACCATGCCGGCGGGCTTGTTGACCACGACGAATCCGTCGTCTTCGTACAACACGTCCAGCGAGATGTTTTCGGGCACGGTGTCGTCGCTGAGCACGTCGGGAACGGCAAAGCAGACGCGTTGGCCGGGGCGCACTTTGTAGCTGGGGCGGATGACACGTCCGTCGACTTCGCAACCGTCGCCCTGCACGGCCGCGCGAATTTGCGAGCGGCTGTAACCGTCGCAGATTCCCGTCAAGAACAGATCGATCCGCTGCCCGGCGGCCGAATCGGGAACGATGACGTCGCGCAAGACGGGGGCATCAGGGATTGGCCGGTCGGCCGAACCTTCGCGGCCGATCGGGTCGCCGCCGATCGAGTCATCGTCGATCAGTTCGTCCGCGTGGAATTCGTCCTCAGTCGGCAGGTCCTCCGGAAAGGATTCGTCGGCCGGAATCACTGATCTTCGTCGGACGGTTCGGTCGCGTCGTCCGCCGCAGGTTCCTCAGCCGATGACGCCGCCTCCTCGGCCGGCTCGGTGCTCTCCGCGGACGGTTCTTCGGCGTCCATGACGTCGCCAGAGGTTTCGGTATCCAGCCCCAGATCCAGCTGCGGAATTTCGAAATCGGGCTCGTCGGGCAATGCGGAGGAATCCGGCAGGGCGGGCGGCAGCGAAGGTTCCGCGGGGGCGAAATCTTGTCGGCCGAACCAGGTCAGGAATTCTTGAGTGGCGGGCGTGTTGAGGTTTTTGATTCGATTTTGCGACAGTTCGACCATGGCGTCGGATTCGGCCGCCGCGACGACATCTTCGTATTCCTCGATCGCCGTTTCGACTTCGCCGGTCGCTTCGGCGATGCGGGCCAAGCCGTAATGCGCACGGGAACGAAGGGTGCGGGCGACGCCGCTGGTGCCCTCGGCCGCGGCCAAGGCTTTGCGATACGCGTCGCCGGCGTCTTCGAACAGCGTCGCGGCTTCCTCACGGTCCAGGTACAGCTGTTCCATTCCCGACGCCATCCACTGATCGGCCGCGTACAGTCTGGCCCAAGCGGCGGCCGGGGTTTCCGGGTAACGCTCGGCGACTTGGGCAAAGACTTCCGCGTCGCCCGAGCCGGTCGCCTGCAAAAGATCCATCGTCGCGTCGCTGCGGGCTTCCGTCCGGGTGCTGCTGTAAAAAGACAGCGCGAACAGGCCAACCGAGACGACGATCAGACCACCGATCAAGACTTTTGAATAAGGCTCGACGGCTTTGGTGAATCGCCCCAGGTAGCCGGCCAGGACGTTTTCTTGCAATTCGTGACGTCGTTCGCTGTTCATCGGTGGTACTTTGGGGGGCTGGATTTCTGCGGCGAAAAACCCGCAGCGGCGTCACGTTTGGCGGTGTGCGTCGAAACGTCGAAGTATAGAAATCTTCATGACTTAACGTCAAGACAACCGGTCCCAAGGCGGCCGGCCGGATAACGGCGAACGGCCCGGGGGGAACGATCTGCCGGCCCGGGACGTCTGATTGCCGATGGCTCGCGCCGATCCCCGGCGGTGACGGTGGCAACGGTCGCAGCGGGCGCGGCCGACGAGTCCAGCTTTGCCGGCCGGTCGGCCTGTAGTGGATGAGGCCGTTGGAACGGGCCTCGGATTGTTAACTTGCGATGATCTGTCAACAAATGCTGGCCGGGGAGATTCACGATCGGTAGGATGGTACCCGAACCGACGATGCCAAACCGGCTGTGGCCGCCCCCCCCGTCGGTCCTTTTCGGCCTTTCAGGCAATCAACACTTCTCCAACGAAACTTCGCATGAGCACGAACGAACTTTCGAATCGCCAATACGGCAACTCCCCTGCGATGATGCAGGCCCCGATCGCGATGATGGACCGCGATCATGACGGCGGCAAAAGCGAGATGCCGAACATCGGTGCCGCGATGTGGCGTTACCGTTGGGCGGTCGCGTTGCCGATGATGCTGGGCATGGTCGCCGGGTTCCTGGTCTTCCTGCGAACCGACGAAACGTTCCGCAGCACGACCAAGCTGATGATCGAATCGGATCGTCCGGCGGTCATGGACACGATGACCGGCGAAGTCTTGGGCGGCGTCCCGAGCATTGAAATCGTCCAAGCCCAATTGTTCAGTGACGAAGTCATCGTCGGCGCCTTCAACGATCCGGACATGCTTCCCTATCACGAAGACCTAGGAGATTTCCAAGGCTTCATCAAAATGGTCAAGGAGGACGGGGCGCTGGAACTGGAACCGGAAGTGTCCGACGTGAAGACGGCCCAATCGGTCGTCGCGCTGCTGCACTTCGACAGCGGAGAATCGGAGCTTTCGACGCGGGCGGTAGTCGCGTTCAGCAAATCTCTGCAGTCTTACTACAACAAGAAGTACAGCAATTCGCGGGAGGAGCTGAAGAAGTTCATCACCGACGCGACGGAAACGCTCGCCCCACAATTGCAGAAATACGAATCACAGAACGCAGAGTTCCGCAAGAATTCGACCTTGGATTTCGATCCGGAAGGCAACCCGATCAACCCGCACCGCGTTCGCGTCCGCGAGCTGTTGGATCAAAAATCCAAACTCAAACAGGATTACTTGGACGCCGCGTTGACCTTTCAGACGATCAACGAGACCGTCAAATCCGCCAAAGATCCTCGTGTGGCGTTCGACATCGCCAGCCAGCTGTTGGATCGCCCGTTGAAGCTGCCCGAAACGAGCTCCGTCAATCGCTTGTCGGTGGGTGCCGATGACAGCGAACTGGCTCAAATGGACGTGCGACAAGAACTGGCCCCGATGAAGGCACAGCGTGATGCGTTGGCCGCGGAATTGGGGGTCGGCCACCCTCAGGTCAAGTTGCTGGACAGTCAGATTTCGTCCCTGGAAACCGAATTGAAATCGCTGGGTAGCGATCGCTCGGCACGCCTGGGCAAGTTGATGGACGACGAGGAGCGACGTACCGAGCAGGCCCGTGATGCGATCGCCTCGGTTCAAATCGCTCTGAACAACGAAGTGAATATGAAGAAGCAGCTGTTGACGCTGCTGGAAAAAGAAATCGCAGAGGAGGCCTCGCGGGCGAAGACCTTAGCCGACATGGAAGTCGATTACATGGCTTTGCAAAATAAGATCGTCGGTACACGCGAACTGGTCACCCAGGTTTCCGAAAGCATGAGCCGCGTGGAGATGTCCGAGACCAGCGAAAGCGAAACGCGGGTCATCGAACTGATCGCCGCCAAAGGCGCCTACCTGGTCGCCCCGATCATCTGGAAACTCGTCGGCATCGGCGGGTTCTTGGGATTGGCTTTGGGAGCCGGCTTGGCATTCCTGTTGGAAAAGAACGCCAATACGTTCCGAGACCCCGACGAAATCGCCGCCAGCTTGGGAACCGCGGTGCTGACGCACGTCCCGTTCTTCAAAAAGGTTCGCAACAAGAAGGACAAGGAAGGCAAAGAGAGTCCGTTCAAGGACTTGGATCCCTGCCTGGCGGTGCTTCACTCGCCTTCGTCGGTCGTCGCGGAGTCGGTGCGATCACTTCGCACGGCGGTGTTCTTCGAAATGGCATCGTCCGAAGGCAAGGTCTTGCAAGTCACCAGCCCGCTGCCCGGTGACGGCAAGAGTACGATCGCCGGCAACTTGGCCTGTGCGATCGCCCAAAGCGGTAAGAGCGTGCTGGCGATCGACTGTGACCTTCGACGTCCCCAGTTGACCGATAACTTCGTGATGCAAGAAAAAGACGGTCTGACGAACGTTCTCAACGGCGAATGCACTTGGCAAGAAGCCTGCCATTCGTCGCCGCTGAACCATTTGGACGTGATGCCCAGTGGCCCGATTCCTGCCAACCCGGCCGAAGCATTGACGTTGCCCGAAATGGCCGAGACGCTCGAAGAGCTTCGTCGACATTACGATTACATCGTCGTCGACACGCCGCCGTTGTTGGTCGTCACCGACCCGAGCATCTTGGCCAGCATGGTCGACGGTGTGTTGCTGACGTTGCGGATTCGGCGAAAGAGTAAGATCAACGCCCGCGAAGCGGTGAACATCCTGCAAAGCGTCGGCGCGAATCTGATCGGAACCGCGATCAATAATTCCGACGAAGCGTCCAGCAGCGACGGTTACCGTGGATACGGGTACTACCGCTACAGCCGCTACGCCAAGAAGTATTACCGTCGCGGCGTCAGCGGTGGCGAAGCCTTGCCGCGTGGCAGCAAGAAACGCAGCGGCATGATCGTCGAAGGCCGCAGCCTGAGTGCCCCGAGGCAGCCGATGCCCGTGTCCCAGAGTGCCGTGTCCGGCGGTGCCGTGCCGGCACAGGTGACGACGCCGGCGGCCGCTTCGCCGGAGCACAACGGCGAGGCCGATCAGATCTGAAGCGACACGGACGGGTCGCCGAGCAAGGACGAGAATCAGCCGATTCGAGCTTTCGCTATTGAGAAATTCACATGTGAAATTTTGAATTTGCGATGGGAAACGCGGAAAGGATTCGTTGAAATTGAACGTGTCCGGCGCGGCCGCGCCGGGATCCCGATTTCTGGGGCGAGCACGAAACCGTTTTGAACGCCAACTCAACTTGAGAACTTGTCATGTCGACGATCGACTCCGTCAGCGACGTTTCTGAACAGACGGATGCCGCCGCGGCCGAAGCGCCGGTGTCGTCCGCCGTCTCCGAAAATGACCCGACCGAGGCACACGATGGCGGCGACCGCGGCTTCGTCGCCAGAATCCGCGCCTTGATCGATCGGTCGTCGAAGTGGTTTTGGTTCTGGTGCGCCCTGGCGGTCGCCTGTCTGCCGATGCTGGTGCCGTACTTTGCCGACATGTGGGCGATGACGCACTACCAGTATTTCCCGTTCGTTTTTCTGGCCGTCGGGACGCTGATTTACACCCGCAGCGACGGAATGCTTTATCCGCCCCGCGGCTGGGTCGGCTGGACGACCGTGGCGATCGGATTGTTGATCACGGCGACCGCGATCCTGAACCAGCAAGTCTGGTTGGGCGGTTTCGGTTTTGTCGTTTTGGCCAGCGGTTTCGTCGCCGCCTTGCGTGGCCCCGAAGATCGCACGCTGTTGGCCTTGTCGCTGCCTTTGCTGATGTTGGTGAAGCTGCCGCTGGGCCTGGACGAACTGTTGATCCAGCGTTTGCAAGACCTGACCACGGCTTTGGCCAGCGTGATGTTGGACATCTTCGGCGTTTCGCACGCGATCGAAGGCAACATCATCAAGTTGGCCGAGCGTGAATTGTTCGTCGCGGAAGCTTGCAGCGGAATCCAGTCGGTCTTCACGTTGGCTTTCCTGGCGTCGTTGTTGATCGCGTTCTTGCGACGCCGTTTGTGGTTGGCTCCGTTCTACTTTGCCATCGCGATCTTGTTGGCCGTCGCGGGGAACACGGTTCGCGTCACGACCGTCGCCCTAGCGGAAGTTTGGAACGGCACGGACTTGTCCAGCGGTTTTTCGCACGACCTGCTCGGCTACACGACGTTGGCTTTGGCCGCCGCGCTGTTGTTGTCGTTCGACCGCCTGATCATCACGCTGTTGCACCCGATCGAATTCACCAGCGACGGCATGTTGGACAATCCGATGGCCAGGCTGTGGAATTACTTGGTCAGCGAAACCCCGGCTCCCGATGCCCGTCAAGCCTATCGCTCGTTCGACGAGGACACCCGCAGCGACGAAGACGAACGAATCGTGGCCCCATGGATCGATCGCTTGGCGGGAATGCCGGCGGTTCGTTACGGGTTCCTGGGTTTGATCGGTATCCTGGGCGTCGCTTCGCTCGCCCAACTCGCCCGCATGCAATCGTCATCGCCCAAGGAAACCGTCTATTCCTCCGAAGCCCTGTTCACGCCGAGCGCGAACCTGTTCGGCGACGGGTTCGAATTGTTCAAGTTCTCCGATCACACGACCGCACGCGACGGCAGCGACCCGCGTTTGGGTGAAAACGCGGATCTGTGGCAGGTCGAGGTCGGCGAGATGCAGGGCCAAGTCGTCCTCAGCCAGCCTTACAGCGGATGGCACGAACTGTGCGTCTGT
The DNA here is from genome assembly GCA_964453205.1 of uncultured Pirellulaceae bacterium. Classification (GTDB taxonomy): domain Bacteria; phylum Planctomycetota; class Planctomycetia; order Pirellulales; family Pirellulaceae; genus Crateriforma. Next base: position 7,598 of record CAYVRC010000134.1, on the reverse strand, counting down.
TACCAAAACTTGGACTGGGATTTGGTCGACCGAGACGTGATCGACGACGTGGAAATCAAAGTCATGCCGGACACCGGTAGCGACGAGTCCTTTGTCACCGCCCGCTTCAAACGCCCCAGTGGCCAGCAGGGATACTTGATGTTTTCGGCGATTTCCTATGACGGCACGATCCCCTCGTCGCCGGGCAGTTTCGGCGCCTTCGGAACTCGGTTCATGGGCCGCCTGGATCGCAACGGCATCATCGACCAAACCGACATCATGATGTTCCAGTTTTGGTTGCCGACGGCCAAGAAATTGGAACCGGCCGCCATCCGGAAATTGCAAGAAGATTTCGTCAAGGCTCGCGCCGTCGTCGCCAAGTCGGTCGTCCAGCCGAACTCCGATCCCCAGCCCGCGGCCCCGCCGCAAGCTTGACCGATCATCGCTCAGTCATCTTCGTTTCGTTCCCGATCCGTTCTTTTCCTGTTCCGCTCTTGTTTTTCAAGACCTGACCCATGAAATACATCAACCCGATCAACTGGTTCCGCTGGATCGGCCAATTCGTCACCGCGTACTTGTATTCGATTCCCTGGAAGGAAGCGCCGAAATCGATTCCCGCGATCATCCTGGTCTTGGCCTTGATCACGATCGCCGCGGTCGCGTTCACCGAGGATTCGAGTTGGCGACGCTCGTTGATGGCCCGCCAGTTGGCGAGCGCCAACGAACAGGACGATTTCGAAACAATGGAATTGGTCCTGCGCCGCCAGCTTCGCACCAAACCCAATGACAGTGATCTGAATTTTCGCTTGGCGTTGACGCTGGAGAAACAGGAAGAGGTCGAGGAAGCCGACGCGATCATGCATCAGCTTGTCGACAGCAAGAGTTACGGAGCCGCGGCCCGTTGGATCATCGCCAAGAATTACATCGGAAAAAATTGGGGAGAACTGGACGAAGACCAGCGGACCGAATTCGGCGACTTGTTGCAGTTGATTTACGAAGAATCGCCGGAAGACTGGAATTACAAACAGCTGTATGCCGACTTTTTGATCGCCCAAGACCGGATGAAAGAAGCCGCCGGGTTGCTGGAAGAATTGGCGGTCCGCCAGCCCATGCGTGGCCTCCAAGCGGCCGCCATCTATCGACGCATGGGCGACGAGGATCGCGCCGACGCGTTGGGCCTGCAAACCTTGGATCACGTCGGGAAACTGCTCGACGACGATCCGACCAACACCGTGTTGGCGTTGGCCGTCGCCCAGACTCAGCTGTTCGCCGACCGTCACATGGACGCGATCCAAACGATCAAACGCGCGGTCGATCGCGCCAAAACACCCGATGAACAGACTCGTGCTCGACAAGCGATGGGCGAAGCCATCGTGGCCTGGATCATGCACCTGGAAAAAACGACCAACGATTCGCCGGAGTCGCAGATCGACTTGATGCGTAAGCTTCAGGTGGCCGTCAACTTCGCGCCGGATAATCCCCGCGTATTGACGCTGGTCACCGACAAAGTTTTGTCGACGGCCCAGTCGGACCATCCGCAGGTCAAGGCGTTGCAAAAGACCCTGGTGGAAGGTTCTTCCCCGGGAATCTCGCACTTCATCATGGGCACCGGGGCGTTGATGCGGGGCAACAACGACACCGCGCTGAAACACCTGCGGATGGCGGCGGATTTGTTGCCCCAAAGCGCCGCGATCTTGAACAACTTGGCCGTCGCAATGACGGCGCGCGGTGACGAGAATTTGGAAGACGCGTTGAAACTGATCAACCGCGCGATCGACCAAACCAGTCCGAATACGACCCCACACTTTTACGAAACCCGCGGCCAGATTCTGTTCCGGCTCGGCCGACACGAAAAAGCCATTCCGGATCTGTTGCGATCGCTGCCCGTTGAAAGTTTGAAGCTGAACGCGCACCGAGCCCTGGCGACCTGCTACGAAGAAATCGGCATGGACGAGATCGCCGAGGGACACCGCGAAACGGTGAAGACGATGGAAGAAGAAGAAGCCGCGAAGGACGACAAAGTCGGCGAAACGAAAGACCCCCTGGGTTTGTAGAGCCGGCAATCCAGCGCCGACGCATCCGAATTAGCCGTCACGCTCGGAGTGACGGCTATTTTTTTGCGAACGCTCGTTTGAGTTCGTCCAGGCCGGTCAACCCGCGGGCGACCGTCAGCACGGCTTCCGCCTGGATGTTGCGGTGGCCTTCGGCCTTGGCGATGGCATACAGCTGAGCAATGTCGCGAGTTTTGGTCACCGCACTTCGCAGCTTTGGTCCCGGTTGCAAATACTCGAACACTCCCACGCGTCCGTAGTAGCCACGTCCGTTGCAAACGTGACAAGGCTCGATCGGTGCCGGACGTCCTTTTTCGTCGACCTGTTGCTCGATCGGCGGTGGTACGAAAGGCTGATACAGCAGGGCCACGCGGCCGGCCGGAATGCCCAGTTGTTGCAACAATTTGGGCGACGGCTCGAATCCGACTTTGCAATTTTCGCAAAGCCGACGGATCAGTTTTTGACTGGTCACCCCCTTGATCAATTGACTAATTTCGGCGGCCTGGGCGGGGTATTTGGCGATCAATCGCACGAGCGCTTCGACGGCGTTGGCGGCGACGACACGGGTAATGACTTGTTTGTCGGCGGTTTTGCACTGTTTCAAGCTTTTCGCCAGCGCCGGCTCTTCGGGCAATTCCGGAAACAACAACACGTCGGGTTCGCGAAGGACCAACCGGTCGACCATCGTCGTGCAGGTTTGACCGGTGTCGCCGCCGAAAAAATTCGGCGACACGTTGATGATTTCCGGTTCCGGATTGTCTTTGTTTTCGATGGACTGGAAATCGCGGATGTACTTATCGGCTTCGCCCAAAGCGACCGTCCAGGTCGTGGTCAGGCCTTCGGCTTTCGGGGCACTGATCAGCATCAGAGAGCCTTCGGAATTCAAGCCGCCTTTGAATGCCTCGATCATCTTGTCCCGCATTCCCAATTCGGCCAGCTTTTCGAAAGGCAGCTTTTCGGGGATCAGTTTGGCGAGCACGCGTTCGCCGGTTTTGACACCTTGCGATTGGACTTCCATGGTGTACTTGGCTTTGCCGGCCTTCAAACCGACGGTGCCTTTCTGACTGCTCCGCCGGTCGGCCGGATTCATCAGACACAACTGTTTGATCGCGTACAGCATCGCGTCGCCGCTCTCACGATCCAGCGGCGGCATCTGTTCCCAAGCCCCGTCGATCTGGTAGCGGATGGCGCACGCGGTCTGTGAAAAATCCATCAAGATCTGCGTCGCCCGGGCGGCGACGCCGTGTGCGATTTGGCCGCCGGCGATTTCGTATCCGGCACCTTGCCGTGCGGCGACCAGCAACGCCTGGGCCTCGGTGGAAGCTTTCAGTTTCGGCGAAAACTCGACCGGGGTGACGGTTTGCCAGGGTTGCAGTTCTTCCTGCGGCGTTGCTTTGCGGGCCATGCGGCGAAAATCAGATCAGAGGACGAGATTTCAGAGAGGCCCAGATTAGTCAAGCGGGACGGGATTGGCGATCGGAGCGGAAGAAAATGGCCACGGGGCGACCGGGCGGTATCGAGTCGGGGTCGACTCGGACCGCCACGACACCGCATCAGATGATGCCGGGTGCTTTCACGTCGATGCCCTTCAAGGCCATCTTCAGCGAGTCCTTGTTGGGCGCGACGGCAAAGGCGGTCGGTCGATCGATCAATTCGTCGTCGATCAACTGCTTCAGCGACATCGTGAAATCCTGCATCCCGTCTTCGGCCCCGATGCGGATCGCGTCGGGCAATTTGTTGTCGTGGCCCTCGAGAACCAGTTTGCGAATCATGGGCGTGAACGTCATCACTTCGCAGGTCGGCACCCGGGAGACGCCGGGCCGGATGCTCTTGAGCAATTTTTGGGACACGATTCCTTTCATGTTGAACGCGATCGCGCTGCGGATCGCCCCGTGCATTTCTTCCGGGAACAAGTCCAAGATCCGTCCGATCGTGGTCGAGGCACTAGCGGCGTGGATCGTACCGAAGACCAAGTGTCCGGTTTCGGCGGCGTGAATCGCGGTCATGAAAGTCTCCTCGTCGCGAAGCTCTCCGACGAGAATGATGTCGGGGTCTTCCCGCACGGCGTGCTTCATGCCGATGCCGAAATCCTTGACGTCCTGTCCGACTTCGCGCTGGTTGATCAGCGACTTGTCCTCGGTGAAGATGAATTCGATCGGATCCTCCAGCGTCAGGATGTGCTTGCGATAGATGCTGTTGATGTAGTTCAGCATCGACCCGATCGTCGTCGACTTGCCCGACCCCGTGACTCCGGCCAGCAACACCATGCCCTGTTCGTAGTGACAGAGGTTTTCGATCGAATCGGGCAGGAACAGCCCGCGAAAGTCGGGGATGAAATTGTTGATCCGCCGGGCGACCAAGCCGATGTTCCCGAGCGCCTTGAGCATGTTGACGCGGAAACGCCAGCGGACGCCGTCGACCTCGCACAGGTACGCAAAGTCGGCCCCGCCTTCTTCTTCGAAAATCAGCAGGTTGCGTTCGTCCATCATCGGGATCAACAGCCGGACCATTTCCTCGGCTTCGATGGGGGGGCGGTTCAGCGGTTTCAGTTCGCCGCCGACGCGGACCATCGGTGGCTGGCCGACTTTCAGGTGCAAGTCGGAGCCTTCCAGCTTGACCAGGGCCCGGAAAATCTTGTCGACTTCCAGCTCTTCTTTCTGCTGCAGCAAGCTGGCCTTGAGCCGTTCGGCGACGGCGGCACCAGAGTTATCAGCGAATCGGGGAGGGGCGGGCGCAGCGGAACCGTTGTGGTGCGACATGAAAAATCAGCAAAACAGGGGTGGAACGAGCGATGTGGCCAGAACGACCAAAGGAGCAGATGACGGTCTTACTGACAGTCTACGGCGGCCGAGCCGGACCGACAAACCATCCCGCCGCATTCGCGGCAAAACCCTCTGCCGTTCAACGCTTAAACTCCGCGAAGGTTCCCGGGTTTTGCCTTCATATTTTCAGTCTTTGGTTATACTCGAGGGTCCCGAACTGCTGCCCCCCCCCAACCGCGACACCTCGCCGGACGCAAAGACGAAATGGCCGAAAACAACAGCCGCCCCGATTCCGCGGCACCTGCGATGAACGGTTCCTCCGCCAAGACGTCAGGTGCAAACAACGGTTCCAAAACGCCGATCGATGACGTCGGAACGCTGGACGTGATCCAGATCCTGTCGCGGCAACGCTGGTTGATCATGTTTTTCGCCTTGGCCGGATTGGCCGCCGGCGTGGCTTACGCGCTGCAAGCGGAAGTATGGTACGAAACCAACGCCCGCGTGATGATCAATGACAAAGGGGCCGGCCTGTCCAGCAGTGATTCCTCCGGCCAGATGGTCGACGAAGACATCTTGGCCAACCACATCGAGCTGTTGCTCAGCCGAAAGATCGTCGGCGAAGCACTCGAGTCCAACGACCTGATGAATCTGAACTCGGTGATTCCCCATCTGAATCCCGAGACCGACGAAGACAGCATCGACTACGTGATCGGTCACATGGACATCGTCAAAGGCGGCGAAGGCGGCGCGAAGATGGCCCGGACTCTGAACATCGCGCTGAACCACACCGATCCGGTCGACGCCCAAACCTTGCTGTCTGCGGTCCTGGTGACCTACCAGAGCTACCTGGACCAACAAATCACCGACATGATGGACACGGCGACGGCAAAAATCAACGAAGCCAAGGGCAAGGTCGAAGAGGATTTAAAAGCGTCCGAGAAGAAATACATGTCTCATCGGCAGACCGCGCCGATGCTGTTCCAGGGCGAAGGTAGCAGCAACGTCTATCAGGACAAGTACCGGCGATTGCAAGACGAGCTGATCGACTTGCAAATTCAGGAATCAACGATCAAGACCCGTTTGGCTCGCGTCGAAAGCGAGCTGTCGGACATCGACGGCAAATCACTTTCGATGACCGAAAGCATGGACAAGCTGGCACTGATCGACAGCGAAAGCTTGGAACGATTGGGCCTGTTCGCCGGCTTGCAAGTTTCCGCGTCCAACAGTGCCGAATTCAAAGCCATGATGCCGGCGAAGATCGAAGAGGCCCGTGCCAGCGTGACGCGTTTGCTGGAACTCAGCAGCGAAAAACAGCGTTTGGAGGCGGCATTCGGTCCAGGTCATCCGGACGTCCAAGACATCGAAGACGAAATCCAGTTGGTCCGCACGTTCATCGCCGACAGCAAATCAGAAAACTCCGCCGATTCGCCGTTCGGTGACAATTCCATCAATCCCGAATCACTCCTCAAAGCGTACGTCGGTTTCCTGCATCACGACTTGGCAACGCTGGCCGAACGCAAAACCGAGCTGAATCTGCTGGCGGCCCAAGCTGAGTCTGACGCGAGAGACCTGATCGAATACGAATTGAATGACGTGGTGCTTCAAAAGGACGTCCAACGAAACGAAGCCCTGTTCGACGGAGTCGTCCAGCAACTCAGCGCCGTGGACATCGCCAGCGGGTTGAAAGGTTACTTGTACGAGCTTCTTGAAACGCCTCGCATCGGTCAAAAGTCTTGGCCCAGTTTGCCGCTGTGCGGGATCGGTGGCTTGATGCTGGGCTTGTTTGCAGGCTTGACCGTGGCCGTGGCCAATGACATTCGCGACGGGCGTTTCCGATCGGCCGCAGAAGTCGATCAAGCCATCAGCCTGCCGTCGCTGGGCCGCGTCGGAAAACTGAACACGATGCGCAGCGGCGTCCGCGGTTTGATCGCGACGGAGCTTTCACCCAACGCCGAGGCGTTCCGATTGGGAAGGACCATGCTGTTGCCGCAAGTCAAACGTCGAGAACTGCGTAGCATCGGTGTGACCAGTCCGATGCAAGGCGATGGCAAGTCGACGATCACGTCCAACTTGGCGGCCTCGTTCTCGCAAGTCGGGCTGTCCGTCTTGGTAATCGACGGGGACCTTCGTCGTCCCACCGTCCATCGATACTTCAGCGTCGTGCCCGAAGGAGGCCTGACGGACATCTTGACCGGCAACGTCGATGCCAACGACGTCATCAAACCGACCGACATCGAGGGCGTCTCGGTGATCACCGCGGGGGCGTCGACCGAGAAGCCGGCCGAGCTGTTGCAAACCGACCGACTGGATGACTTGATCAATCAAATGCACGAGCGATTCGACTTGGTCGTTGTCGACTTGCCGCCGGTGTTGGCCGTTTCCGATCCGGTGGTGGTCGCCCCGCGGATCGATTCGATGGTCATCGTCGTTCGCGCGGCGACGGCACGCCGCGACGAAGTCATCAACAGCCTTCGCCGGATCACCGCCGCGGGCGGAAAGATGGTCGGCTGCATACTGAACACGCACGGAGCCGGCAAGGATTTCCATGCCGATGGTGGCTATTTCGGATACTACGAGAGCGGATACTCCAAGCCGACCAACCGCACTAGGCCTGTCCCCGCCCGGGCGGCCGAACCGCGGTAAAGTAAGTCCCTTGTCCTCGGGGCATCAAAGGATCAGCAGCCTTCAGGCGCAAAAACGCCGGATGCGTTTCGCACCCGGCGTTTTCGCGTTTCCATCTTTGCCGGCGAATCGAATCAATCGCCGTCGGTAATCAGCAGACCCACCAGCGTGCTCGGGATGTAGC
>CAYVRC010000133.1:12065-16921 GCA_964453205.1 uncultured Pirellulaceae bacterium | reverse complement strand
CCGATCGGGACCACCGCGACACAGGCCAAGTTCGTGACCACCGTCGTCAGCAGTGCGATGGAATCGTCACCACCGGCACGCCGCGTCCAAATCGCCGCGGACGCCAACGTGCACGGCACCAGCCCGGCGACCATCAGTCCGCCGCCCAACGCATCGGGCAAAACGAACATGCAAAGAAAGCAAAGCAGCGGCACCCCCACGATGTTGATGACGCAGGCGATCGTCGCCGCCAAGGGCTGCGTGACGCTGTGGCGGAGCGAATCGGCTTTCAGCGTGACCCCGGTGATCCACATCACCAAAAAAACGAAAAGGCTCCGCAAGGAAGACATGTCCAAAAGCCACTGAAAGCTCGCCGACCCGGCAAAACCCACCGCGAACGCAAAGCCCAGTCCGAACAAGAACCATTGCCGTTTTATGCTTCTCCACATTCTTCAAAATGCCTAAATGCCCTATCGGTGACTTCGCCGCGATCACTAACATCGCGCGGTCAAATTACGCCTCGGAAAGGATTCCAGGATGCACGAGCGGACCAGTCGAGCTTTGGCTCGTTTGTTGTTCGTTGCGTGCTGCGCGGTCCCCACGATGGCGACCTTGACGACGATCATGGTCATCCGGACGCCTTGGCACCACCAGCGATGCTTGAAAAACATGCAGCAGCACCTAGCTTCCCGGACCGGGCTGGAGTTCGAAATCCAAGATTTTCGACGCGAAACGCCCGACCGAATCGAGCTTGACGGGATTCGAATCCGCCACCCGGAAACAGGCCAGGAAGTGATGACGATTCATTCGATCACTTGGCAGCACAACGATCACGGGACCGTACTGCAGGTGGGGCATCCCGAACTCAATCCGGCGCAAATCGAAGCGGCTTGGCGTCTGGTTCACGAGCGTTATTTGTGCCAACCCGATCACACGACGTCGCCCACGGAGGTTCAAGCCGACGCGGTGACCATCGGTTCGCTGACCTTTCGCAGTGTCGACGTCAGCGTGATCCCCCACCCGCAGACCGTCGAAGCCAGCGTCGAGGGCACCTTGTCCGACGTGCTGGACTACACCAGCACCGTTCATGCGACCGTCGTTCGCGACCGCAGCGGCATCGATCCGGCCACCAACTGGTCACTCAGTACCGGCCGCAATGCCCTGAGCTGCAGTGTGCTTTCGCCCTATATCGGTTGGTTGGCCGCTCTGGGCCCCGAGGCGACTTTCCGGGGTTCGATGAGCTCCGAACAGACGCCCGAGGGGAATGCGATCGACCTGAGCGGGTCGACGTTCGGCGGCGTCGATTTGAGCCGTCTGGCGGAAAACTTGCCGCACCGAGTCGGTGGACGTGCGGAGGTCCATTTCGATCGCTGCCGCGTGATCCCCGGGGCCCGTCCGGACATCGCCGGTCGGATCGTCAGCCGCGAAGGCTTTCTCGCCGGCACGCTGATCGCCCCGCTGGCCGAACACTTCGGCGTCGAATACTTCGCCGGACTGGATCAACAGCGCGACGTGAATTTCGATTTGCTGTCGGCACAGTTCAGCATCAGCGGTGACGGCAAGCTGACTCTCAGCGGAACATGCCATCATCAGGAACCTTACCTGGAACGCGACATCTTGCTGTGCGATTCGAATCGGTGGTTGATGCGATTCGCCGGTGACAAAGTGGGGCAACCGACCGATGCGCTGCGTTTGGCTTACCTGGTCACTCCGCCCCAAAGCCCATCGATTCCCATGACCGCCGGAACGGCACCGCTGCTCCGATGGCTCGAACCCGGCGGTCCTGCAGCGATCAGCAGCAATCCGCGCGTCTCCCGCTTGGCCGATCCCCGCTCGGCCACCCCGACCGACCGCGTCCGACAACCCCACTGAAGCAACGGCCGCCCACGCGACGCCCGCGGGCACCGTCACCGGTAAGCTCCCCGTACACCGCCCAACCGATGTGAGTCTCCGGTTTGCGAGGACTCTTTTTTGCTCCGATTCGCCGGTCGGGTGCGTGCGAACGCTGCGATGACTGTTTCGAATGATCCTTCGGTCAAGGACGTGATCGCAAACGGACGATGCCTGAATGCGGGTGGCCGCTGACGACGTCCCGGACGGTCGCCTGCAAGGCTCGGATCAATTCGGAATCCTGTTCGGCGTCAAACATTTCGTAAGGGTCCGTCGTCAGCCCGACGGGGTTCTCACCCGTCAAGGTCGCATGAATCGTGAGCGCCGCAACATAGGATCCGATCGTCCCGGAATCCTTTCCGTTGTGAGGCTGGTCATTCATGTGCACGCCATCAGCGTACAAGTTCAACACACCGGCTTGCCGCTGAAAGGTTTCGGGATTGAAAGGCGATTTTTCGCCCCGGGCCTTGATGTAGTAGGGCTGCACACGTCGGAAGAAGGCTTCGATGCCGGGCAAGGTTCCTGCCCGGATCTTTCTGTCGAGCTCATGGAGAACTTCCCCGGCCGGAATCATCCTGACGGGGACACTCAAATCCGGAAATCGCCGATTCAGTCCGCTGACCAATTCGTCAAAATAGCCTCGGCACGGATGCGCGTCGCCAGAATAAGCTGCCATCCAATAGTCCGAAAACGTCTTTGCACCCGTGCGCTCCAGAATCGCTTCGGCCCTCGGCCAAGTGGCATAGATATAGAAACGGCGAGTGGCCACATGATCCGTGTTGGCATGTTGCTGGTCCCAGCGTTGGTCGCCTGGCTGCGTCTTCGCCAACGCAAAATCGATCAGCGCACCGGCGGCCTGCAACGAACCGGCTTCGAAGTACGGCCATTTCGCATGTGTCTGGAATGGCTGCTCCAGCTTCTCCATGTAGGGTTGTAAGATCAGGGCGTCAAACTGATAGTTCTTCAACGCATGATCATACTCTCCGTAGGGTTGGACGATGTTGAACTTGCCGCTCCCAGGCGGCCCGGCATGACCGCGTTTGACAAGATGCTGACTCAATCGCAACCCGCCCCCGAGTTGAATGCCGTAGGTGTAACTGCCCCCCCTGGACGCAAACAACTCTTGCAAACGCTCCAGCGGCACATTCCGCGTCAAGCTGTTGCCAATGTGATAGACACGCAGATCCTTTCCGGGGACCTGCGCCGATGCATGATCACCAAGAGACCACCCCGACAAGAAAAACGACAGAAAAACCGTCGTCCATGAGAACGACTTGCGCTCGCCTGCTTTGATCAGGCGTATTTCTGTTTGAAAACGATGCATAAGATTGAAAATTGTGATGACAGAAAAAAGTTCGATGGAAGCGTTGGCGTCAGCTTCCGCTCTGGATCTCCGACAGCAGTTCGGTCAACTCCTTGACCTTCGCCGGCCGGCTGGAGTAAAGATTTTCTTGTTCACGGAGATCCTTTCCTAGATGAAACAACTGACCCACGGGCTTTGTCGGATCGAGCTCTTTGGGGGCCTCGCGAATGCCACCGCCACCCTGTGACCGGATCAGTTTCCAAGGGCCCTTGCGAATCGAAAAAATGTTCAAATAGCCGTCCGCGACGAGTGATGTTCGCAGAGGACTCCGAGCCGCTCGATCGAGCAGATGAGGCAAAAAACTGAAACTGTCTTCGGCCGCGCCGTCCGGAACCGCTTCGCCGGTCAACTCGGCGAGCGTGGCAAAGACGTCAGTCAACGCCACCAGCGCGTCGCTCGTCGACCCGGCCTTCACCTGACCCGGCCAGCGAACCAACAACGGCACCCGATGACCGCCTTCGTAAGCTTGCGTCTTTTGTCCACGCAGCGGTCCGTTGACGCGGTGTCCATTGATGATCGCCTCGTCCATCTTGACGTACTTGGCAATCCCGCCGTTGTCGCTCGATAAAATGACCAATGTCTTTTCGCTGAAACCGTTACGATCGAGAGCATCCAGAACTTGCCCGACGCACCAGTCGAGTTCGTTCAAGAAATCGCCGTACTTGCCGATCGGACTGCTACCGAGAAACCGCGGGTTTGGCCGCAGCGGTGTGTGCGGATTACGATGCGCAAAGTAAAGAAAAAATGGCTGATCGGTCGACTGCTCACCGATCCAAGCCACCGCCTCCTCGGTCAGGCGTAGCCCCAACTCCTCGTGTTCGTAGGAGATCGTTTCAATGTTCTCAAACGTGTGCCAAGGCACGCCACCGATGTGTCGCGGTCGCTCCAGATAAGGTTTGTGGAATTCTGGTTTCGGGTCCAGCACCAATCGCATCGGCTTGTCGAGTGAATCGATTCCCAAGACCTTGTGGTCACGGATGTAGACGTGAGGAAGCTGGCCGACATGGGGAATTCCGAAGAAACTGTCAAACCCGCATTCCAACGGTCCCGGCTTGAGTGCCCGGTTGTAATCCGGCCCCAATAATTCATCCCAACCGGGCTGTCCCGGCGAACCGAAACCGAGGTGCCACTTGCCGATGCACGCGGTGTTGTAACCGGCGGACTTCAGCAACGAGGCCAGCGTCGGACGACCCTCTTCGATCAACAGCGGATCGTTGGACCAAATCGTTCCCGAGCCGTTCCAAGTTCGCCAAGCGTACCGTCCGGTCAGCAAGGAATAACGCGTCGGCGTGCAAACCGAATGCGGCGAATGGGCATCGGTGAAGCGGCGTCCCTGTTTGGCGAGTCGATCGATGTTCGGCGTGGCCACCTGATCGGCTCCATAGCAACTCAAGTCTCCGTAGCCCAAATCGTCGGCGAGGATCACCACAATGTTGGGGTGATCGGTCACCTCCGCTCCGGCAACGGCCGCGCCGATCGAACGCGGGAACAGAAACGTAACCGCCAATAGTGCGAGGGCCGTCGTTCGGTTTCGCAAATTTTTCACAAGGTGATGCGGACACGAACGACGGCATTCTGCCGGCATGCCAGCCGTCACATCGTTCCGCGCCCCGGTCGGCGTCCC
>CAYVRC010000133.1:0-11965 GCA_964453205.1 uncultured Pirellulaceae bacterium | reverse complement strand
CCCGGTCGGCGTCCCAGTGCAGTCGCGAAGCATCAATGATCTCCTTCTTTGCAAAGAGGGCGTCGCCAGTAGGCACGATTCCATTCAGCAAAACACCACGGAGTCCTTCACTCAGGCCTCGAAGTGCCTCGGCACTGTCGCCGAACTTCCTCAGATCCATCCCATCATACGGGAAATCGACAGCATACGGGCAATCGACAGGTACAAGTTGCAAGCCCGTGGCTGTCCCCGTTGAACATGGTATTCATAAGCGTATCGTACGGATTTTTTCGAGCAGGAACGGAAGCTGGTGTCGCGCCCGATCGCAAAATTCCTGAAATCACACTCAAGAAATCGCCGAATGCGGTGATCCGAGCCGACGGGATGGTTATGTTGAAAACGATTTTTTTCCGTTCGAGACCCGAGACTTCTCCCCATTCCGCGCCGAGTCACCCGATGCACCGAATTCTTGTTCTCTTGATGCTGCCCTTGCTGCAGGCTGTTGCTTTCGCGCAATCGGAGGACTCCGACGACTCGAACGCCAAAGCAGCGTGGACAGACCGAAGTGAGGAAAACTATCTGGTCCATCCCGACAGCATCGTTCAACCCGATGTGCCGCAAGGAGAACTGCTGCAGGGTCGCTTCGCCGAATCGAAAGTCTTTCCGGGGACCGAACGAGATTACTGGATCTACCTGCCGGCCCAGTATGACGCTTCTGAACCCACGGCGGTGATGATTTTTCAAGACGGAGCGAACTCGATCCGCCGCGATCGAGGCTTTCGAGTGCCCACGGTGTTTGACAATCTGATCGCCCGCAAAGAGATGCCGGTGACGATCGGTGTGTTCATCAATCCCGGAGTGGTTCCTGCGGCCAACGAAAACGCTCAGCCTCGATACAATCGTTCTTACGAATATGACAGCGTCGACGACCGGTATTCCCGATTCCTCGTGGACGAATTTTTGCCGGCGATCGCCCAACGGCATGGATTGAATCTGACTTCCGATCCGAATCGACGAGCCATTTGCGGCAGCAGCTCGGGCGGGATCTGCGCGTTCGTGGCGGCTTGGCATCGGCCCGATCAATTCCGCCGCGTCTTCACCACGGTGGGCACCTATGTCGGGCTGCGTGGAGGTCATGAACTGGCCACCCTCGTTCGTAAGACGGAGCCGAAACCGCTGCGAGTCTTCTTGCAGGACGGGTCGAACGATCTGAACATCTACGCGGGCGATTGGTGGATGGCAAACCAGACGATGCTCCGCTCGCTTCAATGGGCCGGTTATGAGATCAATCATGCGTTCGGCCAAGGTTTCCATGGCGGCAAACATGGTGCGGCGATTCTGCCGGACGTACTGCGTTGGTTGTGGAACGGCGAAAGCCCCGCTCCGGTGCAAACGCACGTCGCTGAGTCTTCAAGTGAAGCCAACCGGTTCCTCGTCGAGGACGCAGGCTGGGAGGTGGTCAGCGAAGGACACCAGTGGGCGGAAGGCTTGGCAGCCACCGATGACGGGACGCTCTATTTCACGGACGTTCACGCTTCGAAGCTGTACCGCGTCACGCCGAAAGGCGAGGTCCAGTGCGTCGTCGAAGACACCGGCAGGACGAACGGGATCGCACTCGGCCCGGACGGCAGACTTTACGGTGCCGCTTCAGGGGCCCAACAGATCCGGGCTTGGGATCTGGATGACTTTCAAATGGAGGTCATTTGCGAAGGCACCCACAGCAACGACATTGTGGTCAGGCACGACGGAACGATTTATTACACCGATCCCGCGGACAGCAAAATTTGGATGGTCGATCCGCAGACCAAACAACGCACCGTTGCCGATCACTTCAAAGAGTGCAACGGATTGACTCTTAGTGCGGATCAATCGCAACTGTTCGTTGCCCACTTTCCCTCTCGATTCATTTACGCTTTCACGATCCACGACGACGGCTCGCTGACGCACAAACAGCCGATGTTTCATCTCGAAGTCCCCAGCAATGAACTCAAAGGCTACCTCGACGGGATGTGCAGTACGAGCGAAGGCTGGTTGGTGGCGACATCAAAATCGGGCGTGCAGATTTGTGACCCACCGGGCCGCGTCCATCTGATCCTGCCCATGCCTTCGAATTCGAATCGCCCCTGCTACGTCGAACTTGGCGGCCCGGATCGTCAGACGCTGTATGTCGCCAACGTTGACAAGGTTTACAAACGGAAATCGAAAATGATCGGAGCTCCGGCATGGAAGGCGCCGGTCACACCGCCCAAGCCACGCTTGTGAGCGGCACTCCCGATCGATCTGGCTGAATCGGGAAACCCGTTTCGCACCCTATTCATTTTCCTTCGATTGGTGCCATCGATTGAAGGGAATGAAGGTGTTCTCTCGGTTCGCAGCATCCACGATTCCTGTGCAAGTCGCCTCAGGCGGGCGGACGCAAACTCGGAAGTGTCGGAACGCTTGGCACGGTCCGGTTTTTGGTGATCCGACGCGTCATCCATTCCCCAACGGTCCGACGAAGGATCCATGGAATCCGAAAACCCAGACCGCTCATTTCACCTTCCATCGTTCTGGTCAGGTGATCGCAAGCCTGGGGCAAGTTCCAACGCTTCAGCTTGATGTAGCCATCGTTACGCAATCGTTCGAGCTCGTCGATCACGTCTTTGGCTGTGTGAAAAAACAGTCTTCGCTTCGGAATGTTGATCTTTCGACCTCTTGGAATGCTTCGACCCGATTCTGGCCGATCGAATCAAACGCGGAAAGACGCCAAGAGGGAAAAACGTGGAAGTGAACGCCGCCATCGATTTATCCGAACCCTGCGTTTCGCGATCCAAGCTTCCGTTGTCGCTGGCGGCTGCGATCGAACTGTTCAACTGATCCGAGTCTTCGCGGTTGCGGGTTGGTCTGCAGAACGTTCGTTTCTTCGCTGGTTCTGCGAAGTCCTCTCGGACGAGTGACGATAAAAGTGATAAAATCGATTCGGCGCGAAAGAGGAGAAAGAGACAACCATGCCTGACGATGCCCATGAACACCGAAGCCAAGACCGATCATCAAGTTCGGACCCCGCTTGTCCTGTCTGCGGTGGCGAGCTGATCGATATCCGAGGAAAACTTCAATGTGCAAAGTGTCATCGCATTTGCGAAACATGTTGCGAGGGTGGGCGGGGGTAGTTCGTGGATGACGCGTGATGCAGTTTGGTGATTGGATCATTCGACTTTGCGACGTCGGCTTCGGGACGATCGAAGCGGTCCGGCGTTCAGTCGGACGTCCGAACGTGAACCCGGACATCGACATCGCGTGACAAATTCTGGGCAATCGGAAAGGGAGTCGCGCTGGGGGCCTTGTCGAGACGGTAAAACATTGAAACTGCGGACGATAACGTCGCGTCAAAACGCGGCGGACTGGGAGACGCTCAACGACTCGCCGTGGCGTTTGTGTCTAGAAACTGCGTCACCGGATTTCGGGATTGCCAAGGTACTCATGATGACGGATTCGGTTCAACGATTTCTTGCCGCCGAGACTTTCGCGGTTGCCGGTGCATCGGCACGGACGCACAAGTACGGCTACAAGGTTTTCAAATCGCTCGTCGCATCGGGACGAGAAACGTACCCGCTGAACCCGGTCACGGAAGTGATCGAAGATCACAAGGCGTATCCGAAAATTGCAGACCTGCCGATCGTGCCGCAAGCTTTGTCGATCATCACGCCCCCGGAGGTGACACGGCAAGTCATTGTCGACGCGATTGACGCCGGAGTGCGCCACATCTGGATGCAGCCTGGGGCCGAGCACGAGCAGGCCAGTGAGTCCGCACGCGAAGCCGGCATCAACGTGATCGACGACGGCAGTTGCATCCTCGTGCTACTTGCCCGCCGGTCATGATTGCCGTGCTGCTCACGAGTCCTTTGCCGTCTCGACTTCTTCCTTCGACGAGTCGTTCTCGCTCGGGGCAACCTCGGGCGAGCTTTTCAAGCGAATCAAAATTTCATTGCGTCGCAATGCTGCGGGTGTGAACGGCGGATCGTAACCGGCGGCTTCGGCAGAATCCTCGCCCTCGAAACCACGCGAATCCATCCATTCACGAAGTTTGGCTTCTTGAGCCTTGGCGAGTTCGGAGTCGAGTCGACCGGAAAAACGAATGACCGCGAAACGCCCGCCCTTGCGCTGACGAAGCTTCACGCCTTCGCCCTTCGGCTCGGGTGCTCCCTTTGCGGCAACGCCCTTTGGCATCACGAATCCCATCGAAACATCCGACTCGCCGATTTCGCCTTCCATGAACACGGGTGTGGTCATCGCGATCTTCTGCTCGGCAGCGTTTGCCCCGCTGATGTATCGAAACAGACGCATGAAACTGCCATCGCGACCTTGCGAATTCATATTCGAATCGGTCGCGGCCAGCATCAGGTCCGGATACTCGCGAATTTCGATCACACCGTCAGACTCGATGACCTTGAACTCGGCCGACTCGTATCCCGCTCGGGTGGCCATCGCCAAGGCGAGCGTGCCGACCAAGGCGACTCCGACGAATCCCGCGACGTACATCATTGCTCGTTTCATCCGTTCCAGTTTCCTTTGTGCCGGCTAAAGACTATTTCCACTAGGGTAGGCTTCCGACTAGCCGGCGGATCTGGGAACCAAAGAACTTGACGATCATGCCGACGTGACTTGGATCCTTTTCGATGGGGTCGATTCGTCTTTCGGCAAGTGGATCTCCAACACACCGCTGTGATAGGTAGCGTCGATCTGATCTTCTTTGACGCCAACAGGCAGCGAAAACGATTGTTGATAATCGCCATAGCGATACGAGCGTCCGTTCTTGCCGCCGGATTCCTCTTTGTGCTCGGCCTTGACCGTCAACACGTTGCCGCTGACCTTGACGTCGAATTCGTCGGGCTCAAATCCCGGCACCTCCGCGGTCATCACGTATTCGCTCTCGTTCTCGTCGAAATTTGCGAAGCCACGAGTGGGGATACCATCGTCCCAAAACCGCGACAACAAATGATCGAAGTCTCGACGCAGGGCGGTGACCGGGTCGTCATGGTTTCGAGCACTCAGCGAATGCTCGTCGTCATGGTTCTTTTGTTTCCGAGGGATCGGTTTGTCGAACATCGGGATGCCTCCTGTCGTGGATTGGTAGTGGAAATTCCCGCCGCGTGGTCGCAGCGGGAGAACATGACGCCGACGACTCAGCCGGCTTTCACTTCGACGCGTCGCGGTTTCGCCTGGTCGGACTTGGGCAGCCGCAAGGTTAACACGCCGTCGTGCAATTCAGCCGAGATGGCCTCGCTGTTGATCGATTCACCGATCATGAAGGTTCGCTTGAAGTGCCCCACACTGTATTCACTGTAAAGGTATCCTTCGCCGTCATGGCAGCGACGAACCTTGCCGTGGATCGTCAGTTGTCGGTTCTCGAAATGGATGTCCAAATCCTGACAGTTGACGCCCGGCAGATCACCGTACAGGATCAACTCGTCGTCGCCTTCCCAGATGTCGAATCGTGGTTGGTAAGTCGATCGAGACTGTTGCCCCTGTCCGTTTTGGTCTTGGCTCAGTTGGCTGTTGTCATCTTGGTTTGTGGGTGCATTTTGGTTCGTGGTTGTCATGGTGGTCGCCATGGTTCACCTCCATTGAAAAACTGATTGGTTGCAAGTGGACATCGGCGGCTCGGATGGAAGCCTCCGACCTCATCTACCGATTTGGCAATCGCCTTCGGTTCTTCTTCAATCGAGTCCCTTCAGTTGGCCTTGACTTCGATCCGTCGGGGCTTGACGGCTTCGGTCTTGGGCAGCGTGATGCTCAGCACGCCGTTCTTGAACTCGGCCGAAACTTTGTCGCCGTCAATGTCGCCCGGCAACTCGACCATGCGACTGAACCTGCCGTAGCCACGCTCTTGACGATGCCACGTTCCGCCTTTGTGCTCCGGCGGCTTGCGTTCGCCTTTGATGGTCAACTGATTGCCGGTGACATAGATCTCCAAATCATCCATGAAAAAGCCCGGCAGTTCGGCCTCGGCATGCAGGTTGTCGTCGTCTTCCCAGACGTTTATCGCTGGAAAGCTGCCGACGCCCATCACGGTGCCGTTTCCGCCGCGGCTGATGAGTCGATCCATCTCCTGACTGAGCCGATTCAACTCCGTCCATGGTTCCCATCGTGTTGCCAACATTTTCGTCCCCTCCTTTCAATCGGGTTCAAAAGAATGATGCTCGGCGCTCGTTTTCCAATGACTGATCGAGTGTGCCTTGTTGACAGTCTCGTTCGCCCGCCACTTGAACCTTGCAATGACCGTACCAATTCGCGATTCATCCGATGGAATGATCGGGAGTCGCAAATCTGGCCGTTTGAGACACGTCAAGTTGTCACTCCTCGGACATTTTGTCATTCCGAGCATCGACAGCCGCTGAACGGCACCGTGATTGCTCTGATGTCCTTCAACAAGCTGAACGGCGGTGGAAACCGACGACCCTTCGTTCGCACGGCTGGCAGGGTGGCGGGTAGACGCCGCAACGAATTGACGCAACGGGTGTTCAGTTTTGTCACACCATTAATTTGTCACACCATGAACCAAAGAGGTGACACGATGACACGAAGTCAACTGATCCGATACATCGACCGTTGTGTCCGTCGCCGAGAAGCGACCGAACAAGATGCGTCGACTGCGGCATGAAACGGCTGACGGTGGTCATGATCGCCTTCGTTCTGGTTGCCGCGATTTGGTACCTTTCCAGAGCACCGCTTCGACTCGCCGCTATCGTCGAGAATGAGCGATGGTTGCGAGGCGTTATCGCCGACGATCCGATCGTCAGTATCAGCGTCGGCATGCTCGTCTACATCATCACATCACTGATTCCGGGAACGACCGGTAAGTCGATTGTTTTCGGATGGCTGTTCGGATTTTGGATCGGACTCGCGATTGTTAGTCTCTCGCTGACTGTCGCGGCCATGATCGCCATGTCGACGGTGCGTCACTTCTTTCGCGATTGGGCGGTTCGCCGCGCCAAGAAATCTGTCAACAAGATCGATGCGGCATTGAAGCGTGGCGGCGAGGCGACTTGCTTGATGACGCTGCGTCTGGTCCACGCACCCTACACGGGAATCAACTACTCGGCCGGTGCGACCGACGTGCGACTTTCGACATTTGCTTGGACGACACTCTTGGGGATGCTGCCGAGCAACATGGTCTTTGTGCTTGCGGGCTCGCGGCTACCGACCCTTGACCGTTTTGACCGAATCAAACCGTGGGCGATCGTCGATTGGAATCTGCTTTTCGCAAGCACACTCGCCATCGCAATTCCGTTGTTGGTAAAGCGTTTTTTCGCACGGGCATCCGACGAAGCCGCCTGCCGAGACGGAGACTTGGCATGAACAGCATGTCTCCAGCTTTGGGCGTTGCGGTTTCGGTCATCGGACTTTTGACGGCTGGCACGATCGTGCGATTGAGCACGCTTCGAGACCGCACTTCGCCGCTGGCCCGCAAACGCATCGCCAGTCTGTTTTCATGGTGGATCGTTGCCGGGTGGGTGTTGGCGGCTGCCCTGGGCGGTCGATTCGTCGCAGCGGTGCTGTTTTCCGTGGTCAGTTGTTTGGCGTTCCGTGAATACGTGTTGCTCCTGGGTCGCGAGCGAGTGGGGACTTTAGCAACGGGGATCGGATGCGTCGGCATCGCCACGACTTACGTTGGGCTTGCGACGGGTGCGGGGCCGTTATGGCTGGCTTCGGTACCACTGGCAGTTGCGTTACTATCGAGCGGGTTGCTGGCCGGCACCGCCAAACTCGGGGCGTTTCCTCGTCGGGCGAGTTGCGTTGTCTATGGTGTGTTGCTCGCATGCAGTCTGCCGGCTTGCAGCCTGTTGCTGGGCGATCCGGGTGGCGATGAGTTCGCCGGAATGTTCCTGTTTCTGGTAGGTCTGACCGAATGGAACGACATCCTCGCGGCGTGGACCGGGCGTGCGATCGGCAAGAGGAAGCTGGCGCCGATGATCTCGCCCCATAAGACGGTGGAAGGCTTTGTCGGCGGCGTGCTCGGGACAGTCGCCCTCGCCTGGTGGTTGGGACCGTGGCTGACATCGCTGAACGTCGTCGAATCGGTCTTTTTCGGTTTCGTCGTCGCGTTGGCCGCGACAGCGGGCGATTTAAACATGTCGGCAATCAAACGGGCCGCCGGAGTCAAAGACAGTGGAACTTTGCTGCCCGGCCAAGGCGGCGTCCTTGACCGTATCGACTCGCTGACGTTCTCCGCGCCGGTGGCACTCGTCGTCTCGGGTTGGCTGCGATGACTTGGACCGTCCCGAACATGATCTGCATCGCTCGTGGCATGAGCTCGCCACTGTTGATCGTGCTGGCTTGGAACGGCCACAGTCGAGCCACGTTGGTTCTATTTCTGGTGCTGACACTGACCGACTTCGTCGACGGTAAACTGGCGAGTTGGCTTGATCAGCGTAGCGAGATCGGACCGCGACTGGATAGTTTTTCCGACGCGATCATGTACGGTTGCCTCGCGTTGTCGCTGGTGTTTCTGCGAGGCGAATTGCTTGCGGGCGAAGCTGTCTGGATCGTCCCGGCGATTTGCACCTACATCGCTGCCGGTTGCTATGCACTTGCCAAGTACGGCAAACTGCCTAGCTACCATACCCGCTCGGCCAAGATCGCATGGCTGCTTGTCGCGATCGCGGCGGCAACGCTTCTCGTCGGCGGTCCGGCATGGCCGTTACGACTGGCAATGGTCGCGGTGATGGTCGCAAATCTCGAAAGCGGCTTGCTGACGAATCGGCTGAGTCATCCGGTCAGCGATGTAAAGTCCATCCTCCGTTTGCCAAGATAGTGGCGTCGGTTGACGGCAAGGTGTGGATGAGTCGGGCCTAAAATAAACGACGTTTGATCCGAAATTTTTTCCTGTCGATCGTTTCGTTGCCGCCGACACGCTCGAACGGTTTCTCTTGGAGGACACGCAGCAGTTTGCTTTGCAGCACCGGCGACATGTCACCGATCTCGTCCACAAACAACGTCCCTCCGGCTGACTGTTCGAATTTACCGATGCGTTTGCGGTCGGCGCTCGTGAATGCACCCTTCAAGGAAGGTCGAGCGGAGGCCCGGGCCGATCTGGAGACCCTATACTTTGGTGGTCAGTCGCGCGGGAAACGCGATCCTGATCCTCGACGGCGAAGCCCGACTGCGATGGGGCAACGACGCCTTCACGGAGCTCAGTGGCTACGTTTTGGCCGAAGCCAACGGCAAGACGATTGCCGAATTGTTGTTCGGTCCCAGCACTTCGGCCGAGTCGCAACAGGAACTCATCTCGGCAATCGCATCGCCTTGACCGCAAGATGTCGCCATCAAAAAAGACTTCTATCGTGTTTTCTTTCAAACACTTCGATGTTTCAATCGGCCCGCATTCGTCCTGCCCGGCGAACACGATGTGCCGCTCGCTGATTTCACCCGATTGATCATGATGGCCGAAGTCGACGACCATCGACTGCACTGTATTCACGCAACCCCCTGGACCGAGGGCGGCATGCAAATCATCGGCGTCGGCGGGGACTTGAACGAAGTCATTGACACCTGGAATGATCGACTACGAAGCTCACGATCTGCCGTGGAATACTATCTCCGTCACATCACGCGATGCCCCGTTCCCCCGCACGATCCTGATGCTGACCGCCACCGGTCGCCGGCCCGCTCGGAACGGTCGTCCACGGTGGCATCGCTGACGATAAGAATCTGGCCAGCGAGATCGTTCATTCGACGCATCCCGAATTGGCGATCGCCGTGGGCGAAACCAGTTGTCGCGGACTGCAGCGAATCGCGGGCACCCGAATCCTCAATCCCGGACGACTACGGTTCGTCGCCGTAGCCTGCTTCGATGTAGATCCGGGCCGCTTCCTTGTAGGGCGGTTCCCATCCGAGTTCTTTGAGCAAATCACGCCTCTTCTTGAGGTACCACTTCGGTTCAATCGACTCTCGATAAGCTTCAAGCAATTCCAATGCTCGCCCTTTCTTGCCGGAACGTCGCAGGATCCGATCCTCAAGAAGAATGAACTCGGGACGAACTTGTTTCGTCTGATCGAGCAATCTCTGATAGGCAGTCAAAAGTTGCTCCTGATAGTGATCCGGATCAGAAATCGGCCATCGCTCTCGCACGCTCGGCAGTTCGCGATAAGCCAAGGCTCGTCCGAGCCGGTATCGCGCGTACGCCAGCGTCCATGCCGTCGGAGCCGGGAATTGCCGCAGCCGCGGCGGAAGCTGTTCGGAAAGCTCTTTTTCGAATCGCTTCGCTGACGCGATGATCTCCCGAAGCTTTTCCTTGCGATCGTCATCGGTATCCATCGCAAGCAACTCCGCTTGAGACGAAATCAGGCGTTGCCAAAGGTCGGAAGCAATGCCCGGCGGTTGTTCTAGTTCCGCAAGCCGTGGTTCCTCGACCAGCTTCGATTCGATCGGTGCGTGTGTCGGAGCTGAAGACATTCGGCCGGGTTCCCATCGCCGGAGCCACCACTGTCGCGCGGCGTATTCGAGTCGATCCGCATCGGATTCGGCATCCTGAATTTTCTGAGAAACCTTCTTCAACTGTCGACTCCGCCAATCTTCCGCATCGATTTCGTCGGGATCCGCTGCCGCCGGACGGATCGTGCGGTACAGGAACGCGTCGGACGTCAGTAGCGACGTGATCAGCGCGTTCATGCTGCCCCCGCTGTCTTTGTACGCACGGTACGCTTGCTGCAAAACGGGCGCGTCGTTCAGAGTTTCGTTGCGGCCCATCCAGAATCGAAAGGCATGGCGGACGAAGACCTGTTCGGCCCGCTCGCTATCCGCAATTTTCTGAATCATCTCGATGGCGTCGGCGACCTTACCATCGAGTTCGGGATCGCCGGAATCGATGATCTCGCCCGACGTGTCGACGGGACCGTTCTGTCCCGTCTCACGATACACACCCGCGTGGTTGTACATCTCAAAAGGCAGACCCAGCGGATCCATTTTCTCGTGGCACGTCCAGCAATAATCTTCCCTGGTGACCCGCATTCGCTCGCGCAGAGTGCTTCCCGGTTCATCGGGCAGCATCGCATCGACGGTGATCGGCACATCCGGAATGCCTCCGCCGAGCAGGCGTTCGCGGATCCAGCGGCCGCGGTGGATGGCGTGGTTGTCCATCGCATCGGAGTGCGACACCAGCCAACTCGGATGCGTCAGGATGCCCAACCGCTGGCCCTCCGGTGCCGTGGCCAAAATGCGTTCGGGCTTCATGGACCCGTTGCCGAAACTGCGGCGTCCGACGCGCGCGTAGACTTTTGGTCCCGACAGATTTGCCGCGGCAATTTTATGATTGACGTTCTGTGGGTTCTTCTTTGCCGGCTTGGGTGGCTTCTTGCCAGGATTGGCCTTCTTCCATGCCTCCAGTTCGGCGGCAGCCTGCTTTGCCGCTTCGGCCGCCGCCTTCTTTTCCGCAGCGACCGCCGCAGCCACCTCTTCCCGGGATCGCTGCCTGCCGAAATATAGGTTGTCCGTTTCCGTGGCGACCACTTTATCGGTCGTCAACAGTTGCTTGAGAACATCCTTGTCTTCGTGCAAGATCATTTCGATCAGACGATCGGTGCTGGCCGCCGCATCAAACATCGCCAGATAGTGCGACGTGCCTCGGGTGTTGACGC
This sequence comes from uncultured Pirellulaceae bacterium, assembly GCA_964453205.1. Classification (GTDB taxonomy): domain Bacteria; phylum Planctomycetota; class Planctomycetia; order Pirellulales; family Pirellulaceae; genus Crateriforma. The sequence continues at coordinate 371 of CAYVRC010000133.1, read as the reverse complement.
CGGTTTCTGCTAACGCTTTGGCGTCCTTGCAGATGTAGCCGCCCAAGTCGTGGTCGAAGTAATCCCGAAAGAAACGCAGGACGCGTGGTTTGCGAATGCTGTCGTCGGCCAGCATCCGCTCGACTTCACGCTTCACATCCGCCTTGGTCCGCATTCGACCTGAAACGATCGCCTCCCGGAGTGCTTCATCCGGCTTGACGTATCGCAGCGCGTGATTGACGGCCAGCCCCAGTTCCCAATCCTGCAGCATGACCCGTCCATGAGCATCGGGGCTGCCGGTTTCGACCAGCTCGGGGCGGAACAAGGCGTCGCGATCGAGAAAGATTGACGACAAGCCCAACATCGCGCCGTCTTCTTTGCCGATCTTCTTA
>CAYVRC010000132.1:0-16963 GCA_964453205.1 uncultured Pirellulaceae bacterium | reverse complement strand
CGGGCGTCGACGCCGCCCGCGCCCATGGCTTGGTGGCCCGAGAAGTCACCGCCGACGGGACCGACCTTTGCTTGGGCGATCACCGGGTTCCGCTTCACAGTTTTGATCGAATTCTGGTCGTCGGCGGCGGCAAGGCCGGTGCCGCGATGGCCGCTGGCCTTGACGATGCCATCGGCGATCGTTTTTCTTTGAGCGGGTGGGTGAACGTGCCCGACGGAACCGACGTCGAGCTCCCCGGCGTCCGGATCCACGCGGCGCGACCGGCCGGCGTCAACGAGCCGACCGAGGCGGCCGTCCGGGGCGCCCGGCGGATCATGCAATTGGTCCGGTCCGCCAGCGGCCGTGACCTTTGCATCGCGTTGATCTCCGGCGGCGGTAGCGCGTTGTTGCCGCTTCCCGTTTCCACAATCAGCCTGGACGACAAGATCGCCGTGACGCGTTTCCTGAGCGCCGCGGGGGCGGACATCCGCCAGCTGAACACCGTCCGTCGTCGGCTCAGCGAGATCAAGGGCGGTGGGCTGTTGCGAGCCTGTGCCGCCGGCCAGTTGGTGACCTTGGTCCTTTCCGACATCTTGGGGGACCCGCCCGATTTAATCGCCTCGGGGCCGACGGTCGTCGATGATTCGACAAACGAAGATGCCTTGAGGGTGCTGCATCACTTCGATCCCGAGCGAAGCTTACCGGCGGTCGTCTATCGAACGTTGCAGTCGCCCGACAAGCCGCCGACACCCGTTTCCACCAAGGCGACCACCGTGATCTTGGGCAACAACGCGGTGGCCGTTGATCACGCCGGAATTCGTGCCGAAGCGTTGGGTTATCAACACGTCATGCAGTCGGCCGTCCGACCCGAGGGCTCGGCCGAAGACGTCGGCATCCGCCTGGCCGACGCCGCGCTGGACATGCTCCGCGCCGATCCGAAAGGACACCGCGTCGATTGTCTGATCAGCGGAGGCGAACCGGTCGTCCGGTTGGCTGCCCCGTCGGTTCGCGGCCGTGGCGGCCGCAACCAGCAATTGGTGTTGGCCGCCTACCTGCGATTGCTGGAAAAAGGACTGACCGATTCGCAGTGGCGACGACTCTGCATCCTGTCCGGCGGCACCGACGGGGAAGACGGACCGACCGATGCTGCCGGGGCGTGGATCGATGCAAGCGTTCATCAACGAATCAGGGAATCGACGCTGGACCCGCAACGTTCATTGCAAACGAACGATGCTTATCCGTTCTTCGAGCGGGTCGACGCCTTGCTGATCACCGGACCGACCGGAACGAATGTTTGTGACGTTCGCGTCGTCGTCGTCAAACCGGCGACGCCGTAACGTGTCGCAAAGAATTCGCCGGCGGCACACGAAGTCGTGTCGGCCAGCATCCACAAAAAATCTCGAACGAACTTCGATTTTTTCTGCGGCAGCGTTTTTCCCCCTGCTCGTCAGTTGAGAACCAAGCCGTACCGTTGCGGCGCCGAGAGACCGCAGAGCCCCCCTAACCAAGGGACGACTCGCTTCGGAATCCGTTTGACCACTGCCGACTGAACTTTATCTTGATCGAGCAACATCAGGCGATTCACTGAATCACTGAATCCCTCACACCGGATTTTGTTCGATGGAAGTATCCTCGCCAACGTCGCATGATGATTCCATGAAGCGTCGGAGAAAAACAGGTTCACGTCGCGTCTGTTCGAACTGCGGACGGGGAATGCATCGCACCCCTCGTCGTTGGCTCGATCGCTTTCTCCTCGTCAGACGACGTTACGAATGCCTGTACTGCGGACGCTCAAGCTGCGCCTACGGAATCGATTTTCCTTCGCTGCCGCGTTGAGGCACCCGCGAAACGAGTCCCCGCTCGAAACGAGTCCACCCGGTCAGGTAGCGGCTGATCAGGCCGACGTGTCCTCTGAAAATTTGTGCGCTCGTTGCGTCGCTGCTCGCCGGCCGTCACTGTGCGTACAAATTGACCGGTGGGAGTATCCCGACCGACGTGACGAAAGATGTTAGGGGGGCAAAAGGGAAAATAGGTGCGGCAGTTGATGACGGACTTTGAAACCTGCCGACGTTGCGGGTCGGTCAAGTACCGGGAAGGCCGCTCGCTATGGGAAAAACTGTGTTTGGTGCGGGCCGTCTATGTCTGCAATCGGTGCGAGCGGAGATCGCGTCGTTATTGGTTCATCCCTTGGCACTACGGCTCGAATCTTCGCTAGACTGACTGTTTTCCCATGGAACTGTGCACTTGGAAGGCAAGCCGATGACCGACCCACGACAAGACATTCGCCCCGTCATTGGGCGAACGTCGCTTCTTTCCCTGCTCGGGCTGATGGCGGTTTCGCTAGGGGGCGTACCGACGGCCATCAGTCACGCGGACGAGCGTCCCAACATTCTGTGGATCACCAGCGAGGACAACGGCCCGGAACTGGGCTGTTACGGCGACACCTATGCCGACACCCCCAACATCGATTCGCTGGCCTCGAAATCCTTGCGTTACAAGCGATGCTGGTCCAACGCACCGGTTTGTGCCCCGGCACGGACGACCATCGTATCGGGGATGTACGCGACCAGCCTGGGCGGCCATCACATGCGCAGCGGTGTGCGGCTTCCCGACGACATCAAGCTGTATCCGCAGATTCTTCGCGAAGCCGGCTACTACACGACCAACAATTCAAAGACCGATTACAACTTTGCCGACCCCGATGCCGGCTGGAACGACAGCAGCGGAAAGGCCCACTGGCGAAATCGGTCCGACAAGCATCAGCCCTTCTTTTCGGTATTCAATTTCACCATCAGCCACGAAAGCAAGATCCGCAACAAGCCGCACACCCTGGTCCACGATCCTGCCAAGGCCCCGCTTCCCGAATACCACCCCGACACGCCGGAAGTCCGTCGAGATTGGGCACAGTATTACGACCGCTTGACCGAGATGGACCGGCAAGTCGGTCAGGTCTTGAAAGAGCTTGACGAAGACGGCCTGGCCGATTCCACGATCGTCTTTTATTACGGCGACCACGGTAGCGGCATGCCACGCAGCAAACGTTGGCCGTTCGACTCGGGATTGCACGTGCCGTTGCTGTTGCACATCCCCGCTCAGTTTCAAGAACTTGCACCGGAGAAGTACCTGTCCGGCGGATCCTCGGATCGCTTGACCGCCTTCGTGGACTTGGCCCCCACGGCGTTGTCCCTGGCGGGCATCCGGCCGCCGGCCAACATGCAAGGCGTCGCTTTCGCAGGCAAGTTCGAAGGCCCGGCCAAACCGATGATCTTTGGTTTTCGCGGCCGAATGGATGAACGCATCGACGAAGTCCGCAGCGTCACCGACGGTCGATTCGTGTACATGAAGCATTTCTACCCGGAGCGACCTTACCTGAAACACGTCGGCTACATGTTCGAAACGCCGACGACGCAAGTTTGGAAACGATTGTTCGACGAGGGCAAATTGAACGAAGCTCAGGCAAAGTTCTGGCAACCGAAACCGTCCGAGGAGTTGTTCGACCTGGAAACCGATCCCGACGAAACGATCAACTTGGCCCAAGACCCCGAGCACGCCGACGACGTCGCGCGTTTACGCTCGGCGGTGAAGGACTGGATGATCGAAACACGCGATTTGGGATTACTGCCCGAAGCGGAAATCCATCGTCGCAGTGGTGATGTCCCGCCGCGGACGTTTGGTTTGAGCGAAGCTTACGAGATCGGCGAAGTCGTCGATGTCGCCTTTGCATCGACAGATCGTTCCGCCCCGCCGTCGATTCGCCAAATGACCCGGTGGATCCGCAGCCCGGAATCCGGCGTCCGCTTCTGGGCCGTTCGCGGTCTGCTTTCACGGTCCGACGATGCTTGGCAGAACAACGAATCGATCCAAAAAGTGCTGGAAGCGGCACTGCTGGACCCGTCGCCGAGCGTGCGTGTCGCGGCGGCGGAAGTCGCCCTCGAAATGTCCGGAACCGACCTTCAAAAGCGGGCGCCCGGCGTGCTGCTCGGGTTGGCGAATGTGGAAAACCATGGTCACTTCGTCGCCGTCGCGGCGCTAAACGCTTTGGATCAGGCCTGGGGCGACTTGCCCGAAAGCATCCAAAAGCAGGTCACCGAACTGCCCCGCCAGTTGAAGTCGCCCCCGCCCCGGGTCGGCAAGTACGTCGGACGGCTGATCGACTACCGCACGGCGGGGGATCAATAGGTCGGATTGACCCGTGTGATCCTGCCCATCGTCAGTGAGCCCGATCGTGATTAAGATTGCGATCCGAAGCAGAACCCAACGGCATCGACTGACGCGGATCGGCAAACAACGACATGGAAACTCTGGGCGGCCCGCTTTACAACGTCACCGGTGCCGGCGAATCGCACGGGCCTGCCGTCACGACGATCGTTTGCGGTTGCCCGGCGGGATTCATGCTTCGCCGTCGCGAGGTGCAGGCCTTTTTGGACCGCCGTCGGCCCGGGGGCAACAAACACGGCACGCCCCGAAACGAGAAAGACAAAGTCGTTTTCTTGTCCGGACTGTACCAAACCGATCACGACGAACTGCTGACGGGATCAAAGATCTCGGTCGAAGTCGATGACGCCACCTTCGCCACCGAAGGCTACGAAGCGGGCTTCACGACCGGCGAACCGATCGCCGCGATGGTTTTGTCGACATCAAAGAAGTCGGGCGACTACGGACAATTTACCGGGCCGACCGGTCAGGTCCGGCCGGGCCACACGGATCTGTTGAAGCATCACAAGTCGCGGGGCTTCGTCGATGTTCGCGGCGGCGGTCGATCCAGTTACCGCAGCACGATCAGCGACGTCGTCGGCGGTTCCATCGCTAGGTTGTTCTTGCGGTGCACCTTCGGAACCGTTTTCGTTTCATCGATCAGCCAAGTCGGATCGTTGAAAGCCACTCGAAGCCTATCGGATCACGTGGCCGAACTGATCGCGAAAACGAAGAACGTCCGCTTGGATGTTCAGGCGATCGAGGCGATCGAATCCCAATTGGGTGCATCCGAAATTCCCTCGATCGATCAGGACTTTGCGTCTGAAGCCGCGAAGCTGATCAAGGAAACTCGAAAGGCCGGTGATTCGCTCGGTGCGGGCGTCGAAGTCGTCGGCTTGAACGTGCCACCCCTGCTGGGCGATCCGCTGTATCAAAGTCTAAAGGTCCGCTTGATGGGGGCGCTCGGCGGCCTGAACGCCGTGCAATCGTGCGAAGTCGGCGCGGGCACGGACGTGATTTCGCGGAAGGGTAGCCAGAACAACGATCCGATTCGCTCGCACGGCTACGAAACCAACACGCACGGCGGATTACTGGGCGGGATGACCAGCGGAATGCCGTTGGTGTTCCGCGTCGGATTCAAACCGACCTCGACGATCCACAGCATGCAGCGGAGCGTGCAAAAGAACCTCCAAGAGATCGACTTTCGACTCGAGAAAGGCCGCCACGATCCCTGCGTCGGGGTTCGTGCCGGCGTCACCTTGGAATCCCGTATGGCGATCGAAGTCATGAACGCGGCGATGTCACATCAAGCCGGTCGGATCGACGGCGACTTGGCGAAGTTGTTCTGATCACCTAGCCCTGCCCGGCGGCCCGTTGCGCCCGGGTCAGGTCACGGATGACTTCGCTAAGGACAACGGGCGGAACTTCCGTGATCGAAATCATGTCCGTCCAGTCGGCGGAATCGGAAAAGGACACTTCGCCCATCGCGACGCGCCCCGCGTCGTCATCTGACACGGGACGGATTTCAGTGGTTTGCCGGCTCTCACGATCATACGATGCACGCCCGTGGCCCGGATGACCAGCAACGTGTGACAAACTTGAAAGCTGTCGCCGGTATAACCCATCGCGTAGGCGAGCGAAGGTTCGTTCGATCCGAGATGCGCGAAGAGCCAAACCAGGATTTCGGGCAATTCGAGCCAATCCAAAAAATCGGCGATCGATGGGACCAACCCCGGGTTGATCAGCGCCAACCGCAACGCGCGGTTTTCATCGAGCAAACCTTCTTCAGCGAGCTGCGTCAGTTCAGACAAGCAACGGGTCAGTTCGACGTCGCGATGCCGACGCAACAGGCGGATTAAATCCTTGTCTCGTGCCGACCTTGGCAATCTTTGGTACCAATCCCCGAAACACTCGGGCAACTGATCGTCCGGATGATCTTCCTGTTCTCGGATGATCGATTCAAGCGTCTGGACGATCCATCTCATCCGTTCTTCACGCTCCGGATCGATGCCTCGATTCCACCAATCTTCACGGCGGAGCAAATCGACCAGCGACAAACGACTGCCGTAGCCGTCCGCGTTGGCGACCAAGCCACAAACGAAATCGCCGAGCGAGAGGGCCCCGTGTGCGGCGGCGACGATCGCCAGCTCGGTCGCCATGTCACAGCGTCCCGGATGTTTCGCATTCGCCCACAGGAGCAAATCGACGTGCCGCCGCCGCAGCGAGCCGGCTTGTCGATCCGGCAGTTCTCGCAGCTTCTGTTCGATGCGACGCAACTGCAAGTCGATTCCCGGTGTTCGGAGCAAGGTGTCCCGGTGATCGTGTGGCAATTCCGACAGTCGTTTCCGAACGTCAGCGGGAATGCGGAACAACAAACTTTCGGTCAGGTCGAACATCTGTTCGACGAGGCGCTCGGGCGGCAACGTGGATGTCGTCGTTCGGACGAAGTAACCGGCCAATCGATCGACGGCCTCCTCATGCTTGAGAGGTTTCCGGTCGTTCCAACGCTTGGCCATCGGAGGTTCCTCGTCGAACGTGGCCAAGGCGCGTCGCGTTTGCGGGTCCAACGCCAACGATTCGATGAAGAGGTTCAACTCGCGCCGGGATTGCAGCGTTTCGGCGTCCCGCCGGCCAGCACGCGGTGGGCGATCGCAAGCAAAGCGTCGAAGGCGGAACCGTCCGGCGGCGAGGCGTCGACGTCTAGGCAGCCTGCTCGCGACATCAACAGCGTTTGGCGCAGCAATTCGTCGGTCACCGACGCATCCACGCACGCTCGAACGAGTCGTTTCCAAAGCGGTTCGACCGACGGAGGGTCCCACAGGTGCCCGAGCGTCACGAGCGTCACGAGCGTCTGGGATCGATCCCAAGAACCGTGATCACGGATTTGGCCGGCGGCCGAGTCGACCGCCGCCGGATCGATGGCCGCTTCCACACTCAAAGCGATCATCATGTCCAAAGGATCGTCGCGTCGGATCGCCAGCTGACGCCTCGGCGCATCACGCAGCAGATCGGCGAAGGTCTCCACCGCAGCCAATTTTGGATCACCGTTCCCCTGGGTCGACGTACCGACGGGCAACGGCAAAACGATCGACGCGATCAGGTTCCAGGGAAGCGTCACACCGTCGCGTCCGACGCGTGCGACGGCGTTCAACCATTCGGCAAGATCACTCGGCCGATCGACCAAGCCTTCCATCCCCGCCACGATGCAGTACCCGAGAAGGTCTCGCGATGATTCCTCCGATCGGCTCGTATCGCTTTGGCGAAGGACGACATCGACCAGGCGTGCTGTCGCTTCGTTGTTTGCGGCGTGTGCCAACGCCCGGGCGACATGGGATCCGAAGCGGCCGATCGGATGTCGGCCCTCGGCGATCAGCGAGAGCGTCTCGAAAACGTCGTCACTCGCCCAGTGACCTTCGTGCAATGCCGCGCCGAGAAGGCGACCGACGTGATCGGACAGATCCCAAAACGGTCCCGGCACTGCGAACCGATCGCTGAAGACGTCGGTCACCGATCGATCCTCGGTGCCGTCCAGCCAGCCGCCCCAGACGGCGAGCCAGCGAACATCGATGATTCCCGGACGGAACCGACCGATGCATCGCAGCAAGCTACGCAACCAGAAAGCTCGGGCTTCCGGAGGAAGACCGTTGAACCCCAAGCCGCCCATCAGCCGCAGCGGACGCTTTGAATAAAGACGCCATCCGCAGACCAATTCGGATCCCAAATTCGGGGCAAGCGGTTCGAAAATCGCTTCAAGCTCCCCGGGGCTCAAAGCGTCCAGTCGCGCCGGCAATTCCTCATAACGGATCGAGTAGTCTTCGGATCAGTCTGACCGCCAAATCAAGGCGTCGGCCGGCACCTTGAAAGCCGCGGCGTTGTCTTCGATCGCCCGCACTTGCCAATCATCGGATTCTCCTCGCTCGGAAGACTGAAGTCGCGATCGGATTTCAGATAGATCCATGGAAATTCACCAAGCGTGGCGGCCCTCAGCAGCGAGCGGGAAACCGGTGCCGCATCCCTATTGTGCCGAGCACCCGGCGGGGCGGTTCCCGGTGACAGTACACGAAATTTTTTTCCTGACCGATCCTTACGAATGAAGGTCCACGGAAGAATAATGAATCGTATCGACAACGAAAACTCGGACGCTTCGTCCGCGGTTCCCGGCGACGTTGACTCCTGAGAGTCATCGGGTCGGCTGAATCGAATCGTTTCGATTGGCAATCGTTTTTACCGCACGCGCACCACCCTCCTTGGACCCGCCAACCTGCCATGACCCGCCCCTCACCGATCCGATACTTTTTGCCTTTGCTGCTTCTGACCAGCCTGTCAAGCTCTTTCGCGGCGGACTGGACCGCTTACCGTGGCCCCACCGGGGACGGCAAGTCGCCCGAGGGTCTGTCGACCGCGAACCTGAAGGCGGACTTTCCGCGAGTCGTCTGGAAAACCGAAACGCCACTCGGATTCAGCTCCTTCACCGTCGCCGATGGACGCGTCTTCACACTGATCGGCGCCGACGACCAGGAGGTCTGCTTGGCGATCGATGCCGAGACCGGCGACGAACTTTGGCGGGTGCCGCTGGGCAACAGTGACTACGGTCACGACGGGGGCAACGCGGGCGCCCGAGACAACCGTGGCGGTGACGGTCCCCGGGCCACCCCGGTCGTCGACGGCCCGCACGTGTTCGTTTACGACGCACATTTGGTGTTGAGGTGCTTGGACGCCGAAACCGGCGACGAAATCTGGAAACGTGATGTCGTCGACGAATTCGAGGGCCGCAACATCAAATGGCTCAACGCAACGAGTCCTCTGATCGACGGTGACCACGTCTTCGTCAGTGGCGGCGGTGCCGGCCAAAGCTTCCTCGCCTTCGACAAACGAAACGGCGAAACGGTTTGGAAAGCTGGCGATGAAACGATTACCCACGCGACGCCGCGACTCGCCACGATCGGCGGCCGCAAACAGATCGTCTTCTTCGTGCAATCCGGCTTGGTCGGCATTGACGCGGCAACGGGTGATGAATTGTGGCGAGCCAAGTTTCCTTTCAGCGTTTCGACCGCGGCTTCACCGGTGATCGACGGCGACCAGGTTTACTGTTCCGCGGGTTACGGCGTCGGCGCGGGGTTATTTGAAGTCACGGAGAATCCGGAAGCCGACGAGGTCTGGTTCAAAGCCAACGAGTTGATGAACCACTGGAGTACGCCGCTGGTCCATGACGGGCACTTGTACGGAATCTTCGAATTCAAGAAATACGGAAAGGCTCCGCTGCAGTGTGTCGAACTGGCGACCGGCGAAATCAAATGGTCCGAGCGTGGCTTCGGACCGGGAAACTGTATCTTGATCGACGAACGCTTGGTCGTCCTTTCGGATGCCGGCGAAGTCGTCATCGTCTCGGCGAATCCGGACGGTTACGAGGAACTGGCGCGGTCCGACGTGCTCGACGGAAAGTGCTGGTCGACGCCCGCCTACAGCGACGGACGACTGTACGTCCGCAGCACCGTGGAAGCGGCCTGTATCGCGATCGACCGGTAGGCCAGCCGGCTAGGGGCGGGCCGCATCGGCCGGCGGAGGATTGACCAGCGAGATGGTCGCGACGACAGGCAAATGATCGCTGGCGAATCGACCGCCGGCCGTTTTGGGATTGTGGATCGCAAAGTTTTGGACTTGCACTCGGTCGTTGACAAAGATGTGGTCGATGATCCTACCCGGAACGATCTCGTTGAAGCCGTTCCAGGTGCTGTTCGGTTCGGATTCATCGGCCCGGCCCACCAAACGGGCGTCGCGGAAGGCCTCGGTCAATTTCAGGTACGGCGGTGCGTCGGGCGTGCAGTTGAAATCACCCATCACGATGATCGGCAGGTTGTCGGGATTCTGTCGCGTCACCCGCACGATTTGAATGGCACTGTTCAGCCGCGCCGCTTTGCCCACGTGATCGAAGTGGGTATTGACGAACAAGAACTTGGCGTCGGATCGCATGTCTCGAAACACGATCCACGTCATCGTTCGCGTGATCGCGGCGTCCCAACTTTTCGCGCCGACCGCCTGGGGGTCTTCGGACAACCACAAGGTCATCTTCTCGAGCGGTTCGAAACGGTCCTTTCGAAAAAACACCGCGGCGGCTTCACCACGCTTGTCACCGTCATCGCGTCCGAGCCCGTAGGAATCAAAGCCGGACAATCGCTGCTTCAAATCGACGAACTGTGTCGGCGTGACCTCTTGCAATCCGACAACGTCGTGCCGGCGGATGAACTCGGTCACGGCGTCGATCCGGTGGGGCCAGACGTCCGGGCCGTCGTTGGGGCTGTTCATGCGGATGTTGTAGGTGCAGATCTTGATCGACGTCGGGTCGGCAGCGGAAGCCGCCGGGAGGAACATCAGCCAGGACATCGCCGCGGCGGTGCGACACAGGGATCGGAAATCGGGTTTCATCAACGTCATGGTGGATCGCTCGTATCGGGGCAGAGGGGGAGTCGTTGTCAACGCACGGTAGGGTGACATCGCTTTGAAGACGACGTCGAAAGGCGTCTCGGGTGCGGATTACGAAAGATAGCCGAACAAATCGGGGCATCGTTTCGGAGTGTCCATCGATTTTGACAGTTTACCCGCTCGCGCCGCCGCCGCATTGGGTTACGTTGACTCATCACTGTGACGCGTCGAGAGAACGATTTCGACCGTTCCGACGTCTCCGCAGGAACCTCGACCCGCTTTTTTGGAAGTTCGATGGCAACTGATGCCGACATGTCCGCTTCGATCCGCCAAAGCGAGATCCATCGCGCGGGGATTCGTTGGGACTACACGATTTTCTTCGCCACACTGCACGTGCTGGCGTTGCTGGCGTTGGTGCCTTGGTTTTTTTCTTGGCCCGGTGTGATCGCGTTCCTGTTGGGGGTGATCGTCTTCGGACAAATGGCGATCCCGATCGGCTACCACCGCTTGCTGGCACATCGCAGTTTTCGCACGCCGAAGTGGTTCGAGCGGACTCTCGTGACCTTCGCGATGTGCGCGGCTCAGGAAACCCCGGCCCACTGGGTCGCTTGGCATCGCATGCATCACTCGCACAGCGACGAAAAAGAAGATCCGCATTCGCCCCGCCGCGGCGTGTTCTGGTCGCACGTCAACTGGTTGGTTCACGAAACACGGACTCCGCTGGAGACGTTTTCGATGTACCAGAAGTACGCTCGCGACATTTTGTCGGATCCTTATTATCGCTGGATCGAGCGCTTGCCCGCCCAAGCGGGGATACTTTGGATTCTGCACGCGATCGTGTACGCGTTGGTCGCTTTCCTCGGGTGCATCGCCTGGTTCGGAAGCACCCCCGAAGCGTACCGCGTCGCCGCCAGTTTGTTCGTGTGGGGCGTGATCTTGCGGACGGTCTGGGTTTGGCACATCACTTGGTCGGTCAATTCGATCGGCCATCTTTTCGGTTATCGCAACTACGAAACGTCCGATGACAGCCGGAACAATTGGTTCGTGACCTTGTTGACCGCCGGCGAAGGCTGGCACAACAACCATCACGAAGACCCGGCGAGTGCATCGGTGCAGCATCGTTGGTTCGAAATCGATTTGAACTATTACACGATCCGGTTGTTCGGCGTGTTGGGTCTGGCGACACACATCATCCGGCCTCGAATCAAACGTAAGCAAGCGACTTGATCGGCGTCCACCTTCTCCCCCTGGACCGTGACGCTCGGTGAAGTCGGTCGGATTCGCCCCAACAGCGTGACCGACGGAGCGTGAAAATGGAACACGTCGCGGACGCTGTCGTTGCGAATCACGACGACGATCCTCGGATCGTCGTCTTGCGTTGGATGGATCGACGGGATTACCAGCATCCCCAATAGCTGGTGTAGACGGGGGTGTAGCGGCAGTACTGCACCGGCGAGTAGTAAACGACCGGGCTGCAGTAGCTGTAGCGGCGATAGACCGACGTGGAACGGCCGCGGTAGCCGTAACCCGAGCTGCGACGGCCGAAGTTTCGGGAACCTCCGAATCCACCGATGCCCCCGAAGACGCCACGGAAACTTCGGTAGCCGGCTGCGATCGCGTCTTCGTCGCTTTCTTCGCCGTCACCCAACAAGGCAGCGACGTCGGCTTGTCCCGACAAGTCGCGACCGATCGGATCGGATCGGACGTCGACGACCGACGACGACAGGCCTGCCGATTCCAGTTCGGCGACCACGGACGGCATGTCATCGTCGGCGACGACAGTGCCGGCGATCAAAGCTATCGGGGCGGTCAGTGCAATCATGGATTTCTTCAACATCGTCTTGTTCCTCAGAACGGCAGAGGGTGAAAACGTGACGAGCGATGTGAGTCTGCCGGGTCTCGGGGCATCGTCGTTAGTCAGGTGACTAACCGGCCAAGCGACAGCGACGAGAGAATGTTACGCGCCCTCGGAGAAAAACATTCCGGACAAAGCCACAAGTAACAAAGCGAACGGATCCCCGCTCGGACAGTTTCACTTGCTTCATGTCTTTGAATGGGCCTTCCGATGCGATTCTTCATTTCTCTTGCGACAATCTTCATTTGCACTGAACAGGTCACGCGAACCTTCGCCGATGACCCCTTGTTTTCGAAGCTTCAAATGAGTTCGGTTTACGAACGATCGGCCAGCGACGCCGACACGAACTCCGAGGTCAAGAAGACGACGGCGATCGCCAAGCCGCGTGTCTCACTGGTCGGTCGCTGGTCTTGCGGATTGGAAGGCGGCGAGGCGGTCGCGCTGAAGATCAACGCCGATGCGACGTTCGTGCTTTTGCATCTGAAGGCGGGGCGTCCGAACGTCTCTCGGGGCAAAGCCACACGCAGCGGGAATCGCTTGACCTTGGCCGGTGACGACGGCACGACCTTGAGCGGATCGGTCGAAAACATCTCTCTGACCGAGTTTCAGTGGGTGATTCGTGACGCGGCCGACCGATTGAGGCTGCGATTGGCCTTCGAAAAAGCTCCGGAATAAAAACCCGTCACAAACGCGTTCGTCTTCCGCTGAGACGTGCAGCCTATCAATCGTTCCGACTACTCCATCGCCTCTCACATTCACAGGTGCCCCGATGAAAAAGATGTTCTGCCCGCTGAACCTCCGTCAGCCGTTTTTCCGTCCTTTCTTTCCTTTGACCTGCGGCTGCCTGGTCGTCATCGGTCTGTTCGGCGCCGCTCCGAGTGTTCAGGCCGACGCCGACAATTATTCCAGAACGTTAAAATCGACGGCTTGGATCATCACCAGTGACGCCGATGATGAAACCTCCACCGGCACGGGCGTTTACGTCGATGCCGACAAGCGATTGGTCCTGACGAACGCTCATGTCGTCGGCGACAGCCGTTCGGCGGTGGTGTTTTTTCCCGAGATGCGCGACGGTCAGCCGCGGGTCGAGCGAAAGCATTACTTGGACAACGTCGTGAGGTCGGCTCAGCCCGGCAAGGTCGTGGCGATCGATCGTCGACGCGACTTGGCGTTGATCCAGCTTTCCGAAACACCCGCCGGCGCGAGGTCGATCGAATTGGCCGAAAAAAGCACGACGCCGGGATCAAAAGTCGACACCATCGGCAATCCCGGCGACAGCGACATCCTGTGGGTTTACACCGCCGGCCGCGTCCGATCCGTCTACGACAAGAAATTCAAGTCGAATCACGGCGAGCACCGATTCCGAACCGTCGAAACCCAAAGCCCGATCGTGCCCGGCGACAGCGGCGGCCCAGTCGTCAATGAGGACGGCCGGTTAGTCGCGATCGCTCAGTCGTTTTCGCCCAACAGTCCCTTGGTCAGTTTTTGCGTCGATGTGAGCGAAATCCGTGCGTTCATCGCCGGCGCTTGGAAGCCGGCTCCCTTGCCGGCCAAAGAACTGCTCGAGGCCGCCGACATCGCTCACACGAAGCATTCGACCGGGCACTACCAAGTCAAACACGAATACAAGACCGGAAAAACGCAGCAGGTGTTCGTGGCCAAAGACACCGAGTACCACGGGCGGGCCGACGTGCGGCGAATCTGGTCGCTGGTTTCGATCAGCAAAAAAGCACCGTCGAGCGAGTTGATGATGCGGGTGCTGCGACAAAGCTCGGCGACGAAAATCGGTTCCTGGGCCGTCGAAAAGAATCAAGCCGGCGAGCACCTGCTGATCTACATGGCCAAGCTGGACGCGACCGCGACCGACGAAGCCTTGACCGGCACGATCGACTATGTCGCCAAAATCGCCGGCGCGATGAGCGCGGAACTGAATCCGAAAAAGGAAACCGAAACGGCGGAGGCGACGCTGGCGTCTTGGTTGGCCCAATGATCGTCGTGACCCGGGCGCGGTCATCGGGGGCCTCGTCCACGCCGGAAAAACGCCGGCACCGGAAAGCGCCTTTTTTCTTGTAACAACCTCCGCCGCGGGCCGCTTGGTCTTGCAGACGAGGAAGAGGGCGACCGAGTCCGGCTTCCTCCCACTCTTGCTTCCCTAGTCCGTTCCAACGAAGGCATCCTGATCATGAAACGTTCTCTGAAAAATCTGTTCATCCTGACCGTCACCGCCGCGATCACCCTTTCGTCGACCGCACCGGCCGATGCGTGCGGCGGGGCACGAAGCGGTAGTCGCCTGGGATCGTTCCGGGGACGCGGGTTGTTGACCGGCGTGCCATCGATCCTGACACGGTCCCGGCAAAACGCTCGCCAGACCCAAGTCGCTCGGCATCAGATCCGTCCGACGGCGCCGCTACAAATCCGAACGGGGCAGCCGTTTCTCGTGCCGCAGATCACCTCCGCGCCCCAGCCGGTGTACCGCAGCGTCCCCGTGGCACCGGCCGTCACGATTCAAGCCGCTCCCGCCCAGCCCTCTGCCGTGACAAACGCTCCGTCGGATTCGTCTCGCACCGACGACGGAAAGCCGAGTGCGGAGGCGTCGGCTTTGCAGATCTTAGCCTCGATCGGCGAACCCGCGTCCGCGGCTCAGACCCCGTCGCGACCGACCAAGAAAACCGCCACCGCACCGACGATGATCCCGGAATTCAGCGCCCCGACCGCTGCGACATCCCAGCCGCACCTCGGCACCTGGACGGTCGACTTGCCCGGCGAGCAATCCGTCGAACTGGTGCTCAGCGGCGACGGCGGGTTCCGCTGGACGGCGACCCGTCAGGAAAAGACCAGTACCTTTGCCGGTCAGTACCGGTTGGACGGCAAAGAGCTGACGCTTGTCCGTTCGACCGACCTGCAACAGATGCGAGGCACCTGGGAAAACGTCGGCAGCGGGTTCACGTTCACGATGAGCGGATCGACGACCGGCGGACTGGCCTTCCGGCGAAAGTAGGAAGCCGATCACACCGGACTCGAACGTCGGCGAACCTCTACCCCAGCTTGCCGACTTTTTGCAACGACACGCGAGCGGATCGGCGACGGCCCGCTCGTCGCCACAGTGCGATCAGTTCTTCGATCAATCCGTCCGCCGTGGTGCGATGGTAGATCGAATCGGCTGGCAAGCCGTGGGCCAGTCGACGATGGGCCTTGCCCAGGTTGTGGTACGGGATGCGTGGGAACAGATGATGGATCGCGTGATAACGTGTTCCGATCGGCCCCCAAAGCTCGGTCGCCCAGGCATGATGGGGGTAGTTCACGCTGTCGAGCAGCTGTTGTTCGAAAGTCATCTCGCCGCCCGCATTGGTCCAGCGATGCGCCCCCATCGTGCGAAGGCCGTTCAAGACCAAAACGCCAACCCCGACCGCGTACGCGATGCCCCAAAACGGATCGATCGGTTCACCACGCATGATGCCGCCGCGAATCAGAAACCAGAAAGCCCAGGCGAAACAGCAGGCTTCCTGCAAGACGACGATTCGCATCAGACCGGGCGACGCGTCGGTGCGCTCGTAAAACGGATCCACCACCATCGTCGACAGGTAACGATGCACGAACCGGCGGGCGGGCGGATAAACCCAACATATCGGGCTGATGATCAAAAATCGGATCAAGGCGAGAAACGGAATGACCAGCGACTGAGCAATGAAACCGACGAACACCCACCGGCTGTGGTGGCTGAGCGGAAGATATTCGCCGTCATGATCGGTGCCGTAATGCTTGCGGCGATGATGGTCGACGTGCGGATAATACAAAAACGACGGGACGAAAAAGAAGATGCCGCAAAGGGCATTCCAAGCGACTCGGAACGCCCGAAATCCTTTCTCGGGCAGATGAACCAGTTCGTGAATGAACATCAACGCCCGCATGTACAAGACGACGGTCGCCACGTACGCGGCGATCAAGGCGACCGGCAACCAAGACGCTTGCGGATACCAGCGGGGCAGAAAATACATCGCGTGAAAAGTGAGATGTCCCAGGACGATCGAGGTGAGGAAATCCGCCCAGTAAATCGCCGGATCGGGACGCCCGAGGTCGCCGATCAACGATCGGGCCTGCGCGAAAGAAAAGCCCGACGTGTTACAGTATCGATTGTTGGTGCGTGGCTGAGGCATGAAGGAAGGCGGGTCGTATGCGATGTCAATGAGGCAAACCGATTTTCAGATTACTCCGAAGTTCTAACGATGGCATCCGAGACAGACGTTCAGATTCCCATCGTCGTGATCGGGGCCGGTGCGGCCGGCATGATCGCTGCGACCGAAGCGGCGCGGCGATCACGGACGGCGGTTCTTTTATTGGAGAAAAACACGAAAGCGGGCGTCAAGATCCTGATGTCCGGTGGGACCCGCTGCAATTTGACGCAGGACACCGACGCGCGCGGCATCACCGAAGCCTTTGGTCACGCGCGGCGCTTTCTGCAGCCCGCCGTCGGCGCCTTTCCGCCTGCGGCGGTGATCCGGATGTTCGGAGGTCTAG
>CAYVRC010000131.1:0-17101 GCA_964453205.1 uncultured Pirellulaceae bacterium | reverse complement strand
ATCGAGAAACTGACGCCTTGATAGGTGTCGCCGACGATCGCCGTGTTGATCCCGACCAGCGTGCCGCGAGCATCCACCAGCGGACCCCCGCTGTTGCCGGGATTCACCGCCACGTCGCTTTGCATGAAATCTTGGTACTGTCCGCGGGCACCGTGTTGGCTGCTGGCCCGCACGACGCGATGTTTGCCGCTCAAGATTCCGAAGGTGACGGTGCGATCGAGTCCGAAAGGACTGCCGACGGCCCACAACGGAGAACCGACACGGCAGCGATCACTGTCGCCCCAGCGGATCGGAATCAAGCGATCGGCCTGGACTTGCAGGACGGCCAAATCCGTCAACAAATCGCTGCCGATGACCGAAGCTTTGACCCGCCGGCCGTCGGATAAAGTGACCGTGATGTCGTCACCGTCGGCGATCACGTGACGGTTCGTGAGGACGAAACCGTCTCGGTCGACGATCACGCCGCTGCCCTGATCCGACGGAGGGATCGCGCCGGGCGGCATCAGGGAGGCGAAGCGGTCGGTCAGGATGCCGTCGCGACGCTGGACGTCGATATGGACGACACTGGGACCGACCGTCGCGGTGACCATCTGGTAGGCATCGCTCAGCGCGTCGAGCGAAACGTTTTTCAAACCGTCCACGCCGGTCTCGTATTCGGCGCGCAACTCACCACGGTGCCATCCGTAGCGGATCTCTTCGACGATTCGTGGCACCGCGAAACGGGCGGTCGCCAACATGACCACCATCGTGATCAACATGAACAGACTTTGCGTCAACGCGTCGGGCCGGTTGGCGACGGCCGGGCGGCGAACGGATCTCGATTGCAGCATCGGGGCCGGGGACACCGGAGCCAGATCACCGGAATCCACGAGCGTTTCGTGTTGCCCGACGGCTTCTTCAAACGATCTTCGAAACGATTCGACCTGATCCCTGCCTTCGGCATCCAAGTGATTCCTGCCCTCGGCATCCAAGGTCGACGAGGATGGATTCGATGGGCCGTCACCCGAATCACGTGAGTCAAACGTCATGAAGCCGTCCACCGTTTGGGTCTGAGAGCTTTTACCTATCGGAAACGTCAAAGCGGAATCTGATCCGCGGTTTGGGGCCGGGCACGGACGGTGCGAAAATCGAACCGAAGACGCCTCGTCCGCAGAGTCGTAGTTTAGCGATCGGGCACCCCCGCGGCGCGATAAACTGGCCAGAATCGAGTGGATGGGTGATCCGAAACCCACATATTCGGCCTTAACCCGACTTTGGCGGGCGGTAAACTGTTCACTCCGTCCCTCCGAATCTGTCGATTTTCCCTGTGACCTGACGATCCTCATCATGCCCACCTCGACCCGAAACGCCCAAAATTCGATCTACGAAGCCCTCGTCGCGATCCCTTTGGTCGATCCGCACACTCACATCAATCCGCTCAATCCGGCGTCCGATTCACTAGCCGACCTGTTGGGATATCACTACTACACGGAATTGGCCCATTCCGCCGGGATGCCCAAGAACCGCATCGAAGACCCCTCGATCTCGCCCAAGGAGCTGGTCGGCCGCCTGGTCGAGGGGCTTCGGCCGATCGAGAACACGGTCCAGTACCGCTGGTTCATCGAGATCTGCCGCAAGTTTTTCGGCGTCGACTGCGACACGATTCACGCCGGCAACTGGGAAGAGATCTACGACGCCGCCGAAACGAAATTCAGCTCGGCCGATTGGCCCGACAGCGTGTTGAAGCAGAGCAATGTCAAAGCCGTCTTTCTGACCAATGACTTCGACGACGACTTGCAAGGCTTTGACACGGGCAAATACATCCCCTGTCTGCGCACCGACGACTTGGTGTTCCACCTGGGCAAACCCGACGTCCGGCGACGACTGGCAGCCGCGACGGGGCAAGAGCTGACCGGCGACCTGTCCAGCCTGCGGGAGTCTCTTCGTCAACGTTTCGAACACTTCACGAACTCCGGTGCAAAAGCTTGTGCGATTTCGCTGCCGCCTAGCTTTTCTCCCACGCCGATCAGCGACGGCCGAGCCGCGACGGCGCTGGATCAAGTTCTGAAACAAGGCATCCTGGCCGACGACGCGCATCAAGCCGCGCTGTCCAATCGTGTCTTTTGGACCCTGGCCGAACTGTGTGATGAATTCCGGCTGCCTTTCGACTTGATGATCGGCGTCAATCGCGGCGTCTATGCCGAAGGCGTCTTCCAAGGCCAAGACTTGTACGATTCGCGAATTTCCTTGATCCAATACAAAGAACTTTTCAATCGATTCCCCGACGTCAAATTCCCGGTCTCCGTTCTGGCCAGCGTGACCAACCAAGAACTGGTCAGCTACTCGTGGATCTTTCCCAACGTGCTGACGAACGGCCATTGGTGGTACAGCAACACGCCGTCGTTCATCGCCCGCGATGCCGCGGCCCGCTTGGAAGCGATCCCGCAAACCAAACAGATCGGCTACTACAGCGACGCGTACAAGCTGGAATTCGTGTGGCCGAAGTTTGACATGTATCGTCAAGTCCTGGCGGGCATCCTGGCCGATCATTTCGTGGGCATGCTGGATTGGACGGAGGACAGAGCGGTCGAACTGGGGCACCGCGTGCTCCGCGGTAACGTCAACGAGATTTTCGGGATCTTGCCCGACGACATCGAAAGCTTGGACCCGCGACCGACCGACGACGAACTCGCCGCCATGGACCGCCCCGATGTCACGTTCGACGACGTACCGCCGGCCGAACGATTTCCCGACGCCACGGCGATGCACGCCCAAATCGATCACGAACCGCTGAACGTCGGCGACCTAGGCGGTCCCGATGAGACCGGACCGAGCGAATCGATTCGTCCGCTGTCCGGCGACACTCAGTTCACCGCCGACAATGATTCGCTGAAGCTGCGGACCAATCCACACACCGGAGAACCGACGTTGCCGGTCAAGGAGACCGGAAGTGACGCCGACGGGGAGTAAAGGAGGTTCGGATCCTTTCCATCTCCCTCACTCGTTCTCGCCTCCCTGGCTTCCCTTTTCCGCGATCCGGTTGATCGCGTTGAGCATGGCCAGGATTGTGCTTTCGACGCTGTCGGTGCTGACCCCGATTCCGCGATACGTTTGTCCTTTGTGTTCGACTTCCAGGGTGACTTCGCCGATCGCGTCGCGTCCCAGGGTGGCGCTACGGACGCGAAAATCCTTGCACACCAGTTGGATCCCGGTGATTTTTTCGACCGCCCAGAACGCGGCATCGATCGGACCGTCCCCCTGTTCCACCTTTTCGGTGATGTCCTCGTCACCGTGACGTAGCGTGACGGTGACTTTCGGTGTCTTGTCCCGCGCGCTGGTGACTTCGTAATCGATCAGCGTCCATTTTTCCGGGATGCTGCCACTGATTTGTTGCTGGACCAGCGCCACGATGTCACCGTCGTAGATCTCTTTTTTCTTGTCGGCCAAGACCTTGAACTTTTCGAAGACGTCTTGCAGTTGTTCGCCGGTCAGATTCAGTCCGAGCGTTTTCGCGCGATCGGCCAAGGCGGCGCGGCCGCTGTGTTTTCCCAATACCAGGTCGGTCTTTGTAAAGCCGACGCTTTCGGGGGACATGATTTCATAGGTGCTGCGGTCTTTCAGCATGCCGTCTTGGTGAATCCCCGATTCGTGGGCAAAGGCGTTGCGGCCGACGATGGCTTTGTTGCGAGGGACGCTCTGCCCGGTGACCTTGCTGACCAAACGGCTGGTCGGCAGCAAACGCTTCGAATCGATCCGCGTTTGGACGTCGTAAAAATCGCTGCGAGTCTTGATCGCCATCACGACTTCTTCCAGCGCGGCGTTGCCGGCACGTTCGCCGATCCCGTTGATCGTGCATTCGATCTGGCCGGCACCCGCCGCGATGCCCGCCAGACTGTTGGCCACGCCCATCCCCAGGTCGTCGTGACAGTGCATGCTGATGACGGCTTTGTCGATGTTGGGAACCTTGTCCCGCAGCAGCTTGATGCGGTCGTAAATTTCACCGGGCGTCGCGTAGCCGACGGTGTCGGGGATGTTGACGGTCGTCGCCCCGGCCTGGATCGCCGCCTCGACGACTTGGCACAAGAAATCCGGCTCGGTGCGAAACGCGTCCTCGGGCGAAAATTCGACGTCGTCGCAGTAGCCGGCCGCCCGCGTGACGCCCCGAATGGCCCTGGCGATGATCTCCTCGGTCGTCATCCGCAGCTTGAATTCGCGATGGATCGCGCTGGTGGCCAAGAACACGTGGATCCGCGCCGCCGGTGCCGATTTGAGCGCGTCCCAGGCGGCGTCGATGTCCTTGTCGTTGCATCGCGCCAGCCCGCAAACGGTGCTGCCACGGACGACCGAGGCGATCTGTTTGACGGCGTCAAAATCACCCGGCGAAGCGATCGGAAAACCGGCTTCGATGACGTCGACACCCAAGTCCGCCAGCGCCTGGGCGACTTCCAGTTTCTCCGCCAAATTCATGCTGCAGCCCGGCGATTGTTCGCCGTCACGAAGCGTGGTGTCGAAGATGCGGATTTGGCGTTGGGAAGTCATGGTTGGTTTCCTTCGGGAACCGATTCGTTGAAAGACGGGACAGCATAAAAAAACCCGAGTCACGGATGACTCGGGCTTTCAGCGTTTTTTCGTTTTGACCGAAACCGGCCACGCAAACCTTCACCATCCGACGCGTCGGCGTCGCAAAAGCAAGAGGTCCAGTAGCAGGCTGTTCGGATTCATGACCGTCAGTATGACCGGCAGGGCAGGTCCTTGTAAAGGCTAGGGCGGGGGGTCAAGCCGCTTGCGGGATCTTTTTGCCCTGCAACTGATAGACGTACCTCAGGACCTCGGCGACCGCTTGGTATTGCTCCGGGGGGACGACGTCGCCGGCATTGACGTTTTTGTACAGGAACTGAGCTAGCGGTTTTCGCTCGACCACGGGAATGCCGTTTTCCAAAGCCAAACGGCGGATTCGCTGGGCTAATACGCCGGCTCCCTTGGCCAACACCAGCGGGGCGGGCATCGTCGCCGGGTCGTACTGAATCGCGATCGCCAACTCGGTCGGGTTGCTGACCACGACGTCGGCTTTGGGGACCTGTTGACCCATCTCGTTCATCGCCAATTGTCGCTGGATCTGACGACGCCGCGCCGCCAATTGCGGGTCGCCCTCGCTTTCCTTCATTTCGTCACGGATTTCTTGATCCGTCATCATCAAGTCTTGTTCGAATTTCCATTTTTGGAACGCGTATTCCAGAATCGCCAAGACGAACAACGCACCGCCGATCCATAAACACACGGTCATCAAGGTGTGAAAAAGCACCTGACAGATCTGGCCGATGCCCATCGTCACCATGCCCAAAAGGGGTTCGTGGTGACGCCGCAGCGCCAGGTACGCGACGACGCCGATGACGCCGACTTTGAACAGCCCGAATCCCAGCTTCATCACCCCTTGAATCGACAAAATGCGTTTCGCCCCGGCCAGCGGACTGATGTTGCTGAGCTTGGGAACCAATTTGTCGGGCGAAAGCAGCAAGCCGACTTGAGTCACGTTGACCAAGATGCCGGCCACCAACATCACCAACAGAAAGGGCGCCGAAGCGATCGCCAGTTTGATCCCCATCCGCGTCAAGTATTGCGTTGCATCGGCAGTGCTTTCCATCTTCAAATTCGGCGTCGACAACGATTCGCGGATGCCCGTGGTCAACTGAGTCGCCGCGGTGTCGCCCAGCATCCATAGTGCACCGAGCGCCGCCAACAACATCGCCGCGCTGGCCAAGTCCTGGCTCTTGACGACTTGGCCTTTCTGACGCGCGTCGCGACGCTTTTTATCGGTCGCTAAATGTTTCTTTTCGCCACCGGAATCCGCCATCGGTTACCACAGCTCCCGGACGCGAACCACGGTGGATTCCAGTTCCGACTGGAACACGTAGCCGATCGAACCGATCGTCAGTGCCGTGACGATCAACAACGCCAACGCGTTCAGGCTCAGCCCGATCGCCAAGACGTTCAGTTGCGGCAGCGTGCGGCTGACCAACCCGGTGATCAGGTTGCTCAACAGCAACGCGCCGACGACCGGCGCCGCGACGCGAACACCGGCGGCCATGCCGGCGGAAAGCTGCGCCAAAATCAAATCCAGCATCGAACTTTCCAGGACGACGTCGCCGGCGGGCAACGCTTGAAAACTCTCCAGGAGCAGCCTGAGCACGACACGATGTCCGCCCGAAATCAACAGGATCGCCGTGACCAGCATGCCGACCAGCTTGGCCATCGTCGGCATGCTGCCCTGGGTGGATGCGTCGATCGAATCGCCCAGCTGCATCCCCCCGGTGCCCGAGATCGTTTCACCCGCCAACTGGAGACCCGTCACGATCAACTGCACCGTCGCACCGATCAACATGCCGACGATCGCTTCACGGGCGATCGCGATGCCCAGCTCCACCAAGTTATCCAGACGCGGCAGATCCGCCGTGTCGGTCAAACGAACCACCGTCGGCACCAAAATCACCGTCAACATGATCGCCAAAAGTGCGCGAACCCGCTTGGGCACGCCCGCGCCGACCGCCGGCATCGCCATCAACAACGTACTGAGCCGCGTGAGCACCAAGATCGATATCACCAAGTGATCGATCATCCACTGCGACAAGTCCGACGTCACGGCATCCCCGCGTTCTCAAAAATGTTCCGCGTGAATTCGACCATCCGCGTCAATAACCAGGGCGTGCAGACGATCAACACCACCGCCATCGATAAGATCTTGGGGACGAATGCGACGGTTTGGTCCTGGATCTGAGTCAGGCCCTGAAGCAAACCGATCACTAATCCGGCCGCCATTCCGACAATCAACATCGGCGCGGCGATCAACACCGCAGCCAACAGGGCGCTGCGGACCAAATCGGTGGCGGAGGAGGCATCCATGGAAAAAACCGGGGCTCGGGTCTGAAAGCTGCGCCCTAAGCGAAGTGCTTTGCGTCAGCCGAAACTGTTCATCAACATCCGCACGACCAAGTTCCAGCCGTCGACCAAAACGAACAGCAGCAACTTGAACGGCAACGAAATCACCGCCGGCGGCAACATCAACATGCCCATCGAAATCGTCACGCTGGCGACCACCAAATCGACGATCAGAAACGGCAAGTAAATCTGAAAACCCATCAAGAAAGCGATCTTCAATTCGCTCAAGATGAACGCCGGCAACATCACCCGAATCGGAACGTCTTCGTAGTCCGACGGCGCGGGCGCTTCGGGGTCCATGTAATCCAAGAACAACAGCACGTCTTCGTCGTTCTCGGCTTGATCGATTTGTTTCGCCATGAACCGGCGGATCGGCAACGCCCCGGCTTCGAAAGCCTCGCTCAGCGACATCTCCACCTCGGGATCGGTGTACGGCTTGACCGCGTCGTCATAAACCTCTGTCCACACCGGCGTCATTACAAATAACGTCATGAACAGGGCGACGCTGGTCATCACTTGGCTCGGCGGCAGCGACTGCAACCCGATCGCTTGTCGCAGCAAACCGAGCACGATCACGATTCGCACGTAGCAAGTCGTCATCAGCAACACCGCCGGTGCCAAGCTGAGCACGGTCAGCAGCAACATGATTTGCAGACTGCTGGCCATGCCCTCGGGACTCGTCCACTTGTCCGGGCCGCCGCCCAAAAAATCCAAAGACTCCGGGGTCAAGGCGACCGGCTGACGCGGCAGGATCACCGGTTCACCGTCGGCCGCTTCGCCGACGCTGGCGACAGGAATCGTGCCCACCGACCCGGCATCCTGCGCCGTCGCGGCCGGCGCGCAGGGCCAAACCGTCAGTGCGGCGGCGACCACGGCAAGCTTCCAAACCCGGTCCAAAACAAGTCACTCCTTCGACGCAACGCCGGTGCGGGGATCAACGGCCGGACAGTCGCAAAAAAACCGAATTCGGGAAAGATCGATTCAAGTCCGCTTGACAACCGGCCGACCCCCTGCGTACTGTATTAGGTATCTAGTACAGGAGTCAGTCATGCTGTTTGACATTCGGCCCGACAACGGGGTCGCGATTTACGACCAGGTCGTCCGGCAAGTGAAGTTCGCCGTCGCCGATGGCGTCCTGCGAGAGGGCGAATTGGCGCCCAGCGTCCGGGAACTCGCCCGCCAACTGACCATCAACCCCAACACCGTCGCCCGGGCCTACAACCAGCTCCAGAGCGACGGCGTCTTGGAAACCATTCGTGGAACCGGGTTGGCCGTGAAAAAAAAGGCGTCCGATCGTTGCCGCAAGGAACGCGTCGCGTTGATCGGCGATCGGATTCGGCAGGCGATCGCCGAGGCCCGCAGCAGCGGACTGTCGGTCGACGAGATTCGCGATCTGATCGAACAGGCGCTGCGAGAGGCGCCTGATCCCGTGTTCGCCGACACCGACCCCGCCACCCCAAGCTCCGAGGCCCAGTGATGAGTCAGACTTCCCCTTCGGCTGTGATCGAGTTCTCGGCCGTCACCAAAACGTTCGGCAAGACCCGGGCCATCGACGACGTCACCTGGAGCGTTCCCGCCGGTGTCGTGTTCGCCCTGTTGGGCGACAACGGGGCCGGCAAAACGACGTCGATTCAGTCCATGCTGGGCACCGTCCGTCCCGACGCCGGAACGATCCGCGTGCTCGGCCGGCATCCCGTCGACGATGCCGTCGAACTGCGTCACCGCATCGGCATCGTGCCGGAGCAGCCTTCGCTGTACGACTGGATGACCGTTGACGAGACCGGTTGGTTCGCCGCCGGCTTCCACCATCCCGGGTTCCTGCAACGATACCGCGCGTCGATCGACCGCTTCGGCATTGAAAACGGCAAACGCATCGGCGAGCTTTCCAAGGGGATGAAAGCGAAAGTCGCGTTGTCATTGGCCATCTCGCACGAACCCGATCTGTTGATCCTTGACGAACCGACCTCGGGACTCGATCCGATGGTGCGCCGCGAATTTCTGGAAAGCATGATCGAACGCGCCGCGACCGGTCAGACCGTGTTCCTTTCCAGCCACCAGATCAACGAAGTCGAACGCGTCGCCGACCATGTCGCGCTGATGAAACAGGGCAAGCTGGTGCACTGTGAATCGCTTGACGGCTTGAAAAAAAACACGACCGAATTGTTGGTCAACGTCACCGACACGGGGGTGCCGGCACCGGCGATCGGCGACAACGTGATTTCGGCCAGCCGAACCGGGCGTCAGTGGCGGATGCTGATCCGCGGTGTCACGAACGAACAGATTCAAGCCGTCCGAGACAGCGAGTTCGTCGACCGCTGCGTGCGTCATGAACCGTCGCTGGAAGACATCTTCGTCGGCTACATCGGTGGACGCCGGCTCGACACCGACGATCGATCGCCATTCGGCATCAGGCAGGCTTCCTCGTCAGACGAAGGGACCGAGGTGGCGTCATGAACGAGATGCTCTTGCCGGTATTCGGCCGATTGCTTTGGAAAGAATGGCGGATCGCACGCAGCTTCACCTACGCGCTGATCGGATTCGGTTTGGCGTTGATCTTATTACCGGTTTCATGGATGAACGAGGGAAACGGAGTTCAGGCAACGGCGGGTTACTTGGCAACGATCGCCACGGGTTTTCCCCTGATCTTGCTGATCGGCATCTTGGCCACCGGCTTTGCCGCCGAACACGAAAACAACACTTTCGCGCTGCAGCGTTCGTTGCCCACCGGCACCTGGCCGGTCGTGCTGGCCAAACTGGTCACGGCGGTCGGTTTGGCCGTCGTCCTGTTCGCCATTTTGATCGGCGTCGCTTCGTTGATCGACCGTTCGAGCGTTTCGGAAGTCGGTTTTTCGGGAATCCTTGTGGCGGCGGCCGAGTTGACCGCTTGGGGGTTTTTGATCGGCATGTTGAGCCGCCGCCCGCTGGTCGCCTTGATCGTCGCCAGCGTCGTGACGGTATCGGTCGCCGGCGCGATCACTGGGGTCACGTCTCGTCCCGGCTTGACCCATGGCTCACAAGACCTCCTGGCGATGGGCCTCCGCTGGGGCGTCGTCGTCTTGGTGGCTTCGGCCGCGTTGTGGGTCGCCCCGCGGTGGTTCTCCGGTGCAAGCCTTCGTCTTGTTCCCGGGTCGCTCAACGGCATCTCACCGCGAAGCAGAAAACAGACCCGCACGGCTGAAGTCGGATCGTACGGCAAACGGGTGATGGTGAAGCGATTGATCTGGTCCCGATTTCGCGAGATGGCCTGGTTTTATATTCCGTTGTTGATCGCGGTTGCGGTGGGCTTCGCGCTCTCGATCGGTTCTTTCATCCCGCCTCGCAGTGCCGGTGTGCTTTTGATTTTTGCTCCGTTCCTGACGGCGATCTGCGGCGGACTGGCTTTCGCGATTCCCGATTCGCAGCGACGGATGTTGTCGATGCTAAGCGTCTCACCGTGGTTGCACTGGCTGGCCAGTTTGATATTGCCCGCCGTGGTGACCGCGTTGGTCGTTGTTGCCGTCCTGCCGCAAGTCCGCCGAAGCGACGAGGCGGCGATCGTCTTTTTTGCCATTCCCCTGGCTTTCGTGATCGGTCAATTGGTATCTCAGTGGACGCGAACGACGTTGAATGCGATCGGCATTTCGATTGCCGCAACGGTCGTGGTGTTGTTTTTGGTCGCCGTGTCACTCCAGCTCTTCCTTCCGTTTTGGGTGTTTGTGCTTCCCGCCTGTGTTTTCGCACTGCTAGCCACGCTGCTTTGTCATCGCGGTTGGTTGCGGGATTGGCATGACCGACGCTATCGCTTCTTTTCAATGGCGACGCTGGTGATTCCCGCCGTGCTGCTGTTCGCCGGCGTGACCGCTTTTCGGGCTTTCGAGTACCCGCCGGTCAGCCCCCAGCGGTGGTTGGCGGTGCCGATCGCCGCTCCATCGGTCGATCCGCAAAAGGCCGCCAATTTTCGACGGTTGTCCGTGCAAGCCGAAACGGCGTCGGAAGCCTGGAGAATCCGTAATCGAGAGGTGAGCCTTCGCGAGCACCCGGATTCGCTCGTCACGCCGGAAACCGTCGCACCTCCGCTCGACTCGGACCTGGAACTTCTTGGCCGGATTCGCGAAGCGGTCCAGCAGGACCGACTGCAGCCGACGAGCGACAATGCGGTTGCCTGGCATTCGCTTTTCGGCAAGTTGGTGATCTTTCTGGACCATGTCGTCAGGTTTCGGATCCAGGAATCGCAAAGCGATGATGCCCTCGCTTCGGTCATCACGGCGCTGCGTTTGGTGGAGTCGGAAGAAAATGCCGGGCGTGCGCCGAATGGGACCAGGCGAATCGTTGATGGGCTTGCGTTGAGGGTTGCCGCTATGCCGGAGATTACCGTTCGACAAACCGATTCGCTGATCGAGACTTACCGAACCACGATGACCGATGTCGAGGACATGAACGCTTCGCTGGCGGTGCGGGCACAAAGACTTCTCCGGCTGACGGATGCTGATGCCGACGAACCGCCCGAGGACGAACAGCTTCGCAAAGTCTTGGCCTTTCAACGCTGGATGCCCTGGGAACAGATCCGTACCCGGCGGGTCATCGAGCGACTCCTGGCGAACCAAGCCGCCGACATTCGCGAAGTCGGTCGCGCCCTCCGTAATCGTGAGCGGCCCGACTTGCGTCCTTACCAGGACGAGACCCAGACGCTGATGTTGTCCGGGTGGATCGATTTCCGATCGATCGCCGCCGAGTTCCTGGCCCAGGTCCGAGAGCAACGTGCCACGCTGATTCGCTTGGCTTTGGCGGGTTGGCAAAAAGCACACGACGGCGAATTGCCCGAAACGCTCGACGCGATCGCCGATTCGCTGTCCGAAGACACTTTGATCGATCCGATCTCAGCCAAACCGTTCGTGCTGATTCCGACCGGATTGCCACAGGAATGGATCGAGCGATCGACCAAAGACTTTGACGTCAAACCGATCGACGCGGCCGGACTTCGTTCGCTGGATCAACCCTTTTTGTGGAGTCCCGGTTTTTACCTCCGCCGGGATCCCGACTCTCCGTCAGACGACCCCCGTTTCTTCGTCCGCGATCAAACCGAGATCTCGGATCCACTGACGGTGATCCTGGCCGATCGGGTGCGGTATAGACATCTTCTGGTTCAGACCTCCATCTCCGGTGCAGTCAGCGTCGGTGTCAGCGAATGGGGCATCTTCCCGATCCCCGAAGTCGAACCGGCCGAGCAAACGGAGTCAGCCGACTGATGCACCTTGTGTCCGCAGACTCGATTCTCAACTCACGCGGCGATCGAGTCGATGTCGACGCACGAGGATCGTCGCTGTCCCCAGACCAAGCATCGTTAGGGTCGTCGGTTCGGGCACCGCGACGGCGGTCAATGCGAATTGCCCTCCGATGTCAAAGTTCGTCCCGTTGAAGATGGCCGCATCGATCTGCTGCTGGTTGAGCGCAAAGTTTTCCGTCAAAGACAGGTTGGGGTCGTAGTTCGGCCCAGATCCGAAACCCCACATCAAGTTGGCGGTGTTCGTTGCCAACATGAATGCGGGATCCTGAATCGTGTCGGCGGCTTCACCCGCGTTGATGTCCTCGACGTGACGCAACCCGAGCGAGTGACCGATCTCGTGGGCGATGACGCCTGAGAGTGAGTCCGCGGTAAATCCTTCGTTCGCCATCACGGCTCGGCCGTTACTGGCAAAGGTGTTGTGGATGTAAAGCTGGGCGATGCCGGCTGAACGTGCAGACGACATCGGGTTGCCCAGTGGATTGTCCACCCAACCGGTGCCGTCACCCGTGTAGCCCGTTCCCGGATGGTCCATCACAAAGTAGTACTGAAGCGATCCGGGAAGGTTGACGGGCTGCGGATCGCCGCTAAGCGTTTGCAAACCGGAACCGAAAAGCGTGGAGTCGTTCAAAGAATTCGTGGACATCTCCGCCGAGGTCAATCGTTGGGCTTGCGTGTTGTTCCAGGTCGAATAGGTGAAATCGACGCCGATTCCCGCTTGTGCCCAGACCGCATTGACTTGGCTCTCGTAAGCGTAACCACGTAGCACGTCGTTGCCGGGATCCAAAGGCGTGCAAAGCGTGCCATCGTCATTGCAGACCTGGACGATTTCCACCTTCAATCGGTGAGTGATCGCGGCCTCGGCGACGGTGCCGGCCGACGTCCAAGTCGCGGCTACTGCGACGGCGGAGTGGAAAAGAAAGCAGCGAAAAAATCGGTTCATCGAAAAGGGCTCCGCGTCGAAGCGAGTGAAAATTCAGCCGAAGAGGAAAACTGCCCCGGGAAAGATGTTAGGTGACCGGCGGAGCGAGTGCCAGTTTTGGACGGATTCCGCCCCCATTCGGACGGCGGCGTGTGGAATCCGAGCGGCGGGATGACCGGCCGATGGAATCGACGCGTCGGCCCGGCGGAGCACCATTCGGCGACCTAGGCTTGCAGACGTCTCGGGGTTTCTCCGCGGGAGAACGAGACCTTCGTCCGCATCCCATGTCGTGGTCATGCCGAAAGATCAGCCGATCCAGCCGACGCCAGAGGCCACGGCGGGTCATCCCGCCAGCGGATCGGTGGCCCGGTCGACTTCGTCGGCGGAGAAAACGTCAAACTCCGATTCCTCGCCGCTTTCGAAACGATCGCACCGTTCGAAACGATCGTTACGCGGAAAGCGTCATGCGTCTGCCGAATCGCGTTCGGAATCGGTCGGTCAGGCGTCCGCCCCGCAATCTTCGTCGGACGACGCGACCGAACGTTACCAAAGAATCGGCGAAATCGGCCGCGGCGGCTGGGGAGTCGTCGAGCATGCCATCGACCGGCAACTCCAGCGGCCCGTGGCGATCAAGCGGATCGTGCCGTCGCGGCATCTGACCGAGGCGGTTCGCGATCGCTTTTTGCATGAGGCCAAAGTCACCAGCCAACTGCAACACCCGGGCATCGTGCCGGTTCACGAATTGGGCGAAGGCGATTCTGGGGACCGGCAAAGCGGTGACGCCTACTACGTGATGAAGTTGCTCGACGGACAACCGCTCCGGCAATGGATCCGCGATACTCATCAGACTTGTCAACAGGTAGACGCAGGTCTGTTCGGAAGAGGGCTCGGCCGCTTTTTCGGATCGTCTCACCGGCTTCGTGACGCCTTGGTGCCCTTGCTGGAAAGATTCGTCGACGTTTGTCACGCGATCGCCTATGCCCATGGTCGCGGCATCCTTCATCGTGATTTGAAACCGGCCAACGTGATGGTCGGCGAATTCGGCGAAACGATCGTCGTGGATTGGGGACTCGCGAAACGTTTCCGAGACGCCGAGACGATTCGTCAGGAAGCGTCGATCCAGGATGACTTGGATCAAGCCGCCCTTTGGATCGCCGACATCGATGCGGACGCGTCACGCACGCGTGACGGTTCCGTCATCGGCACGCCGGCTTACATGCCGCCCGAGCAAGCCGGCGGAAAAGTCGACGCGATGACCGAAGCGTCGGACATCTATTCGCTCGGCGTGATGCTGTACGAAATCATTCTCGGGCATCATCCCTTCGTGGGATCGGATGTGCCGACGACGTTGGACCGGGTTCGCCGCGGTGATTGGAAACCGGCCAAAGATGTTCGCCGCGACGTGCCGCGGGCCTTGTCGGCGATTTGCGAAAAAGCCATGTCCCTGGCACCGGCGGACCGGTATCGGTCGGCGGCGGAACTTGCCGACGAGGTCCGGCGATTCGTTGCGGGCGACGCGGTCCGGGCGGACCGAGAGTCCTGGATGGACACGGCCGCCCGTTGGTGTCGGCGTCACCGTGCGCTGGCGATCAGCGTCGCCGGAACGACGCTGGCCTTGTTGATCGCTTCGTGCATTTTCGGCTTTTTCATCCACCGTTCCCATCAAGCCGAACGTGCCGCACGGGTCGAAACCGAAGCTGCCCATCACGAAACGTTGACTCTGCTGGGGGAAAGTCGCAGCGCCGCCGACGCTTGGCTGATCGACCTCAGCGGATCGCTGCAATTTTATCCGGGACTCGAACCGATTCGGCGGCAATTGATCAAGGAGGCGATCGAGCATTACGAAAATCTGATCCGTCGAGAGCGACACACATCAACGACCGAGCTGAGCCGTCGATCCGCGAAACACTTGGACATGCAGCGGCGCATGGAAATGGCAAAAGTCCAGATCAGATTGGGCGATTTGTATCGCTTGGACGATCAACCCGATCAAGCCTCATGGTTCTACGCCACAGCCGACGCGACGCTCGGAGGTTTGGATCCACAAAGCTTCGACGATGCCAAATTCCGTCGCGACTTGCGGCTGCAAGAAATCAACGTGATCGTCGGCCGTCTGTTGTCGGACAAGTCGATCCGCGGCGGTGTCGAATCCCATTACCGGTGGCTTTGCGATCAGCTTCGCCTCGCGGGCGTGCCGGATGCTTCGTCGCGAAGCGACAAGCCGATGCCCGACTTCGTTCACAAGTTGGCGTCTTGCGCGTCCCGATTGAATCTGGCTGCCGGCCGAGCCCTTTCCGGCGATCGGAACGGCGAACATCCCAGCGTTGCCGATCGCACCATCGATTTTCATCGGCGGGCATCGCGATGGTCGCGTTGGCTGGCGGCGAAGCGCGGCACGCCGGCCGACCATCGCTTGGCGGAGACCAGCAGCACCGAGCTGGGGCTGGCACTGGAGCGGAGCGATCAGAGGAAAGCCGCCACGGCGGTTTGGCAGACCTTGGTGAACGACTTGCAAGCTCAGTGCGAAAGCTCGCCTGACCGCATCGACTATCAACAATCCTTGGCGCACGCCCGCACGCGATTGGCCGGCCAACTGGCACGGCGACACGACCGCGGCGACGCGCGACGGCAATACGAACAAGCCATCGACGAACTTCAAGACTCTTGGTCGTTGTCCGACGTCGACGGTTTCTATCAGACGAATTTGGCCACGGCCGAGAACAACTTGGGTCTGTTGTTGTCCGTTGGCGACGAAGCGGAAAAGAGGTCGGCCGCCGATCATCTTTTGCGGAGCCTGGCCATCTATCGCCGAATGATGCAAAGCCGACCGACGATCGATGACATTCGTCGATTCAGCCAAACCAGCGCGGCCCTGGCGTCGCTTCACAGCGGACGCACGGACGACGAAGTCGCCAAATGGCTTGAGGACGCGAATCTGGGTTACCAGCTTTTGCAGGATCACGGACGGTTGAATGCCGCGGACCAAAAAAACTGGTCTTCGGTCAAAGCTCATCGCGACCGATGGCGTGCCGGCAACGAGAATCCGACGCAGGCCGACTGAGGGCCCGGCCGGTTCGAGATCACGGGGACAGACTCGGACTTGTCTGTTTCACGGTCCTTTTTGCCGGCGTTGAATCTTCCCAGCTTGTGAAACCCTCCCATCCCCCAGCTTGGCGAACCGGACGTCGGCCAAACAGGCCGTTGCGACTGATTTGCTTCGTTCGAACGGACGACAGATAAAAAGCGAGTCGACTTCCGCGGACGAGACGAAGCCGACAGACACTTTTGTCGGACCGAAGGGCGACAGCCGGATGCGAAGCCACAGGATTCACCTTATTTGGATACCGATCGTCTTGATCGGGCTGTTGCCGGGAAACGTCTCGGCCCAACAGACACGGCAAGCCCGGCGTGCCGGCGTCGGGGATTCGGACATGCCCGTGGACGCCGGTGTTCGTCCCGAGATTCCGCCCCCGATTCGTTTCCAGGATCCGATTCGTCGCGGGCAGTCAGACGTCGCCGGCGGGGATGCGGGCGACGCGGCTGACCTTGAACGCACGGAAGCCGCTCTGGCCGCCGACGCTCGCCTTGCCAAACTGTTCGGCGAAGTGTCCCAAGTCGACGAACTGCCGCCGCTGCGTCTGTCGCATGCGAGGTCACCGGCGGCCGATGCGGTTTTCGCTGCCGAAGCGACCGGCCGTAAGACCGCGGACGTCGGCGACTTGTTGAAACGATCCAAGTCGGCGCACGGGGTTTCCATTCAGAACCGGACGCCGATCGTCAGCGACACGCGAGTCCGAGGTCAACGCGTCGGTCAAGTCTTGGCGTCCGGATCGTACTGGGCGCCGGCACGAATGGACTTGGACACGATGATGAGCAAGATCGACAGCCGGCTGATCGAAAATGCGATTCTCGTGAAAGGTCCCTATGCGACCCGCTACGGGCCCGGTTTTCGTTTCGTGGACTTGGAATTCATTCATGCACCCCGTTACGACGACGGTTTCGCCGTC
>CAYVRC010000130.1:2268-17191 GCA_964453205.1 uncultured Pirellulaceae bacterium | reverse complement strand
ACGTCGCCCCCAGGCTGCCGTCGTTGGGCCGGCCGACCTTTTGTTGAAGGCCGACCGTGATCTTGTGAGGCATGGTTTTGTTCCTGTTCGTGGAAGGTGAATAAAGCGAAAGCCGCACCGCCGAAGTGACGGTGCGGCCAAAGTGACGGTGCGGCCGAAACGTCGACCATGTCAACGTTTTTCTGGTGGCACGAACCAGTGGTCTCGAAGCCAGGCGATCTCGGCCGCCAAGGCTTCGCTGCGAGTCGCGAACGGGCCGAGGATCGGATCGCCGACGGGCGACAAGTCGGCGGTCCAGTGGCCGGCCGAGTCGGGTTCGACGTGCGAGCCGCGACGACGTCGCGAACTTGGGTCTTGATCTGCACCACGTGTGACACGCGTGATCTCCTTCAAACAGGAAGAAAAACTGTCCGAATCGGCCACCACGCGGGAACTACGATGCCCCCGTCACTGTCATGTAGCGCGGAGCGGGCGAAAATTTAGCCACGCCAGAAATGGCGGTCATGTTGACGATGCGAAAAACTGACATCGCCCGCCGTCGCGTCCGGCGGAATCCGCAAGCAAGGTCGACGGGACTTTCGTGTCAGCCGATGGATCTTTGCCGGTTCAATCGTGATGAATTGATCCAGGGATGGGCAGCGTTTGGAAAGTTATTTCCATCGATCCTGGAGCTCGCGGACCTGTAAGGAAGCTTGATGATGCAGCGAACCAAGTTCGTGCAGAAGGTCGGAGACGGCTTCGTAGCCGTCCATCACCGGGATCTGCATGTTCATGACAATCAGATCGACGGCCGGCGCGTTTTCGTCGGTAATGAATTCGAGTGCTTCTAGGCCGTGGGTCGCCGTGGTGACGGTTCCACCGGCCCTCTCGATGAAGTGCCGGGCGAGGTAATCGGATGTCGCGTCGGTCGTCGAGGACTAAAATCGAGCGACCGTTGCAAGCGATTTCGGTTCAGATTCTGTTTTCGGCCGAAGCGGACCGGTGGTCACGTTTGTGGTCGGATGCCGAGGACCTGCCGTTCGCATCGCCGGCGGTGTGGCGGGACTGAAATCGACCGAAGAAGGACCCCGGCAGCCCTGAACGCGGTCTGGTGATGCCATCGCCCCCGTTGTCGGCGGACCGGCGCCCACGTGTCCTACGCAAAACCCACCCCCGCGTGATATCCTGCCCGGAATTTGATTCATCCGAGCGGCTTTCATCGGTCGCGTTCCAACATCCAGCCAGGTGCCTTTGTGCCACGTCGCGACGACATCAAGAAAATCATGCTGATCGGCAGCGGCCCGATCGTGATCGGCCAAGCCTGTGAATTCGATTACTCCGGGACCCAGGCCTGCAAAGCCCTTCGGGAGGAGGGTTACGAGGTCGTCCTGGTCAACAGCAATCCGGCCACGATCATGACCGATCCGGCGACGGCGGATTCGACTTACATCGAACCGCTGACTTGGCAAGTTCTGGAAAAGATCATCGCCAAGGAACGTCCGGACGCCTTGCTACCGACCCTGGGCGGGCAAACCGGTTTGAACGTGGCGATGGATTTAGAAGCCCACGGCGTGCTGGAAAAGTACGGCGTCGAAATGATCGGGGCTCGCGCCGATGTCATCGACAAGGCCGAAGCCCGGGACAAATTCAAGGCCGCGATGGAAAAGATCGGCCTGGACGTCTGCAAAGGCTTCACCGTTCACACGCTGGAGGAAGCCCGCCTCGCTCAAAAGGAGGTCGGCCTGCCCGCCATCGTCCGGCCCAGCTTCACCATGGGCGGCAGCGGCAGCGCGATCGCGTACAACAAAGACGATTTCGACGCGTTGGTGCAAAACGGGCTGGACCAATCGCCGACCACGGAAGTCTTGATCGAAGAATCCATCATCGGTTGGAAGGAATACGAGATGGAAGTCGTCCGCGACATGGACGACAACGTGGTCATCATTTGCAGCATCGAAAACCTGGACCCCATGGGCGTTCACACCGGCGATTCGATCACCGTCGCGCCCGCGCAGACGTTGACCGACAAAGAATACCAACGCATGCGTGACGCCAGCATCGCCGTCATGCGCGAAATCGGTGTCGAAACAGGCGGCAGCAACGTGCAGTTCGCGATCAATCCGACCACCGGTCGCATGATCGTCATCGAAATGAACCCGCGGGTCAGCCGCAGCAGCGCGTTGGCCAGTAAAGCAACCGGCTTCCCCATCGCCAAGGTCGCCGCAAAGCTGGCCGTCGGCTATCGCTTGTGGGAAATCGCCAACGACATCACGCAAAAGACCAAGGCCTGTTTCGAACCGACGATCGATTACGTGGTCACGAAGATCCCTCGTTTCGCTTTCGAAAAATTTCCCGACGCCGATGCCACGCTGACGACGCAAATGAAAAGTGTCGGTGAAACGATGGCCATCGGACGGACGTTCAAGGAATCGCTTCAAAAAGCGCTC
Organism: uncultured Pirellulaceae bacterium; assembly: GCA_964453205.1. Taxonomy (GTDB): domain Bacteria; phylum Planctomycetota; class Planctomycetia; order Pirellulales; family Pirellulaceae; genus Crateriforma. The sequence goes on along the minus strand of CAYVRC010000130.1, from coordinate 14,765 downwards.
CGGGGTTTGGAAATCGGTGCCTTCGGGCTGGGCAGTGACAACCGCGACCTGTGGGGCACCGACGAACAGCCCGACATGGACACGATTCGTGCCAAACTGACCGTGCCGGGAGACCAACGGATCTTTTATCTGCGTTACGCGATGAAGGCGGGGCTGTCGATCGACGACGTCCACAAGCTGACTAACATCGACCCCTGGTTCCTGGATCACATGGCGCAAATCATCGAGCGTGAGGAGAACATCGCGGCGATCGGCGACCTGAACAAACTGACGCGAGACGACCTGTGGTACGCCAAACGCGACGGATTCTCGGATCGCCAGATCGCTAAGCTGACCGGCACGACGGAATTAAAAGTCCGCAGCCGTCGCCTGGAACTGGGCGTGCGGCCGGTCTTCAAAAGCGTCGACACGTGTGCGGCCGAATTCGAAGCTTACACGCCCTATTTCTACAGCACCTACGAAACGGAAGACGAATTGCCGCCGCCGTCGGGCAAAAAGCGGATCATCATTCTGGGCGGCGGGCCGAACCGCATCGGCCAGGGGATCGAATTCGACTACTGCTGCTGTCATGCGAGTTTTGCGATCAAGGAAATGGGTTGCGAAGCCATCATGGTCAACAGCAACCCCGAGACGGTCAGTACCGATTACGACACCTCGGACGTGTTGTTCTTCGAACCTTTGACGATCGAAGACGTGCTGAACATTTGCGACGCCATCGAACCGGACGGCGTGATCGCACAATTCGGCGGACAGACGCCGCTGAACCTGGCTCGCGGACTGCAAACCGCCGGCGTGCCGATCATCGGGACCAGCGTCGACACGATCGAAGCGGCCGAAGATCGCGAACTGTTCCAACGCTTGATCGATGAACTGGACCTGCGACAACCGCCCTCGGGCATCGCGCGGAACATGGACGAAGCCAAACGGGAAGCCAAACGAATCGGCTATCCCGCTTTGGTTCGACCCAGTTTCGTTTTGGGCGGTCGCGCGATGGAAATTTGTTACGACCATGCCCAGTTCGAACGCTATGTCGCCGAGGCCTTCATCGTCGCTGACGGACAACCGGTGTTGATCGACCGTTTCTTGGAAGACGCGATCGAAGTCGACGTCGACGCCGTCGCCGACGGCACGAACTGTGTGATCATGGGCATCATGGAACACATCGAAGAAGCGGGTGTTCACAGTGGCGATTCGGCCTGCTGCATTCCTCCGTTCAGTCTTTCCGAAGGCGTCATCGACGAAATCCGCGAAGCGACGATCAAGTTGGCCAAGCGTTTGAACGTCGTCGGGTTGATGAACATTCAGTTTGCCGTCAAGACCGAAGACGGCACACCGACCGTGTACATCTTGGAGGTCAATCCGCGGGCCAGCCGAACCGTGCCGTTCGTCGCCAAAGCCACCGGCGTGCCCGTCGCGGGCATCGCCACCAAAGCCATGAACGGCATGTCCCTCGCCGAACAAGGCGTCACGTCCCAGCCGATCCCGCGGCACGTTTCGATCAAAGAAAGTGTGTTTCCGTTTCGCAAATTCGCCGGCGTCGACATCGTGCTGGGTCCCGAGATGCGATCGACAGGCGAAGTCATGGGCGTCAGCGAGAAATTCAGCATCGCTTTCGCGAAAAGTCAAATCGCCGCCGGCACGGTGCTGCCGGAAACAGGCAAAGTGTTCATTAGCCTCAATGCACGGCACAAGCACGCCGTGGTGGACTTGGGAAAGCAACTCCGCGAACTCGGATTCGAACTGCTTGCCACCGAAGGCACTGCGGCCCGCTTGGACAAAGCCGGCGTCGCGGTGACCCGTGTCCGCAAAATCGCCGAAGGACATCCCAACTTGATCGACTATTTGAAAAATGACGACGTGCAACTGATCGTCAACACGCCCAGCGGCAAGGGTGCCCGCACCGACGAAGGCAAGATTCGCGCCGCGGCAGTCCAGTACGGCGTGCCTTGCATCACCACCTTGTCGGCGGCCGACGCGGCCATCGGCGCGATGCAGGTGATGCGGGAAGAACCCATGGAGGTCGAATCGCTGCAGGCACGGTACACCGGCGCCCTGACGAAATGAAACGGCGATCCATCTCGTCGGGTCGTCGAGAAGTCAAGGAAACGTGCCTTTCCGGGGCGTTCCCAGGGCAGGGTGGGGCAATTCGACCACGTCCTTGACGCAGACGCCGCGATCCGTAAACTTTGCCCAGCTTGCCTGTCAGGTAGGCAATCTACCCCCTTCAACTTTCCAGAGAGAGTTCGATGATTCGTACAATTTTGGCCCTGACCTTGATGGTCGTTGCCGGTGCCGCCGTGGCCCCGCAAGCGGATGCCGGCCTGTTCGATTGCTTCAAAGGCGAGGCATCTTGCTGCCCCGAGCCTGCTTGTGCTCCCGAACCGGTTTGCTGCCCCGCACCGGAACCGGTTTGCTGCCCCGCACCGGAACCGGTTTGCTGCCCCGCACCCGCTCCGGAACCCGTTTGCTGTCCCGCACCCGCGCCGGTTTGCTGCCCCGCACCGGAACCGGTTTGCTGCGAAGCGCCGAAAAAGCATTGCGGCCTGTTCGCGAAGCTGCGTGCTCGCCGTTCGTCCGGTTGCTGCCACTGATCCGATTGCTCGACGAAAAAAATCGCGACGGGTTCGTGCTCACGCACGGCCCGTTTTTTCATGCGCGTTCGCGTCGGCAGGCGGCATCGGAACTTTTGTGACGTCGCCTCCGTCGTGGGTCGGCGACGCTTCTCGGCGGCGACGCTTGCCGATGAGCGATGCGACCCGCAGGTTTTGCTGCTCGCGGCCCGCCGATTCGACACGTTTGGTCGATCGTTCTGAACTCGCAAAGCGGCCGATTCTACCGGCAATCGACGTTTCGAGTGGCTTTCGTGACCATCGGCTCGTGATCGGGCCGGATTCTTCGGCTCACGAATTTTCACTCATTACATTGTATCCCAGGCGGAACCAAAATGACGAACCGAGTTGATCCGAAAGGACCAGCTCTCGCTTCCTTCGTGCAAAGTTCCCCAAGTCACCATGCCATCCGACCTATCGTCGCAGTCGCAGTCTCAAAAGCCTTCGTCAACCTCCGCTTCCCCGCCGGGCCGTTCGCCGCAACTCGGCGTCCCCAAGACGGCATCGTTGCCGAAACTTCAGAACTACGACCCGGGGGAGTTTTTCGACGAATTGGTCGACGAATCTTCCGTCGCCCGTCCGGACACCGAGACGCTGGTCGAGATGATCAATCAGCTCCCCGGCGGTGAATTGGCTCGGCGGCAACGCGCGATCGAGCGAGCCTTGTATCAGATGGGGATCACGTTCACGGTTTACAGCGACGATGCGGGCACGGAAAAAATCATGCCTTTCGACATCGTGCCACGTGTCGTTCCGGCGATCCTTTGGCACCACATCGAAGCCGGTTTGAAGCAACGGATCCGCGCCCTCAATTACTTTTTGTCGGACATTTACAACGAACAAAAGATTTTGAAGGATGGCATCATTCCGCGAGAGTTGGTGGAGACTTCGCCGGACTTCCGACGTGAATGCATCGGCCTTCGTCCCCCGGCAGGCGTTTGGTGTCACATCACCGGGACCGATTTGATCCGTGACGAAACGGGCGCGGTCTACGTATTAGAGGACAACCTGCGGTGCCCCTCGGGTGTCTCTTATGTCCTGCAGAACCGGGCCGTGATGAAAAAGAACTTTCCGCAATTGTTCGGCTCGTCCCGCGTACGACCGGTGAATGATTATCCGGCCCGACTGTACAACACTTTATCGCGAATGGGTCCCACGGGCGTCGCCAACCCGACCGTGGTCGTGCTGACGCCCGGCGTTTACAACAGCGCCTACTACGAGCACTCTTTTTTGGCTCAACAAATGGGTGTGGAGCTGGTCGAAGGCCGCGACTTGCTGGTCGATGACGATCGCGTTTTCATGAAAACCACCGACGGACTTCAACAAGTCCATGTGATTTATCGCCGGGTCGATGACACGTTCATGGACCCGGAGATTTTCAATCCCAAGTCCGTGTTGGGCGTCGCCGGATTGATGCGTGCCTATCGCGCCGGCAACGTCGCACTGGCGAACGCACCGGGAACGGGGATCGCAGACGACAAGGTGATCTATGCGTTTGTGCCCAAAATGATCCGTTACTATTTGGACGAGTCCCAGATTCTGGAAAACGTTCCGACATACGTTTGCTTACGCGACGAAGATCGACGTTACGTCTTGGACAACATGGACAAACTGGTCGTCAAGGCGGCCAACGAGTCGGGCGGCTACGGAATCTTGATCGGCCCGCACGCTTCGCCGGCGGAGAGACAGATTTTCGCGCACAAGATCCAAGAAAACCCGCGCAACTACATCGCTCAACCGACCCTGTCGCTGTCCCGAGTCCCGACTCTGGTCGGCGAGTCCCTGGAAGGGCGGCACGTCGATCTGCGTCCTTACATCCTTTGCAAGTCGCCCGAAGAAATCGACGTGATGCCGGGCGGATTGACCCGCGTCGCACTCAAGCGTGGTTCACTGGTCGTTAATTCGTCGCAAGGCGGCGGTAGCAAAGACACGTGGGTCGTCGCCAACCCCGGCCAAGAAACCGCAACGGCTTGATCGACTTCGTCTCCGACTCACCGCCCCCGAACCACAACTTGTCTTTTTGCCATGCTTGCCCGCGTCGCCGAATCGATCTATTGGATGGCCCGTCAAATGGAACGAGCCGAGAACCTTTCACGGTTCTTGGAAGTCAATTTGAACTTCATCCTGGATCAACCGGAAAACTTGATCGATCCTTGGGAACCGCTCGTTCAAGTCACCGGAGACACCGAGTGGTACAAGGAGCACTATGCGAATTTCGACGGTCCGTCGGTGACTCATTTCATCGCTTTTGATGATCGCTATTCCAATTCGATGCTGTCGTCACTGCGTTTCGCCCGCGAAAACGCACGAAGCGTTCGCGAAACCTTGTCCAGTGAAACTTTTGAACAGATCAACGAGTTTTATCACTTCGTCAACGACGCGTCTTTGCAGAAAGTCGATCCGACGGCGGAGTTCTTCGAAAAGGTCCGCATCCAAGCGTTGCTTTGGAACGGCATTTTGGACGGAACGATGTCGCACGACATGCGATGGCATTTCGCCAACTTCGGCCGCTTGATCGAACGCGCCGACAAGACGTCTCGGATCTTGGACGTGAAGTATTTCAATCTGCTGCCACGCTTGGACGACGTGGGCACGGCGGTCGACGACATTCAGTGGTCGGCGTTGTTATTGGCCATCAGTGGTTTCGAAGCCTATCGACGTGAACACCATCTGATCGATATCGAAAAGGTCGTCACGTTTTTCTTGTTCGATCGTCGATTTCCTCGCTCGATCCTTTCCTGCGTGGCTCGCGCGGATTGGTCACTTTCGCAAATCGAAGACGCCTGCAGCATGCCGCAACCTCGCACCGCCAAACAAAAAACACTCGCCCTCCGGCATCGACTGTCACACACCAATGTCAAAGAAGTGTTGGCCGGCGGCATGCATCAATTCATCGATGACATTCAAAGCGAACTGAACGACATCGCCAACTCTCTGAACGAAGATTACTTCCAGGCTTTTGCAACCACATGACCATCCGCGTCGCCCTTCATCATCAAACCCGGTACCTCTATGATCGCAGCATCCACGTCGGACCGCAGTTGGTCCGACTCCGGCCCGCCTTTCATGCCCGCACACCGATCATCGCCTACAGCCAACGGGTCGATCCGGCGGATCATTTCGTCAACTGGCAGCAAGACCCCTTCGGCAACCCGATCGGACGCTACATCTTTGAGAAACCGTGCCGCGAACTGAGCGTCACGATCGATTTCATCGCCGACATGACGGTGATCAATCCGTTCGACTTTTTTGTGGAAGAAGAATTCGAAGCTTGGCCGTTCCGATACGACGAGATCCGACGAAAGCAACTTTTACCTTATTTGGAGAAACCCGCCGCGACGCCATTGTTCACACAGTGGGTATCCGAGTTGCCCGAGTCCGCTGATCGCGTGATCGATTTTCTGGTCGACATCAATCAACGGATGGAAAAACGGATCGATTACACCGTCCGTATGGAACCCGGCGTGCAATCGCCCGAGGAAACGCTGACGTTGGCCCGCGGTTCCTGTCGCGATTCGGCTTGGCTGCTGGTCGAAACCCTGCGTCAGATCGGACTGGCGGCCCGATTCGTCTCGGGTTACCTGATCCAGCTGACATCCGATGTGCCCTCCTTGGACGGGCCTTCGGGGCCACAGGAAGACTTCTGCGATTTGCACGCTTGGACGGAGGTCTTTCTGCCCGGCGCGGGCTGGGTCGGGCTGGACCCGACCAGCGGGCTGTTCGCCGGCGAAGGCCACATCCCTTTAGCCTGCACTCCGGATTTCAGCGATGCGGCACCGATCACCGGCGCACACGAACCGTGCGAAGTCGAGTTCGATTTCAAAATGTCGGTGCGTCGTGTTCACGAAGACCCGCGGGTCACGAAACCCTACACCGATGATCAATGGCAGGACATCATGCAGACGGGCGATCGTTTGGATGAAATCATCGCCAAGGAAGACATGCGTCTGACGATGGGCGGCGAACCGACCTTCGTGTCGATCGACGACATGGACGATCCCCAGTGGAACACCGACGCGGTGGGTCCAGAGAAACGGGTCCTCAGCAATATCTTACTGAAACGTTTGCAGTCGCAATGGGCGCCAGGTTCGCTGCTGCATTACGGTCAAGGCAAGTGGTACCCGGGCGAATCGCTTCCCCGCTGGGCATTGACCTGTTTGTGGCGCAAGGACGGCCAGCCGATCTGGAAGGATCCGCAGTGGATGGCCGACGAGGGTCGTGACGACGGCCTGACGCACAAGGACGCTGAAAACTTTGTTTACACGCTGGCCCGTGAACTGAACATCAGTGCCAAGATGACTTTTCCGGTCTTCGAAGACACTTTTCATTATCTGTGGAAAGAGGAACGCTTACCGATCGACGTCGAACCGACCGATCCGAAGTTGGAGGACCCCAATGAACGCGCGATGATGATTCGCACCTTTCGTCAAGGATTGAACAAGCCGGTCGGGTTCACGTTGCCGTTGCGTCGCGCGTGGTGGCAGGCCCGCGCCGGTTGGATGGGAGGTCGTTGGCCGGTACGAGGTGAAAAGGTTTTCTTGATCCCCGGGGACTCGCCGATCGGATTACGGCTGCCGCTCGACACCTTGCCGACGACCAGCTTTGCGACGAACAGCTTGTACGCCGTGCCCGCGGATCCTGTCGGCCCGGCGCCACCGCTTCCGGCGACTCGCGGCGCGGCCAAGGGCAACGTCGTCGACGTCCTTCGCGAACAACGCGCACCGGTCGGTGGCGGATCAAGATTTGCCGATAATCAAACCGTGAACGAACAGACGATCGATGAAGTCGACAAAGACGACGACTTGCCGACCAGCGACGACATCATCCATACCGCGTTGTGCGTCGAATGTCGGCACGGGCGGTTGCACGTGTTCATGCCACCGGTGTCGCGGATGGAGGATTACCTGGACCTGGTGTCGGCCATCGAACAGACTTGCGAAAAGCTGAAACTGCCGGTCATCGTCGAAGGCTACCTGCCGCCGCCGGACGCTCGCGTCGAACTGTTCAAGATCACCCCCGACCCCGGGGTGATCGAAGTCAACACGCAGCCGTCCAGGACCTGGCGTGAACTGGTCGAGCTGACCGAAACGTTGTACGAGGAAGCCCGCCTGACTCGATTGGGTACCGAGAAATTCGACCTGGACGGTTTGCACACCGGCACCGGCGGCGGCAACCACATCGTCCTGGGTGGAAGCGCGCCGAGCGAAAGCCCGTTCCTGCGGCGGCCGGATCTGCTGGGCAGCATGATCGCATTTTGGAACAACCACCCCAGCTTGTCGTACCTGTTCAGCGGGCGTTTCATCGGGCCGACCAGCCAAGCGCCGCGAGCGGACGAAGGGCGACTGGATGCCGCGCACGAACTGGAACTGGCGCTGCGTCAAGTCCCACCGCGATGGCAAGAAACGCCGTTGTGGACAACGGATCGAATCTTTCGTGACTTGTTGACCGACTTGACCGGCAACACGCATCGCGCCGAAATCTGTATCGATAAAATGTATTCGCCGGACAGTTCGACCGGCCGATTGGGTTTGGTGGAGCTTCGCGGGTTCGAGATGCCCCCCCATGCCCGAATGAGTCTGTGCCAACAGTTGTTGATTCGCGCTTTGGTGCTGGCCTTTTGGCAAAAACCTTACGATCAAAAATTGTCGAACTGGGGCACCACGTTGCATGATCGGTTCATGCTTCCGCATTACGTTTGGTCGGACTTTGTGGACGTGCTGCGTTTCTTGGACACGCAAGGGTTGGGGTTGAAACCCGAGTGGTTCGGAAGTCACTACGAGTTTCGATTTCCTCGCATCGGCGAAGTCACCTACGGCGACGTCGATTTGACGCTGCGAAACGCCGTCGAGCCTTGGCACGTGATGGGTGAAGAACCCGGATCCAGCGGCACGACGCGCTTCGTCGACAGCAGCGTGGAACGAATCGAAGTGCGTGCGGAGAGCTTCGATCCGGCACGGCACGCGCTGTTGTGCAACGGATTGCAAGTTCCCATGCACGCGACCGAGATTCGTGGAACGTACATGGCCGGCATTCGCTATCGGGCATGGCAACCACCACGATGCTTGCATCCGACCATCGGCATTCATTCGCCGCTTCGATTCGAATTGGTCGATCGCGAGTTTGCCTCATCGATGGGCGGTTGCACCTACCACGTCGTGCATCCGGGTGGCCGAGGAACCGATAGCTTTCCGGTCAACAGCGTGGAAGCCGAATCACGGCGTGCGTCGCGTTTCGACAGGCTGACGATGACCGGCGGCACGATCGACATTCCGGACTCGCCGCCGCCGGCCCGAGGGGATGCTTATCCGGTCACGTTCGACTTGATGCGTGCTTCTGTAGGGACGTGAGGAGGCGTTCACGCGATCCACATCCGATCCTCACGATAGTTTGGTAAGCTCGTATCAGGGTCAAATCGTGAGATCACCATTGCCGCGGCGCGAGACTTCTTCACTGGCAGACGATGACATCATTCACCGACCAAGCCGACGTGACGATCGTCGGTGCCGGCATCATGGGTTTGGCGCAGGCATGGGCTGCGGCGCGGCCACCGCGTGATCGTATTGGAACAGCATGCCAAATTTGTCGGAGCCAGCATCCGCAATTTCGGCATGATTTGGTCCATCGGCTAGCCGCCCGGTGCTCGGTTCACGCTGGCAATGAAAAGCCGCCGGCTGTGGATCGAGCTTGCCGAAGCGATCGACGAGTTGATCTTGGCCGAGCTGAATCGACGGTTTCGTCTGCCCACCCCTTGCGTGTCCCAGCGGTGGCAAGGACGTTATTTGAAGCGCCCCGGTCACGCGGTACTCATTGCCGATCCGGCCCCCGGCATGCGAATCGTCAACGGCTTGGGCGGCAACGGCATGACGCTCAGTCTTGGGATCGCGGAGCGGATGTGGCGGCAATGGAAAGATCCGGTTTTGCTATCCGGTTTGCCCGATCCATCGGCCGCCGAGCCGACTCACAACCCCACAAACGCTTTGGTCAACGGATGAATTCGATTCAGGCGGTCATTTTCGATTGGGCCGGCACGGTCATCGACTTCGGGTCGTGTGGTCCCATTGCGGCCTTCGTCGCCGCTTTTGAAGCCGTCGATTTTCACATCACCGAAACCGAGGCGCGTGCCCCGATGGGGCGTGGCAAGCGAGATCACATCGCGTCGGTATTGCGGCACGCCGATGTGGCGGACCGTTGGCGACGACAACACGGATGCGATGCCGATGACGTGGTAGTGGATGAGATCTACCAGCGATTCTTGCCGTTGCAGCTTGACGTGATCACGCAACATTGCCAGTTGATCGACGGCGTCGCCGAAGTTTGTGATCGACTTGCAAGTCGCGGCATCAAGATCGGATCGACAACCGGTTACACCCGAGAAATCATGGACCGGATCGCACCGATCGCCGCGCGAGCCGGTTTCGAGCCGCTGCACATCGGAACCTCGAGCGATCCCTGCCCGGGACGTCCCGCACCGTGGTTGATCTACCGAAACTGCGAGGCCATGAACGTGTATCCGATCAGCGGCGTGGTGAAAGTCGACGACACGACGGTGGGCATCGAAGCGGGACGCAACGCGGGGTGCCGGACCGTCGGCGTCAGCGGCTCGGGAAACTTGATGGGACTTCGCCAAGCCGATTACGAAGCGTTGGAACCCGGCGAGCGTGCGCGTCGAGTGCAAATCGCTGAGCGAAGGCTTCGTGACGCCGGGGCTCATGACGTGATCGAGACCGTCGCCGATTTGCCCGCCTGTCTGGATCGCTTGGAAGCCGGCGCCGCGCCGATCGAAGTGGCACCGTGAAGCTCAAGTGCCCGCGTCGCCGGTCGAATTTTGCCGACGCGACGCCACACGGCACAGCAGTTCTCGATAATCCTCCAGCGAGGCCGTCGGCTTTTCCGGGTCCTTAGCGGTATCGTCCCAGCGTCGCAATTTCAGAGCGGCGTTGAAATGCGATTGGCTTTCAAACTTCGCCAGCGCGTCGGCGGACATGCCCCCTCCCTGATCTTCGTAGCTTTTCCGTGAGGTCGATGAAAGCCGGTCGACGTAACCCGGCTCGCGAGTGCACAGATAACGTTTCGCGGCCACGTGCATTCGAATCGGATCAACGACCGAGCGTGGAAACAAACTCGAAAGCCATCGTGCCCCGGCACTTTCGTGTCGATCATTCAAATCCTCCTGAAGCCGGGTGGGCAAATCATCGCCGGACAACAGGTGGCCGATGTCGTGCAGCAAGGCTGACGCAATCAAATCTTCATCCGCGTCTTCTTGGCGCGCCAAGTCGGCACACTGCAAGGCGTGTTGCTGCTGTGATACGTCCTCCAGACCGTAACGGTCGTCGCCACGACGGCGGAACAGTGCCAAAACCGCGTCGACGGTGGCCGGAAAAGCGTGGGGAGAAGACTCTGTGCTCATGATTTCTCTTAAGTTTCGATCGGCCGTGGCCGAGCCGCTGAAAGTCGTTCGCCACTGAAGTGATACAGAGCCATGCCGACGATCAGCACCGCGACGAGGGTGACGGAAGCCGTGACGAAGATGAATGTCTGCAGCGGGTCCGGCCGTGACGCCAACAGCGGCTTGGCCATCAACAACGCCGCGTAGGTGAGATAACCGGCGAAGTCGGCGAGGTACATCAAGTAGCCGATGTTTCCCGGTTCACGAAACAAAGCGATCAGCCGTTCGAAAACGGTCGTGTGAAAAGCGACATAGGGCACGTACATGCCCAAACCGATCAAGACCATGAAAGCGAACGGTGGCAACACGCCCGCCCCGTGACCGGCGACGGCTGACAATACCAGCGTCAAGCCACCGACGACCAACAACAATGACGTCAGAAAAGCTTTTCGGTTGTCGATGATTCGCACGGCGAGTCCGTTGACAACGATGACGCCGAGCATCACTGCCGTTTCGCTCCAAGTATAGATCGATGGTTGAATCGTAAAGCCCAGGCCCTGCCAAATCTCCACCGCGAAATCATCGCGAATCGATCGGATCACCGTCAACAGAACGTAAATGGAGACCAACAGCGTCAGCCCCATGCGATGTCGCCGAAAGAAGTCGGCACGATGCTTTCGAGTCATCGGGCGGCGTTCATGTCGAAGTCGGACATCCGTCGCGTCCGGTGGTGGTGTGCGGTGAAGCAGTTCGACGAACACGAGCAGGGGAATGGCAAACAGCAGCCCTGTCACAAAGGGCATCCACCTTTCCTCAACCCCGTAGTCCAAGATCAAGCTACGTCCGATCGATTTCACGACGCCGGAGGAGACGATGAAGCTGACGCACAGACCGGCGGTCATCGCTTCGGTCAGTCGGCGGCCTTCGAGATACGCCAAGACGAGTCCGAACACCATGCCCAGGGGCAAACCGTTGCAGAACAAGAACAGCGGCCCCAGAGCCGACGGACCGACGGCAAACAACAACAGAGAAACCTCCGCGACGAAGATCAGGCCGACGATCCCGGCGGCCCGGTGACGCGGCGGCCAAGCCGAAACGACGGAGATTCCGAGGAACTTTGACAGCGTGTATCCGGCCAATTGGGCAGTGATCAGGACCGATTTGTAGCCCAGTCCTGCGAAGGACAATTCTTCGAAAGTCGCTGCGGTGAACGGCTTTCGAAACGCGTACATGCAGAAGTACGTCCCGAACGCCGCGACGATCGCGCGAGTCGCCAGCCAGTGGCTCGGCGGCGTCGCATCTCGGCCGTGCGTCTCCGCCGTCGGGTCGAACCGGCCGCGATCGTGGTCCATGCAACACCTTTGGGCCGATCCTGAAAGGGCGGCATGTTACCCTGTGTCCGTGAAGAAAAAGTGATGCTTTGATGTGGACCCAATGGAGATTGATGAGCCCCTCCCCAAAAAGGGCCACCCAAAGACCTTGCCTTCCTTCCGCCGATCGAT
>CAYVRC010000130.1:0-2168 GCA_964453205.1 uncultured Pirellulaceae bacterium | reverse complement strand
AGCCCCTCCCCAAAAAGGGCCACCCAAAGACCTTGCCTTCCTTCCGCCGATCGATTAGGCTTTGCCCGGGCACCTTTTCTCGGAGATCATGTCAATGCCTCGAAAACCTCGTTACGAAGTGGCCGATCCGGCTGAAGTCCAAGTCTTTCATGCCGTTCAGCGATGCGTCCGGAGGGCCTTTTTGTGTGGAAAAGACCGCTTTACCGGCCAGTCTTTCGAGCATCGCCGTGGCTGGATTCGTGATCGCCTGGAGTTTTTAGCAGGGGTATTCGCGGTCGACTGCCTGACCTATACCGTGCTAAGCAATCATCTACATTTGGTCCTGCGAAGCCGGCCCGACGTCGTCGCGGCATGGACTGACACCGAAGTGGCTCAGCGGTGGCTCCGGTTGTTTCCCCACCGCCGCAAGCCAGACGGATCGCCCGAAACGCCGACTCAATCCGAGATCGACATGATCGTCAATCAGGCCGAGGTCTTGGCAGAACGTCGGCGACGGCTTTCTGATATCAGTTGGTGGATGCGGTGCACGGCCGAGAATATCGCCCGCCGGGCCAACCGTGAGGACGAGTGCACCGGCCGGTTCTGGGAAGGCCGCTTCAAGGCTCAGTTGCTGTTGGACGAGGCCAGTTTGCTGGCTTGTGCGACATACGTCGACTTGAATCCGATTCGCGCGGCAATGGCAGAGTCCCCCGAAACAAGCGATTACACGGGAGCGAAAGATCGGATCGACGACCTTTCCGAACGCAAGGACCGCAACCGACCGAGCACGCATCAGTGGGAACGTAGTCGTCGACGTCGTCGTAGCGGTTGGATGAGCCCGATCGAGATCAACGAACAAGATGATCCGATCGGTCCTTGCTTGGATTCTTCGGGGCGTCGGGCGAGCGAGAAAGGATTCCTATGTGTCTCGATGGTCCGCTATTTGGAACTTCTGGACTGGACCGGTCGGCAGATGCATCGTGATCAAGTCGGTTCGATCCCCGAGCATTTGGCTCCGATCTTGACACGCATCGGCGTGGACGCGGCCGGTTGGTGCGATGTCGTCCGCAAATTCGGCCGTGTCTTCAAGAGGGCGGCCGGTACGCCCGAAAGCTTGGCCCGCGAAGCGATCCGCCGCGGACAAGGTTGGCTGTGTGCCCCCGACAACCCGCTCGGCCTACCGACGGCCTGAACAGTTCTCTGTTTCACCGTCTACGACGCCGATACTCTCGCCGAAGCCTACAAGCGGTTGAGGCGTAGGCTGCGCGAAGATTCCGGTACAGGATCACCGAAGTCGCCCAAATAGCTATCTGGGCGTTCAAGATCTCCGATCGACCTGATCACGAAAACTGGATGCGGGACAGAACGAGACGCTCCAATTGTTGGATAGTGTCTCGGTTTGGGATCCGCTCAGGTGCATCGAAAAGTTTTTTCTTTAGCTGCTTGAGCGATCCTGATTATCGATTTAGAAAGAGAAAGTGCCTGCCGGTTCGCTACCGGCAGGCACGCGGACTCGGTAGATGGCCCTAAAGTCAGGGTGGCCCCCATAGTTCCCATTTCCGAGTCGGCGACACCGGTTGCGGCATCTGCCGGTGGCGATGGTGCCCGCGGCGTCTCTTGCGCCGATGCGATCGAGAACCCGGTCAACAACACGAGCAAGTAGTAAATCCGCTTCATTTCGCGGTCGCTCCGTTTGCAAGACAACGCCGAAGATGATTCTTCGATTCAGATCTGGGAGGAGATCTGGTAGTATACACATCAGGTAGCGGTCGTTGAGATTGAGTCCCACTGTCATTTCACGCCAAATCAACCGGTGCCCCTTCAACTCTGCGCGCACGCGAGATCGGTCGATGTGCGACATCATGGCGGCGATCGTATGAAGCAAATTCCTCTCGTCCGCAAAGTGGTCCTCCAACCGGCGATCGCTCTTTTGCACGCCGAGGGGATTCCGACCGGACGTCATCTCAGCCGCGCGAAACTGACGCCGCCCAGCCCAGAAACACTTGATACACTGATGCCCGTGCATCAGCTCTGTGTGTTCTTGAATTCTGTCAGTAGGGCTGAAGGGATTCCCGACCTGGGCTTTCGAATTGCGGGCCGTTCGAGGATCGAAAGCCTGGGCCTTTACGGACGCCTAGTCATGCAGGCGTTTACCATGCACGAGTTTGTCCAGCGGTCGATTCGATGGG
>CAYVRC010000129.1:0-17201 GCA_964453205.1 uncultured Pirellulaceae bacterium | reverse complement strand
GGGCGGAAACCCGGCCAGCGAAGCGGCCATTGCGGCATCGATCGGCGCCGGCATTCCCTTTGTCGCCGCGGCCGGTAACTTCAGCTTGAACAACGACATCACGCCTTTTTTCCCGGCCTCGTATCCGCTCGACGGGATCATTGCGGTCGGTGCCAGCGACGACAACGATCAACTCGCCGGGTTCTCGCACATCGGCGTCAATTCGGTCGACTTGGCCGCCCCCGGCGATCAGACGCTCAGCACGATCCCCGACGACGCTTACGCCGCTTTCAGCGGCACGTCGATGGCGTCGCCGCACGTCGCCGGTGTGGTCGCGTTGCTTGCCGACCACGCACCGACCGCGACGGTCGATCAGCTCAAGGCCGCGGTGATGTTGGGTGCGGACCCGCTCCCCAGTCTGACCGGCACCTCCGTCACCGACGCCCGCTTGAACGCCGCGGGCGCTTTGACGGCCCTGGAACTGTTGCTCGGCGCGGCCGAAGACAACGAGTCGATTTACTTCGATCGCAGCGTGGACCTGGGCACCTTGACGTCCGCGGCGTTCGACCTGACGGGCTATTCGGCGGCCGACTTGCCGAAGTTCTATTTCGATTACTTCCTGGACGCGGCCGAAAACGATAGCGTCACGGTGCAAGCCAGCAGCGATCAACAACCGACGCCGGTCGCCCTGGACGTCGACTTGAACGATCCGGTGAACTTCCGCACCTGGCGTCAAGGCATCGCGTCGCTGGACGCTTTCGCCGGGAACACGGGGATCGTGATCGAATTCATCTACGACACGGACCTGGGCGACGACGGCCCTGAAGGCTTGTACCTGGACAACTTCATCGTCGGCTTTGCCGAGCGGGGGGAAAAGATCTCCGGTGCAGCGGCCGGTGCGGCCGACTTTACCAACACTACAAGTGGATCGCCGGGCGAATATCAGTTGGAAATCCGTGGGGGCACCCAGTACAGCCGAGCGATCGACGGCGGCATCGTCGTCGAACGGGCCTTGGCCGTCGCGCCGACCGTGATCGATCAACTGTACCTCAGTTTGCCGTCGGGACGCGGCGTTGCACCCTACGAAACGTTCGAATTCGACGTCTTCGACACCGTCCTCGGTGCCGACGTCACGTTGACGTTCCAGTTCCAGCCGACCGAAGCGAACCGTCAGAATCCGTCGCTGGTCGATCCGGCGGCGATCGCGATCCCTTATTCGCAAACCGATCCTCAAGACGCGGGCCTGCTGCGGACTTCGATCGTCACGTCGGTGATCAACGCGATCAATGACGTGTCCGACGTCGCGATCTTTGGCGTTCGCCGTGTCGACGCCGAACTGACCCATTCGTTCGACACCAACGATCGTCACACGCAGGCCGTCACGGTCGTCGCACCGGCGGGCAGCCAGATCAACGAAGGCGACCGGTTCACGCTGGGTGACGGCAGCCGGAGTCTGACCTTTGAATTCAGCAGCGATTCGGTCGTCTCGTTCGGCAGCATCCGGGTGCCCTACTTGTCAACCGATCCGGCGACGAAGATCGCCGAGAACATCATCCGCACGATCAACTCCGGCGTCGTCCAAGGCGATCTGCAAGTTCGCGCGTCGACCACGACCGGCGACTGGGACTTTAGCAACCCGGTCGCGCCGGCACCGGTTCCCACCGACGGCCGCGTGGCGTTGCACGGACCGGCGGTCGGTCAGTTCATCGCCGTGGACGGCGTCGCCGCCGGAACGTCGACCGACCCGCTGCCGGTCGCGGCCGACGGAACGGTTCAACTGTCGGCGATCTTTCACCACGGTGTCGGTGACGAAAACGCGGTCCGTATGCAAGGCCAAGTGATCGTCGAAAACAACACGATCACCCAGGCACACGCGATCGGAATCTGGAGCGATACCGGTCACCGCGATACCGATCCGGAAGACAATCGCGATCCGGCGGTCGTCGGCCAGTTCAACGGCAGCAGTTTCTTGCAGCTTCCGCCTGCGGGCAATTCGCCGCTCGGTGCGGTCAAGAACTTGCCGTTGCTGAACGATTCGGTCGAAGGCGGTCTGACCCCGGGCTTGGTCGCTCGCAATAACGTCGTCGATCAAGCCGGCTACACCGGCATCAAGGTCGACGGCGAGACGCGGCCGTTCGTGCTGGAATGGAGCGGTCTGGTCGACTGGTACGCGGCCGGAAACACGTTGCTGCCGTCGCGGGGTGACATCTTGGTTCCCGACGGAGCGATCTTGGCGCTCGATGCCGGGGGGACGCGGGTCGTCTTTGAATTCGAGGACCTCAACGGTGCGCCGACCAACATGGGCGGCAGCGGCCAAGTCGGCGGCGACGGCTTCATCGACGGCCACGTGCCGATTTACTACCGCTTGGGTGCGGGAAACACCACCTACAACCCCAGCGCTCCGTCTCCGGTTCGTGACTTCGGCTACAGCGCCCACGAACTGATGATGGCGATTTACGAATCGATTCAGGGCAGCATCCTGGTCACCAACGGCTTGGTCGAATTGGTTCGCCCGACCTTGGGTCAGTCGCTGACCAATCCGTTCCCACCGGTGTTCCGAACGATCGACGAAGACCCGGTGGCCGCGTTCTTCGGCGACCCGGTTTTGAACTTCCCCAATCCGGCGATCTACCTGGAGGGCGTCACGGGGATCTACTCGGCGATCTCGTTCCAAAAAGACATCGAAGTCACTCACTTGAACGTCGGCATGGGTGCGTTCAATCCCTACTCCAGTTTCGACCTAGTTAGCGGCGAGACGGATAACGGTCCGCCGCAGATGATGCCGATTTACGAGGCGCCCCAGCCGCTGGCCAAGCTGATCAACAACACGATCCGCGGTGCCGACGGGACCGAGGGTGCGGTGTTGACCGACGGAACGCTCTCGGGTGCCGTCGAGATGCCGAGCGACGAACCCAACGACGTGATCCAACAAGCGATCGACACCAAATTGGAAGTCAGCCATCGCGGCGCCTACACCGCCAGCGGCACGATCGGCGACCACGTCGGACCGTTGTCGGCCGACCAGGATGTCGATTTTTTCAAAGTCGAACTCGGCGTCGGTGATCGTCTGATCGTCGATTTGGACACCGCCGACGGCGGCCCGAGCGGATGGTTGCGGGTCTTCGGTCCCAACGGACAAGAGGTCACCGTGGGTGAACTGGGCGCCTTGCCGGAATACTTGAATCCCGGTTCCAGCGTCGAATTCCCCGTCGTCGATGACGCCAACGGCCGTGATTCTTTCGTCGACTTCACGGCGCGAGAGGAAGGCACTTACTACATCGGCGTCAGCAGCGAGGGCAACGAGACTTACGACAGCCGGAGCCTCAGCGACCGCACGCGAGCGACCGGCGGCACCGGGGATTATACGATCGGTATCGAGACTTACGCGCCTCGCTCGTTCGTGTTCTCCTTGGACAACCACTCGCTGACGCCGTTCGGTGCCGAAACCACCAGTGCGATCGGCGGCACGCTGGCCGAGGGCGGCCCGGCCGGCGCTCCCAGCTTGGTCGGTTCGACGTTCACGATTTCTCAAATTCCGGATTATTTGATCCCGACGCGTGCCGGCGACGCCTATGCGAACGTCAACGCAGACGGCAACCGGGTCACGTTCGAATTCACCGCCGGCCAAAACCGAATCGTGCTGGCGAACGGAAACATCAACGTTCCGATTTTGACGAACGATTTCATGGGCGGTGGCGGTTACCGCGTCCCCGACATCATGCGAGCGATCAGCAACGCCATCAACGGCTACCTGAACAACCCGGCCTTGCCGAACCACGAAGTCGGCAACGGTCCGGACGGACGCGACGGTCCGATCAGTCGAGTCTCCGCGCGGGCGCTCGGAGGATCGCAAACCGACAACGTCGGCATCTACAATTTCATCCGTGAGGAAGGTTTCCCGCTCGGCGGGATCGTCACGTCTGATGGTGCCGATCCGCCGGTGCTGACGGGCATCATCACGGGCGTCGATTTCACGACCGGCTTCGGCCACGATCGACGCGAAAGCGGGAATCAATCAACCATCGTTCCCGACGGCACCTTCACCGACGGTCGCGGAACGACCGAGCTGTACGTCGCCGTGAAGAACGCCGCGAAGATCGAACTGAGTCCCGAAGCCCGCGCCGCCGGTTTGAAACTCGGCCCGGACAATTCGACGCTCGCCAACGGCGATCAGCGTGACACCGAATACGCCACCGAAGCCGACCAAGTGTTGGTCGAGAACGGCATCTTCGTCGGCAGCGGTGCCAGCGCCGCGATTCTGAACAACGTCGTCGTCAACGCGCACCAAAGCATCGTCCGCGAAGAATCCAGCGTGTTCGGGTTCGGCGGACGAATCGACTCGCTGAACGAAGATCTGAGCGTCAAGAAAGGTGAGATCACTCAGACGGGCAACGTCTTCCAATACGACGAATCCCGCAACACGCAACTTCGATCCGACATGTCATGGTGGGTGGTCAACGGCGTCAACGTGATCAACCGCAACCCGGCCTTGGACGGCAGCATTAGCACCGATTTTCGGACCGGACCGAGCAACATCGACGGCGGCAACAGCGACTTCAACGTCGTCGTTCGTCCCGTGGGTTCGACCGGTCAGACGCCGGGGAATTTCATCACCTTCGAAGGCGACGATTTGCTCAGCGATGGTGCGGCCGGACGCTTCACCCCCGCGCCCAACTCGATCATCGTCGACAGCGCGGTCGATTCGATCGATCCGAACGTCGCCCTGACGCAATTGAATAACTTGTTGGGCATTCCGACGTCACGGATCGTCAGCCCCGAACGTGACCACAGCGGTCAACTGCGTGCCGACGAACCGACGATGGCCCCTCCCGGAGGCATCGGTGCGGACGTCTTTAAAGATCGCGGTGCCTTGGATCGTGCCGATTTCGTCGGCCCGATCGCCAGCCTGGATAACCCGCTGGATAACGATTTCGCTCGCTTCGACACCGATCCCTCGGAAAGCTTCGTGCGACGCACCTCCGGTGTGTTCCAGGAATTCCGCATCCTGGTCCAAGATCTCGGCGACGATTCCGATCCGTTCGTCGGCAGCGGGATCGACGACACGACCGTCGTCGTCGCGGAGATCGAAGGGCTGCGTCCCGTCGGCGCCAACGTCACGCTGTTCGAAGACGATCGATTGTTGACCGAAGGCATCGACTACACGTTCAGTTACGACGACACGCGTGGCGTGGTGACGCTGCGTCCCTTGGCCGGCATCTGGTCCAACGATCGGTCGTACCGCATCGCCTTGAACAACCGCGACCGCACGGTCGTGCTGGCACCGGGGATCAATGACATCGTCGATGGCGACCAGGTCGCGATCACCGAAGCCGGTGGCGGACGAGTCATCTTTGAATACGACAGCGGTTATCAGATTCTTGCACCCGAGGTGCTGACGCTTTCGGTGCCCCCTCAAGGCACCAACGCCGGCGGCGTGTCCGACGGTGACGTGTTCCAGGTCAGCGACGGCGTGCGATCGCCGATCCTGTTCGAATTGGACAACGATTCGATCACGCTTTCGGGCACGACGCCGATCACGATTCCCTCGACGCCGACGCCGGTCGATCCGGTGCAGCTGGACGCTTTCCTGAAACAAATCGCCAGCAGCATCGGCGCGGCCCTGCAAACCGCGGTCGACGACGGTTTGTTGGATGCCGACATCGTCGTGGACGGCTACGACGTTTTGGTGGGCACCGAAGCCGGCGGGACGATCGAAACGACCAGCAGCGGCCTGGACCAAGCCGCCCGTACGCTGGCCCTGCAGATCCCCGGCGGTGGTGTCGGTAGTGCCGGCATCCGCGACGGCGACGTCTTTGTCTTGAGCAACGGCGACCGTACCGAAACGTTCGAATTCGATTCCAACAGCACGCTGAACCAGCAGAACAGCATTCCGATCTTCGTGACCGACGGCATGAGTTCCGCGGCGGTCGCCACGGCGATCGTCGATGCGATCGAGGGATCGTTGCTGTCCCTGAGCCCTTCGGCCAACGGTTCCCAGGTCTTTTTGAACCTGCCCGTGGAAGGTTCCGCTAGCGTGCCGCTCGGCCGCATGACGGTGATCGGGGTCAGCCGAGCCCCGGTCGACGGTGACACCATCGTCGTCACGTCGCCCGACGGTGGCAGCACGGTGACGCTGGAGATCAATCGCACCGACGAAGTCGACGTCGAGGGCAATCCGGACGACGACGGCGTCACCGACCCGAACATTCCGGTCGATGTGACGCGGATCACCACGGGCAACGCGTTCGCCCAGGAGATCACTTCGGCCCTTCGCGGGGTCAACGTGACCGGCCTGGATCCGAACGTGGTCGAAGCGGTCGACGGCGGCATCGTTCACGTCGGCGGAGCCCAGGGTCTGGGACTGACCGCCAGCGGTTCGGCGGTCGAAGTCATCGGTTCACCCTCGGTCGCCGGTTCGTCGACGGTGCAGATCGCCGGTCCGCTGTTGTTGCGACTGCCCGGCGTGGGCGGGGCGGGGATCACCGACGGCAACGTGATCGTCGTCCGAGACGATGCCGGTAACGGCGTCGACTTCGAACTGAACGTGGCCGGCACCGGTTCGACGGTCGCGGGCAGCACCGTCATTGACTTCAACACCTTTGACGACTTCAACACTTTGGCCGACAAGATCGCCACGGCGATCAACGGTGCGAATCTCGGTGTCACGGTGGTCAACAACGGCTCGGGCGAACTTTCGTTCGGATTCGTTGCCGATGATCGGGTCGATGCCAGCGGCGTGCCGCAGATCGAACAGCTTCGCGGCGGAATCAACGACGGCGAATTGTTGACGATCACCCAGGGCGGAATCACCGTCACGTACGAATTCACCTCGATCGTCGGCGGCGGCGGTGTCGCGATCGGCAACGTCCCGGTTCGCTTCCTGCCGGACAGCACCGCGGGCGAAGTCGCGGTCAGCTTGGCGGCGACGATCAACGAGACGCCCGGCGGCCTGTCGATCAGTGCCGAGGCGGAGACCGATGTGAACGGAGACTTGACCGGTCGCGTGCTGCTCAACGACATCCCCGGTACCGTGGTCGACGCTTCGGCGGCTCCGACGCTTTCGGTCAGTGGCGTCCCCGGCGGCGCGATCGCGGTGCCGATCTTGCCGTCCTTCACGGCGGTTCAGGTCAAGCAAGCCTTGATCGCGGCGATCAATTCCGATGCGAACCCGACCAGCCTGTCCGCCGAGGACCGTGGCGGGAACACGTTCTTCGTTGAAAACAGCCAACTGATCGAAGGCACGTTGCAGTCGTTCTACTTGCCGGCCATCAAGGACTTGGTCGGTAATCCGCTGAAGCCGAATCGCGACGACAACACGACGCAGTTTTCGATCCTGTTGCCGACCGTGGGGTTGGATTTCGGCGACGCTCCCGACCCGCGAGACAACGTTCCCGGTCGCTATCCGACTCGATTGATCAACGACGGGGCACGCCACGTCGTGACCCCGGATTTGATGCTCGGGACACGCGTCGATGCGGAACCCGATGCCTTGCCGACGCCGCTTGCCGACGGCGACGATTTGATCATTTCGATCGCTTCGACGGGCACGCTGTTCGCCACCTCGGTCGGCAACGGTTTTGCCGAAATCACGCAGGCCGCAGGCGTCGACGCATCGACCCGCGACGGCGACACGATCACGATCGCCTTGGGCGGCGAAACGGTGACGTTGGAACTAGACGTCAACGGAATCTTTGCCGAAGAAAACTTTGCGATTCGGCCGATCGATGCGACCAGCGCCGACTCGGTCGCCGAAGCGATCGCCACGGCGATCGGCGAAAGCCCGCTGGGGCCGAGCGAAGTCGAAGTCGACGGCGGTAACGTGCGAGTGTTCAGCGACGACGAAGACGGCGTCAGCTTCGTCAGCACCGGGAATCCGACCGGCGTGTTGAACAAGGGCGTGATGACGCCGGTGACCGTCACCGTGACGGGCCAAGGCGTCGTGGAAGCCTGGATCGACTTCAACGCTTACGGCGATTTCAGCGATCCCGGCGAACAGTTCATCGACGGCTCGAATCCGCTGGCTCGCTTCAGCGGTACCGACGACGCGGTCACGCGAGTCTTTAACGTCACGGTCCCGGCGATCGTCGCCGATCGTCCGAGCGCCGTGGACACCTACGCTCGGTTCCGCGTCTCACGCGAAGGCGGACTCGGTGCCGGCGGTTTGGCCCTCAGCGGCGAAGTCGAAGACTACGTCGTCACGGTCCTGCCGGGCTTGCCGCCGACGGTGACCGAGGCCCAATCGCAACGGGAATACACCGTCGCGGAAGACTTTAACCTTCAAGCGCTCGACCGCACCGGCGGATTGACGTCGACGACCAACGACAACGGCATCCTGGCCGGCATCATCGACCCCGACGGCGACGGCGTGGTCGTGTTCTCCGGCGACGTCGGGGTGCGAACGCTGAGGACGCCCGCGGGGACGCCGGTGGGAACGCTGGATCTGCAAAGCGACGGAACGTTCAGTTTCGTTCCCGAGCCGAATTTCAACGGGGACGCCGTGTTCACCGCTCGGGTCAGCGACGTCAAACCGCTGGACCCCGGCACGTCGATCGTCAGTTCGACGCCGATCACGGTGACGATCACCGTTACCCCGGTCAACGATCGACCGTTTGCCGCGCCGACGCCGACGCCGATCGATCTGCAGATCGACGAGGACGAAATCACGACGCTGACACCGGCACAGTTGATCGATCCGTTCTACGTGCCCGGACCGGCCAACGAATCGTCGCAACCGCTGGTGATTCAAGAGGTCTTCAGTTCGGGCGGCCAGTTCGTCACCGAGCTGGGCGGCGACTTGACGATTTCCGAAAGCGGCGATGTGATCTACACCCCGCCGGCGGACTTCAACAGCATGACGCAAGTCGACAGCTTCATGTACCGCGTCGCCGACGTCCCCGGGGACGGGCAAACCAGCCTGACCGCGACGGAAATCGGCACGGTGCGGATCTTGATCGACGCGGTCAACGACGCCCCGCGTGCCGGCGAGGATTTCTACAACACCGTGGAAGACCAACCGATTTCGATTCCCGTCAGCGGCGTCGGTGGAATCCTTGAAAACGACACGCCGGGACCCCAAGACGAAATCGACGCGGGCCAAACGATCTCCTTGACCGTCGCCCAGTTCCCCAAGACGACACGCGAAGGCGGCACCGTGACCCAGGCCGGCGACACGTTGACCTACACGCCGCGGGTTGGATTCAGTGGCGCCGATCAATTCACCTACACGGTGATCGACAACTTGAATGCGACCGCCGAAGGCGTCGTGCGGATCAACGTCGGTGACATCAACGGCGCTCCCACGTTCGTCGGTGTCGGCGGCGATCCGAGCATGACGTCGTTGACCTACAACGAAAGCAAGGCCGACCCGCAACAGTTCACGCTGGAACTGAGCACTTGGTTCACCGATCCGGAGAACGACCCGCTCGATTACACCGTCGTGTCGTCGAATCCGGCCGTCGTCGTGACTCAGTTGACCGACAGTTCGATGCAGTTGACTTTGCCGCCTTACCAGTTCGGCGTGTCGGACTTGACCATCACGGCGACCGATCCGGACGACTTGTTCGCCCGGCAAGTCGTCCGCGTCACGGTCAACAATACGCCCGACGCACCGGAGATCGTCGATCCGATCGGAACGATCAACGGCAACGAGAACACGCCGATCGTCGTCGATCTGTCGGACGTGTTCTTGGATCGCGACGGTGACGGCCTGACGTATTCGATCACCCGCGTCGGAAACACGGCGGTGATCGAGAATCAGCCGTTCCCCGCGAACGACTTGGTTGAAAACATCCGGTTCGACGGCGACCAAATGACGATCACGCTGGTGCCCAACGCGACGGGCACGACGGTCATCGATCTGCGAGCCTTCGACGGCACCTTCCCGGTGACGGACACCTTCACGCTGGACGTCGTTTCGGTTCCGGACGCTCCGGTGGCGACCCCCGACGGCTACGTCGTCGCGGTGGGTTCGACCTTGACGATCTCCGATGCGGGCAGCGGTTTGCTTCGCAACGACACCGATGCCGACGGGGACCCGATCACGGTCGACCTGGCCAGTGTCACCGCGACGACTCGTGGCACCTTGTCGGTCAACGCCGACGGCACGTTCACGTACGTCAACAACAGCGGCGTCGCCGATCAGACGGACTCGTTCACTTATCGCGCCGTCGATTCGACGGGACGATTCAGTGACCCGGTGACGGTGACGATCACGCTGGGTCGTTCGCGATTCCAGAACCCGATCGCCACAATGGCTTCGGACGTGACGGCCGACGGATTCGTGACGGCTTTGGACGCGCTGCGGGTGATCAACCTGATGAACCGCATGTCCACCTCGTCCAGTTCGATTCCGACCAGTTCCTTGGGCTTCGACCCGCCGGACTACGTCGACGTCGACGGCGACGGCAGCATCAGCGCGTTCGACGCCTTGTTGGTCATCAACGCCCTGAACCGTCAGGGCAACGGCGGGGGCGGCGAAGGCGAAGCGGCGGCATCGGTCACGACCAGTTACGCTACCGTGACACCGAATTTGGCGACGCGGAACGTCGTCAGGACCGACACGGTCGCCGAAACTTCCGAGCCGACGGCCGGTTCGATCGGAAGCGAATCGTCCGGCGTGGAATCAGCCAGCGACGTCGCTTTGGCGTCGTTCGAGGGTGTCGATTCGAATCGCACCACGAACATCGCCGACGGCTTGGCCGCGAGCGAGACGACCGGAACAGACGCCGATCAAGTCGACGCAGCGATCGGGCTGCTGCTTGACGATCCGATGTTTTAACGACCTGCATTTGCACTGACGCTGTCACGGCCACGTGACGGCCCGACTCATTTGATATTCCCCACTTCGTTCTTCATCTCCTCGGACAAGGTCACCATGACCGACAGAAGAAACGCTAAACGACTAGCACCCCGCAAGAACTCCCGCCGACTGAATCACGAGTCCCTGGAGAAACGCGAACTCTTGGCCGCCGAGATCGGCGTCGCGGCTCCGCGGTTGATCGCCGTCGCCGCGAACTCGGGTGAGAACTTTGAGCTCAACGCGAACAACGTCCTGTCGGTCGCACCGAACGAACTGACTTTCCGTTTCGGGGGCGGTCAACAACTCGACCAAACGACGCTCGACGCGATTCGCTTCATCCCGTCCGGTGGCGACGGTGCGTTTGATGCCGAGGATCTGCCCATCACGCCCGGTTTCTTGGGTTTTGCCGACGACGCCGGCAGCCGCATCGTGGTCGCCCGATTCGCCGAAACGCTGGCCGATGATCTGTACAAGGTCGAAATCGCCGGCTTCGATGACACCAACGCGGGCATCGTCGGACTTCGTAATCAAGACGGTGTGTTGTTCGAGCCCACCGATCCGCTGAACGCCCAACGGCCGATCCAAGAGGTCTTCTTCGAAGTCGAAGTGGGGCCGCGGGTGACCGCGGTCGTCCCGCAACCGATCGAAGGCACCGGAACCGGGCGCGTCCAGCACCGCGACCGGATCCACGTCTATTTCAACAACGACCCGCTTTCGAATCCCAACGCCGGTCCGATCAACAGCGGAACCAGCAGCCTGCCGGTCGTCACCCCCAGTTTTTATAAGCTGATCTTTACGGCGGAAACCGTCGAAAACACTGACGATGCGGTCCACCTGCCGACGGAGGTCCAGTACGACCCGGCGCTGAATCGCGCCACGTTGACGTTCGCCAGCGACCTGAGCGATCTGCCCGAAGCGGCCGGCAAAAACGGATCGGCGACGTTCCGGTTGCGAATCGGTAGCGGGGAACCGCTTCCGACACCGCCGGTCGAAATCAGCGGTGCGGGCGACGCGGCGGGTGACCTGTTCGCCGACGCGATGCCCTTGGGCGTCAATTTCGGCACCGGGACCGGCAGCGTCGTGGTCGCCGACGGCGTGATCGAGCAAGCCGAAGACGTCATGCCGCAGTGGCCCGGCGCGGGGGACGCCGCGGGCAGCCGTGACATCCGCCGTGACGCCGAACTGATCGGTCGAATCGACACGAACACCGGCATCAACGTCTACCACTACAACTTTGCGGACTTGTACGGCTTGAGCCCGCAGGGCCAGCCGCGAAACAACGCGATCACCGAGGCCCAAAAGCAACGCGTCCGCGAAGTCTTGGATCTGTACAGCGAACGACTGGGTGTGCAGTTCATCGAGACCCAGGATCGTGGCCTGCAAATCGTCACCGGTGACTTGCGGGCGATCGTCAACACGGCCGAAACCGGAAGCGGAGCCGACACGACGTACAGCTTGTTCCGCGTCAACGAACAAGATCCGTCGCAAGGCGTGCTGGTCTTTGACGGCGGTGAACCCTGGTACGACGATTACGGTTTGACGCCCGACGCGCGTCCCAGCTACTTCGTCGAAGCGGTCCGCGGTGTCGGTAACCTTTTGGGGATCGGTCACTTGTTCCACTTGCCCCCGGGCGTGGGCGCGGGCGGATCGTCACCGGACGAAGTCAACTCGGTCGGTTTCAGTGACTTTTTCCCGAATCTGCCCGTCGAACCGGACTTTCTCAGTCAAAGCGACGTGACGCTCGGTCAGGCCCTGCATCGGCCCGAAAGCAACGACGTCGACTTTTACAGCTTCACGACCAGCGTCGGCGGCGAAGTCCGCATCGAAACGTTCGCCCAGCGACTCGACGACAGCAGTTTGCTGGACACGCACTTGAAACTGTATCGCGTGACCGCGTCGGGCGGTTACGAATTGGTCGCCGCCAACAACGACTTTTTCAGTGACGACAGTTTCATTAGCGTCGATTTGTCCGCGGGCAACTACGTCGTGGGCGTCACCGCGGCGGGGAACGACAAGTACAACGGCGAAGTCGAAGACAGCGGCTTGGGCGGATTGACCGAGGGCCGTTACGAACTTCGTGTGACCTATCAGGGTCAAGGCGGCGCGACGATCACCGACACGACCGGGACCGAGTTGGACGGCGATGCCGACGGTGTCGCCGGCGGGGACTTCAATTTCTGGTTCCGCACGGCCCGCGACGTCGCCACGCCGGCCGCCGACGAAGCTCGCGTGATTTTTGTCGACAAACAGGGCAACAACACGAACGACGGCACGCTGTCGGCGCCGCTGCAAACGATCCGCGAAGCCTTCAGTCGTTCGCGTCCCGGCGACATCGTCCGACTGCTGCCCAACGGCGGCTTGGACGGCGTGATCCAGACGACCGACGACAACTTGGCTTACGAAATCGGTCGCGGCGGAACGAACAACGCCGTGCTCCGCGACGGTGCGGAATTCGAAGTGCCTCGCGGCGTGACCGTGATGATCGACGCCGGGTCGATCCTGAAACTACAGTCCGCCAAGATCAGCGTGGGCAGTGAATCGGTCGACGAAGACCGCTCGCTCGCCGCCCTGCAGGTCTTGGGCACTCCGTTGCCCACCGATGACAACGACGCGGCGTTGTTGGATGCCGCCGGCAGCGTCTTCTTCACCGCTTACAACGACGAATCGATCGCCGTCGACACCAACCCGCTGCCCACGTCGCCGCAGCCCGGGAACTGGGCCGGGATCGAGTTTCGCCGCGATTTCGATTTCGCCGAGGGCCGACCGGTTTGGGAGAACGAAGGGATTTTCCTGAATTACGCGTCGCACGCGGACATGAAATACGGGGGAGGCAGCGTTTCTCCCACGCAACCGGTCGTCAACACGATCCAGATGATCGAAAGCCGGCCGACGTTGATTTACAACACGATTCAGTTGGGTGCCGACGCGGCGATGAGCGCCGATCCGGACAGCTTTTTGGAAACCAATTTTCATTCGCCGATTTTTCAACGTGCGGGCGTCTTCACCAGCGACTACGACCGCGTCGGGCCGGAGTTGTCGGGCAACTTGCTGCTGAACAACAGTTTCAACGCCTTGTCGATTCGCGTGTCGACGCCGGCCGCGGGTGAATTGGAACCGATGACCGTCAGCGGTCGACTGGACGATACCGACATCGTTCACACGCTGAGCCAAGCCTTGGTGCTGCAAGGGCGACCCGGCGGACCGCTGTTGTTGGAAGACCGTCCGGACGTCTTGAACGTGACGGTGACGCCCACGACCGGTGGCACGCTGACCGACGGCACGGCTTACGATTATCGTGTCACCTACATTACCGACGACGGCGGTGAATCCCTGGCCAGTCTGCCGACCGTGATGGCGGTGGCCGGTCCCGGTGGTGCGATTCAGATCAACAGCTTGCCGACGGCGCCGACGCAATTCGCCGGTCGTCGTTTGTACCGTTTGGATCCCGCCAGCGGTGACTACGTGTTCGTCACCGGGCTGGACCGTGGGACGACGGCGTTCCTGGATACCGGGCTGACGCGAGGCGGAATGCTTCCCGGCAACGGAACCGCGGCTGAAAAACTCTTGCCCCGCTTCAATGCGCGGCTGTCCGTCGATCCCGGCATTGTTGTCAAGATGTTGGGGGCACGTGTCGAAGCGACTTTCGGTGCCGATTTCTACGCCGAGGGTGCGGACGGTCGCGAGGTCGTCTTCACCAGCCGCCTGGACGATTCTTACGGTGCCGGCGGAACGTTCGACACGAACAACGACGGCCAAACGAACGCCGCCACGCCGGGCAACTGGTCCGGTTTGGTCTTCCGTCAAGACAGCATCGGCAGTCTTGATTTCGTGCAGGTCGCTTTCGCCGGCGGCAGTTCGCTGATCGAAGGCGGCGCGGTCGATTTCAACCCCATCGAGATCCATCAGTCGGACGTGCGGATCGCTCATTCGACGATTCGTGACAACGCCGACGGCTTCGATTCGCTCAGCACCCGGGGCGGCCGTGGATTCAACGCCGAAGCCGCGATCTTTGTGCGTGGAAGTCAACCGATCATCGTGTCCAACACGATCACCGGGAACGACGGGGCGGCGATCAGCATCAATCCCGACGCGCTGGATTTTCACGACGTTTTGGATTCCGGACGCGCGACCGGTGCTGTCAACATCGTCGACACCGATCGTGACAACCAAGGTCCGTTGGTTTCCGGAAACCGTCTGGACGACAACGGCCTGAACGGCATGTTCGTTCGCAGCGAAATCCTGACGACCGAAAGCGTCTGGGACGACACCGACATCGTTCACATCGTGGGCGGTGAGATTTACAGCATGACGCATCACCATCGAAGCGGACTGCGTTTGAAGAGCGACGCGAACCAAAGCCTGGTCGTGAAGTTTGACGAGGGCGGTTCCTTGGTCGGCAGCGGACGGCCGCTGGACATCCTGGATCGCGTCGGCGGCACGCTGCAAGTTCTCGGACAAGGCGGTTTCCCCGTCATTTTGACTTCGCTGCACGACGACACCGTGGGTGCCGGGTTCACGCCCGCGGGGATCGCACAGACGAACACGGACAACGAGGACGTCGCGCCCGCGGCGGGCGATTGGACGGGGCTGCAACTGCTTTCGTACGTCAACGACCGCAACGTCGCCTTCGTCACCGAAAGCGAACGTGCGATCGACGCGGCGATCGGTGACAACGCCGTCGCCAATGACGCCCAGGTCATCGGCTTGCTCGCCCGTGACCAATTGGCGGGCGACGAAAACGCTCGACTCGGTTTCAACATCCGCGGAGCCTTGGCCAATCCGCAAGATCAAGACGTGTATCGCTTTACCGCGACCGGCGGCACGGAAATTTTCGTCGATATCGACGATACGACGTTCGGTTTGGACACGGTCGTCGAACTGATCGACGTCAACAACAACGTGTTGGCCCGTAGCGATAATTCCTTTCATGAAATCTCCGATCCGTCCTTGCTGTTCAGCACGTTGCCGGCCGGATCGGTTCAGCCGCTTTATCGCAGCGGCACCGGGCAAGTCGAATCGCCGAACGTCTTGGACGCCGGGTTCCGAGTCGTCCTGGACGGATCGACCAACCAGACCAACGACTATTTCGTCCGCGTTCGCACCGCCGCCGGCAAGTCGTCCGGCCAATACCAGCTGGGGATCCGATTGAGGGAAGCCGACGAAATCGCCGGTTCGACGGTGCAGTTGGCCGACATCCGCTACGCCACCGATGCGATCCTGGTCAGCGGGACGCCTTTGCATTCACCACTGGCCGGTGACGTCAGTGAATCGTTGGTCTACACCGCGGGCGGGCGTGGTTACGATCCTAATTCGACGACGCTCAGCTTCACGCCCGCGCAAGCCGATCGGGTCGGCAACCTGCTGACCAGCGACCGCGGAGCCCTGGTGATCGACGGCGAAATCGGTAACAGCCAGAACATCACCGCGGCGGCGCGGGTCAACGATTTGGACGTGTATCAAGTCGATCTGTTTCGTCAGCAGTTGGAACCTGATGTTTTCAATAACGAACAACGTTTCGTTCAAGCGACCTTTGACATCGATTATGCCGACGGCTTGGGGCGATTGAATTCCGCTTTGGCCGTCTACAATTCCGCCGGGCAATTGATCCTGCACAGTCGGGATTCGAACGTCGCCGATGACCAGGGCCGACCGACACTCGGTAACGATTCGGCCAACCTGACGGCCGGTTCGGCGGGCACCGCGGACGCCTACATCGGTCCGGTGGAATTGCCCGAAGGCACTTACTACGTCGTGGTCAGCAATGAAATGAACGTCCCCAACGCGCTCGACCAGTTCTTCGATCCCGATTCGGCCAACCCCAACGTGCGATTGCAACCGATCAACTCGGTGCGGCGAATCGGCGACGAAAACTTGGTCCCCGGGTTGCCCGGTTGGACGGCGGATTTGCCGGTCGTCGAGCCCCTGTTCGACGCGGATTCCAAAGTCGATTATTCGCTCGACGACATGCGGCTGTTCGTCGGCCTGAACAGCAACATCGGTGGCGGACAAGAGGACAGCACGATCGTCTCGTTCAATCCGTTCACCGGAACGCTGGACCGGTTGATGGGTGAGTTCAATCAGGCGCACCGTGACATCGCGATGCGCCGAGACGGAACCCTCTACACTTACACCACCGATCCGCCGGAAGGATCGCCGTTCCTATCAGGCAACATCGGTAACTTTTATCGCATCAACACCGCCGACGCATCGGTGACACAACTCGGCGACGATTCGTTGACGTTCTACCGCACCAACCAAATGGGCAATGGTGTCGAAATTGACGCGGTCAACAACGGCAGTGATGCGACGTTTTTGGTCGAGGCGTTGGCGTTTCCACGCAACGATCTGAGCATCAACAACAGCGACAGCAACGGCGGCGTCAACAATACGAATCCGCACAACGCCGACGATCGCTTCGTCGCGA
>CAYVRC010000128.1:0-17291 GCA_964453205.1 uncultured Pirellulaceae bacterium | reverse complement strand
GCTCGCCTTGCTGTTGCTCGCCTTGCTGTTGCTCGCCTTGCTGTTGCTCGCCTTGTTGCTGCTCGCCTTGTTGCCGCTCGCCTTGTTGCCGCTCGCCTTGTTGCTGCTCGCCTTGTTGCTGCTCGCCTTGCTGTTGCTCGCCTTGCTGTTGCTCGCCTTGTTGTTGCTCGCCTTGTTGCGGCTCGCTCGAATCCGACTTTTCCGAAGACTCATCGGCTTCGGCGGCCTTCTGCTCGTCCTCGGGCGACAACTCGTCGGACAGCTCTCGACTCCGTTCGGCCAAGACGTCTTGCTCGTCACCGAGCTGTCGGGTGTCGGCGCCGTTCTCGGTCCGCGCCCGGGTGCTCCGCTGCGCCCGTTCGACTCTTTTCAACTCTTTGACGACTTTGGCGATTCGCTGCTTTTCGTCACGGATTCGCTGGCCGCGATCTTCGGTCAGCAACAGCTTCAGCATCGCCCCCAATTCCTTCGCCGCCGCGTCTTGCCGATCGACGGCTTTTTGAAACTCTTGTTTGGTCAACGCGTCGGAGGCTTCTTCCAACTTTGTCAGCACGAACCGGTCACGCGACTGCTTGGCGGCTCGTTTCAGCAGCGCCGCCCGCTCGGGGTTTTCCACGGCTTCCATGTCCGCCAGACGCAACAGCAACGCTTCTAAATTCTGATACCGCGCCGCCACACCTGCCTGCTTCGCGATCAACGCGTCGATCTGATCGTCGGCGTGACCGAGGCCGGGCGATAGCGGGGTGACCAGAAAGGCCAAGAGCAGCCAAACGAGGCCCGGGGGCTTGATCCGCACCGTGTCCCCGAATCGGCGGCAGAGACGCTCAGCCGAGTCGCCGATGAAGCGACAGGGCGAGACGGAGCGGATCGAAAGTGATGACATCAAGAATCGAAACCTGAAAATCGAAAACCCTAAAATTCGAAGAAGTCCTTGATTCGTTTTTTCTGTTCTTCCTTGGTTTCTTCCAACAGCTCTTCTTGGTCGCCGATCAGCCCTCGGACGAGATCCAAGATCTCATTGAAAGATTCCAAGTCAAGCATTTTTTCCAACACCGCGGTCAGTTGCAGCAACACTTCGTCGGCGGTGGCGACGGCATCTTTCTGGGTGAGTTCGGCTTGTTCGTCCGACCCGATTTCTTCCTCCAAGGATCGAATTTGATCACGCAGTTTCGTCAAGTCACCGTCGATGACGCGTACGAGCGGATCACGGACGTTGGCTCCGATCCTTTCGCGACGATCCACCGAATCGACACGATTATTCACCATCTCTTGTAGCAGATCTGCCAACGCCGCGACGATACCATTCAGTTCTTCGGACGTTTTCGCCGCTTGAAGCCCCGCTTGTTGGACGCGAAGTCGCAAAATCTGCCGCTGTCGGTCGGCGTCCCCCTGGGTTCCGGTCTCGTCGGCTTCCGCGGTCGGATCATCGCGGGAATCGGCCGGTGGGGCCGTCTCGGCGTCGAAATCGGGCACTTCGACGTCCAAACGGCTGATCGCTTCCCTCAGCGATCGTGTTTCGTCGATCGTCTGTTCCAGCCGCGATCTCAATCCCAATTCCCGTCGTTCCAGCAAGGCCAACAACTGGTCCGCGGTGACGATTTCCAGCCGAAAAACTTCGCTGCGAGCCGAATGTGGGTCGCTCAGATCGAACCCGTCGGCGGCCTCCGCAAACACGTTGATCGATCCGCCCGGCTGAAGCTCTGGCAGTTTTTCCTGTTCGGTCAGGGCGAGCAGATCGATGCCGCCTTGGGCTTCGCCGTCGCGATCCAGATCGGGCGACCAGACGGACAATTCGGTGACCTCCGCCTCGGCGTTCTCACCGGGCAGCCCCGATACGGCCAGCTCGACCCCCGTCGATACGATGCCGTAGTCGTCCGTCGCGGTGACCCGCATCGGCAAGTTGGCGATCGGGGTGACCGCGGAACCGATGCCTTGCAGTCGCAACTTGACCTCGGGCGGCTGGTCACGAATGACGCTGAAGAAATATCGATAAGGTGCCTGGGCCGAAATGCCGTCGCGGTCGATCGGCACGACCTTCAACGTCGTGGCGGCGCCGAAGTCGTTCAATCGGAATTCCGCGATCATGCCGTCGTCGACCAACTGTGGCGTCACGTCGGCCAAAGAATTTCCGCTCGCTTCGATCGCAAAATCCACTTCGCCCAACGCCACGCTGCTGCGTGCGGACAGCGTGACCCGGCTGCCTTCGCGAATCCGCACGCCGGATTGATAGTCCATCGAAAGGTCATCGACGGACGATTCGGTCGGCAAACCGTCACGCAAGTAATCCGGGTAGCGGACCTTGACGTCGAAGCGGGTGATCGCCGGCGGTTCGACCGCTTCGATGCGAAAGTCCTCCAACCGGTCGTCCAAGCCGTGAACACTGATCGTCATCGACTCGCTCAGCCCGGCCAGCGGCGGTCCGTCCAACACGAACGCTTGATAGCCGTCCATTTCGCGGCCGACGCGTCGCAAGTTTGCTTGTCCACGATTGCCTTGATCGGTGCGGTAGTACGCCGTGCAAACCGATGGCACGACGGCATCCTCGTCCGCCTTGGCTTTGATTCGAAGTGTCGCGTCGCTCCCCCGCGGCAATCGCATCTGACGGTCTTGGAAGGGGATCAACATCGGTGGCGCGTTTTCGTTTTCGTCCGCCGTGATTCGCGGCAGTTCGACACCGATCATTTCGAGCTGGGCGCGACGGGGCCAAGGATCATCGCTCAGCAACGTCAATCGTGAAGCCGCCCGGGCGAACGTTTGCGGGCTGGCGATCAATAACCCGAGCGCGGCGATCAACAGCGGCGCGACAACGGCCGCCTTTTGGACCAACGGCTTGCGGCGAAAAACTCTGGCCGGATCGACGTCGTCGACGTTCGCCGCGGCTTCGTCCAAAACGTGCTGCAGCAGTACCGGATCATGCGAATCGCCTTCACGTCCGGCGCGTCCCAGTTGGATCGCCGTGACCAGCCGGCCGCCCAGACTGGGGTGCTGACGTTCGACCAGCAAGGCCAAACTGTCATCGGGCAAAGGTCTTCGCAAGCGTCCGATCAATAACCGCGCGACGATCACCAGCATGACGATCGCGACGACCGACAACATGACCACGCGGGCCGAACGCGGCATCTCGGTTCCGCCCAGCTTCACCGGTAAAAAATCCACCGCCAAGCCGATCCAGAACGCAGTCAACAGGACCAAAGCCAAGGCCAGCACGCTGTCCCATATCACGTAACGACGAATACGAGATCGAAGCGATTCGATCAACGACGTCAGCTTGGAATCGAGCGAAAGCATTAGGCTAACCGATGCAGGCGGCGGGTGATCCATTCAAATGTCAACATCGTCGCGATCAGCCACATCAACGCGACGTTGCGACGTTGCGTGAAATCGCGATCCGGGGTGCCCGGCAAGACCGTCGTTTGTGGTTGCGGCCGGATCAGGCCGGTCAAAGAAGTCACCAAAGCCTGGTCGCCGTTCGATCCGCCGGTGGCCGGATCACCGAGAGGCAAGAACTTTCCGGCCGTCAGATCGGCCACCTGCGTCAACACAGCGTCGTTTCGCTGGGGGCGCTCCAGTTCGACCGCCGGCAACCGGACTTGCACGTTTTGACGCAAGACTTCTTCGCGCAGCGCGTCGCCGATCGTCAGTCGGACTTCGTAACTGCCCGCCTCGCGAACCACGAAACGGCCGCCATACGTTCCCGGACGCGGTTCACCTTGCAGCGGCAACAAATCGACGTCCGAAACGCGTCCTCCGGGGGCCAGCAACTTGATGGGCACCTTGGGGACCTGCAACGGTTCGAACTGGTCATCGGTCAACACCGCGCGCACGACGATCGTGTCGCCGACCATCGCCCGTGAGTTGTCGACCAGCAGGATTCCGCGATTGCTGTCCCGCAGCAAGCGGCCTTCGCTGACCCAGCGAATCAATTGGGTGTAATAGCGGTCAAAATACGCGTCGCTGGCACCGCGTAGTCGCCACATCTCGCCGCTGGATTGAAAATAAGCCCGACCGGCCCCGTAGAACTGCGAGGCCAAAAACACGGGCAACGAATCGCCCAGTCGCGTCGTGGGGTCGGAGTAATAAGCGTAAGCCTTCGCACCCGGTTTCAAACCTTTGACGCCCACGAAGTCATACACGCCCTCGAAGTCGTTCCAGATTTCAAAACTTTCGGCCGATCGATCCGCGATCCACAAGAACTCCGCGCGTCGCGACTCGGGTGTGAAATCCAGCGGCCAAGCGTTTTCGCCGCCTTGACGTCCGCCGCCGAGCAAGGCACCGCGGGTGGCCAATTCGACCGGAAAGAAACCGCGGACCTTGGGCACCCGTGGATCGGTTCGTCGGCGAAAAAACGTCGGGTGGTAAACCGGCCCGGCGACCAACACCAGTCCGCCGGCTTGCTGTGCCAACCAGCGATCCATCAAGTCCAGTTCGGGCATGTCGATCGCCTCCCAATCGGGATCAAACATGATGATCGCGTCGTACTGGAAAAGTGCCTCGGCGTCGGCCGGAAACTCGCTGAGCAAACGGTCCGCGTCTTGACTCATCCCCGATTGGCCCGTTTGCAGCCAAACGTCCAGCTCGACGGACTTGTCACGGTACAGCAAGTTGCGGACGAATCGATATTCCCGAGTCGGTCCGCCGGCGATCGCCAACACCCGCAGCCGACGCGCGACAACCTCGTAACGCGCGCTCCGCGCGTCGTCTCGCTCGTTCGTGTCCGACTCCGGCGCAACGATGCGTACCGCGATTTTTCGACGCCCCACGGTTTCGGGTTCCAATTCGAAACGGATCCCGGATAGGCCGCCGTCGTTGTTCAAGGTGATCCGTTGACTGTCGATCACGTCACGCGGAAGGTTCGCGTCGCCGTCGGCGTTCGCTTCGTCATTTCCGTCGTCCAGACCGTCCAGCAGTTGGACCTCGACCTGCACCGGTTCGGGGCCGCTGGCTTGCAACACCGCCGAGACGGAAAAGTTGTCGCCGGGATAAATCCGCTTGGGCGCGTCCAGGTCGACGACGCGAACATTGATCGGTGGGTCACGACTGCCCAGCCCGATGGGATAAATCGACACGCCGCTCCGCTTGGCCACCGGCACCGCGGCGGTCAAGTCGACTCCGCCGTTGTTTTGCCCGTCGGTCATCAACACCAGCCCGGCCAGCGTCGACGGTTCGTGGTCGGCCAGCACGCTGCGGACCGCGTCGCCGATACGGCTTTCGTTTCCGGTCGCGGCGATCTGTTCCCTCCAATCGACGGGATCGGGCGTCAGGGCGTCGGTTCGGGGTGTCGCCGCATCGCCGTCGTCATCGGACGTCGCAGCGGTGGCCTCCAGCCCCAAAATCTGGGCCAACGACTGGGTACTGCGGACGCTGTAGATGCTGCCCAGCGAGACCAAGCCGATCAGCAGACAGCTGGCTGCGGTCAACAACAGCCAGCCGACGCTGCCCCCCCGTCCGGCCGCGCCGATCAACAAAGTCAACACGCCGATCGACAGCCCCAGCGCGATCGCGAAGGCACCGAAGCGGGCCAGCGGGCTGGCCGATTCGTCGCCGGTTCGCCCGACGGATCGATCCCCGGTGTCGTCCGGCGGATCGACCTCGGCGGCTTGACGCGTTTCCAGCAGTACCGGATCGCTCTGGGCGTCAAAGCTGTACACGCTGACTCGGTGCTCCTGCCGCAACCGTGGCAACAACTCGGATTCGGCCAACAGCGTCTCGACGCGTTCGCTGCGACTGGCCGCGCCGACGTCGCTACTGGAAGGCAACGACATGCTTTGACTGGTGTCGACCAACACGACGACTTCGCTGGGACGCGTGACCAGTCGTTGGGTCCGCCGTTGCAGATCGAAAAAGAAAAACACCAACGCGACGACCGAAACCAATCGCAACAACATCAACGTCCAGCGAACCGGCCGCGAAAGCTCCGCCACGTCGCGTCGATAATGACGCACGCACAAGAACACCAAGGCGACCAGTCCGATCACCAACAACGCCCACAACCACCAGCCTTCCAGCGAACGGGCGCGGGCGAATTCGTAGACGACTTGGCTGCGATCGCTGACTTGGGCAAGCGTCACGAGTGTTCTCCCACGGCTTGATTCCCCGCGGTTCCGCGGACGTGGGCCGCCGATTGCCGGTGCGCGGCCTTTCCGGTGTCCGTCAACGATTTTCCGCTGGTGTGATAGCTGGCCCAAGACGCCAAAAACTGCTCCAACGCGAACAGTGCCGCCAACAACGCCAACAAGAACAACGAGATCATCGAACTGCCGGCTCGGTTGGCTTGTTCGTTCCATTGGCCGACGTCGACGAATTCGGCCCGGATGCCTGGCAAGTCACGCAAGATTTCCACATGGGCGGCGCGAGCCAGATCGTTTTCGCCCACGCGAATGTTCGTGGCCACCGGCGTGATCGTGGTCCGACCGTCCAGTTCCGTGAACACCAACTCCCCCAAACCGGGATTGATCAAGTCGTCCAAATTCAATTCGCCGTCGGCCATCGCCTCGGCGGGATCCATTCGCAAGGTTCTCGAGGCGGTCGCGCCGTCGGCGTCCTGGTCATCGACGATGAACGCGTCGGAGCGAATCTCGATCGGCAACCGCGGTGCCTCTCCCGTCGCCGGCAACCAGGTCACCTCGTCGGCGTATTGCTCACTCGGCATCGCCCTGACGATGCTTTCGTCGACAAACCGAGACGTCGACGGCGACGCGGCGCTCCACAAACTGGCGTTCGCTTGCAACAGAAAGACGACAAAGGTCGGATCGCCCTGCCAGTTCGTCCAGCCGCCGTCCAGGCCCGCCGCCACCGTGATGATCCGCCCGGCCCCGTAATCGTGCCGCGTGACCAACGGCAAACCGTCGCCGCGTTTCAAAGCCACGCGGACTCGCGGTCGTGGTTCGGATGCGGATTCGCTTGATTCACCGCCGGCGGCCGCCGCGTCGTCACCGAACGACTCGAAGGTCCATGACTTTGACAATCCGATCAACGAAAAGACGCCGTCGCCGGCGGCCGCCAGAGGCTGCATCAGTTCCGGATCGTCGCCCATCATCACGTCGACGCCCGGGCCGTCGTCGGCCGATTCCAAGGGAACGACCTGATCGAGTTTCGCCGGCAACAAGTAACGTCCGCCCGACGACAAGGTTTGGTTGTAGACGGTGCGGTCGACCGAATCGCCCAGGAACCAGGCCACTCCGCCGCCACGACGCACGTATTGATCGAGCGCCGCGGCCGTCTCTTCGCCGATCATCGGGACGTCGATCAGGTACACCGCGCGATAAACCGACAAGTCGTCGGCGGTGATCGAACGCAAGAAACTGACCGGTTGGCGTTCGGGAACCGCGCCGATGCGAACTTGGCTGCCCGGGTTCAGCACCGATTGGACGTGATACGCGCCGCGACCGTCTGCGTCATCGTCGATCACCAAGACACGCTCGGTGTCGGACAACGGCAGCGTGCAGATGCGGCGGTTGTCCGCGGCCAACGCGTCTTCGGGCAGATTCGCTTCGATCACGTGGGTGCCCGGCTTGCCCACGAAAACCTGAAAGGACTTGGTGACTTCCTCGCCCGGCTGGATCGATTCGATCACCAAGGCCGGGATCGCATCGATGGTTCCGCTTTGCGTCGCCGCCGGATCCGGCGTGGTCACGTCGTCGCCGTACAGCACCAAACGCACCGCCACGGTCACGTTGCTGGCTACGGTGGCTGAGAAATTTTTCACTTTCATGTTGACCACCACCGGCACGCCGGCGACCCACACGTCGGGACGCGGCGACAAATCCGTGATCGCCAAGTTCGGGCCGGGACCGAGCGCACAGTCGACCAAGCGGACCTTGGCGTCGCCTTCGACGCTTTGCAACAGCTCCGCGATCCGATCCGGTTGCCCCCAATCCCGCGCGCGGAAATCGCTGATCACGTACAAGTACTGTTCGTCCGCGTCGCTGGCGTCGATCAGTTTTCCGGCCAACTCCAGCGCCGGCGTGACGTCGGTGCGAAGCGGCGATGCGGCGGTCGCCATGACCCGATTGATGACCCGCGCGTCGGCGGTGATCGTTTGCGCCGACAAGTCGGCAGCGGTATCACCGGAATCGTCGCCGCCGCGGATCGCCAACGCCGATCGGCTGGCACGCAGTACCGTTAACTGATGTTCGCCGTCTTCCAAGGACAACCGCCGCGTCAAATCCGACAGCGTCTGCAGAGCCGTTTGATACGCCGCGGCGCCGCCGCTGTCGTCGCCCATCGAATAACTGTCGTCCAAAACGACGACGTGATGCGTCGTTTGCCCGCCCAAAACGTTGAAGAATTTTCGCCCGCCCGACCAGCCGGCCAGCAACGCGATCAGCAACGCCGCCAGTGCCAAGCGGGTCAGCAGCAGCAACATCTGTCGCAGCACGATCCATTTTTTCTGCTTGCGGTAACTGGCCAACAAAAAGTCCATCGCCGCCCAGCGTTGACGACGATGCCGGAGCATGTTGATCAAGTGGACCAACAGCGGCACCGCAACAAACAGGAATCCGATCGTCAGGGCGGGGTACAGGAACAAGGACAGGGCCGGGGGTGGCGGGTGAAAGAGGAGTGGTGAGGGTCGATGGAATCAAACCCGACGCGTCACTTCCTTAGTTTGGGCAATCGGACGCGGCCGGACAAGAATTTTGCCAACACGGCGTCCAGCGGTTCGCTGGTGCGGGTCAGCAGGTAATCGATTTGCAGCCGCCCACAGGCTTTACGAGTCTTGTCCAAGAAAGTTTCCAGGGCTTCCAGGTAACCTTCGCGCAGGGCCCGCGGGTTGCAGTTCAGGAAGTCGTCGGTTTCCAGCCCTTCGAAGCGAGTCGCTCCGTCGAATTCGAAGTCGATTTCGTGATCGTGCAAGACGTGGAACAGCGCGACGTCGTGCCCTCGCGAACGGAGGACCTGCAAACCGTCCATCAGCGAATCGACGCCCAAAAGATCGCTGATCACGACGACCAGTCCGCGGCGCGGAATGGTCTGGGCGACTTCGGCGGCGACCTTTTTCAGATCGGTGCGTCCGTCGGCACCCACGCTGTCCAACGCCGCCAGAATCCGCGTCAGTTGTTGCTGGTTGCTCCGCGCCGGCACGTTGTCACGGACCTTCGTGTCGAACGTGAAAAGCCCGGTCGCGTCTTTTTGCCGGAGGGCCAGGTAGGCCAGCGACGCGGCGACGGACGCCGAGTAATCGAACTTGTTGGATTCGCCGTCGCCGTAAGCCATGCTGGCCGAACGGTCGACGATCAACTGCAGCCGCAGGTTCGTTTCCTCCTCGTACTGCTTGATGTGCAAACGGTCCTGGCGTGCGTACACCTTCCAGTCGATGTGCCGAATCTCGTCGCCCCGCACGTATTGCCGGTGCTGCAAGAACTCGATCGACTGACCGAAATACGGGCTGCGGTGCATCCCGCTGAGGAAACCTTCGACGACCCGCCGGGCGGTCAATTCCAAGCGGCGGATCCGCGTGGTGACCTCAGGACGCAAATATCTTTTGGAACCGGACATCGCGTGACAATTCGTCCTCGGTGGCGGGAGTGACTTGCAGGATCCGGTCGATGACTTCGTCGCTGCCGGTGCCTTCGCTTTCGGCGGCGAAGTTGACCACCATGCGATGTCGCAAAACGGGTTTGGCCAAGGCTTGGATGTCTTCGACTTGAACGTGGAAGCGACCTTCCAACAAAGCCCTCGCCTTGCCGCCCAAGATCAAAAACTGAACCGCCCGCGGTCCGGCGCCCCAGCCGACCAGTTCGTCGACGAAGTCCGGGACGCCGTCGCTGCCGACACGCGTCTGGCGAACGACGGACAACGCGTAGCGGATCACGTGATCACTGACCGGAACGCGGCGGACCAAATCTTGCAAGCGAATGATCTCTTCGGCCGCCAAAACCGGTTGGACGTCGTCGTGAATCGTTCCGGTCGTCCGCCGAGCGACTTCGAATTCTTCGTCAAAGCTCGGATAGTCGACGTAAATCTTGAACATGAAGCGATCCTGTTGCGCTTCGGGCAACGGGTACGTGCCTTCCTGTTCGATCGGGTTTTGCGTGGCCAAGACGAAGAACGGATCGTCCAGGGGGTGACGCGTGCGGCCGACGGTGACTTGACGCTCCTGCATCGCTTCGAGCAGCGAGGCTTGGGTCTTGGGCGGCGTCCGGTTGATCTCGTCGGCCAAGACGACGTTGGCGAACAACGGGCCTTGCATGAATCGCATCTCGCGATGCCCGCTGGCACGATCCTCCTCGATGATCTCCGTGCCCGTCACGTCGGCGGGCATCAAATCCGGCGTGAATTGAATCCGGCTGAAGGACAGGTCCAGCGTCCGCGCCAGCGTGCTGATCATCAACGTCTTGGCCAGCCCCGGCACGCCTTCGAGCAAGACGTGGCCGCGACTGAACAGGCCGATCATGATTTCGTCGATGACGTCGTCCTGGCCGACGATGACCTTGCCCAGTTGTTCGCGAATTTTGGTGCGAGCTTCCGACAAACGCTTCGCGTCGGTAGCATCAATCTCGGTCGACCCGTCGCGATCGGCGGACTCAGCGGTCATACAATGTCCTTGAAAGAAAGAATCGAATGCGGCCGAGAGGACTCGAACCTCCACGCCCTAAAACGGGCACTAGATCCTTAGTCTAGCGCGTCTGCCAGTTCCGCCACGGCCGCATGCTGTAGCTCCATCGGGTCGCCAAAGTCTCACCCGATTCATTCCGGGCGTCAACGCCCCCGTTTTCAGGGCCGCCGTGACGGCCCGCCCCCCGAACATTCGCCCGAATCACCACGCCGAACCCGAATTGTCGACAACAACCATCCGAGTCCGCGGCTGCCGCGTTCACAACCTGAAAAACATCGACGTCGATATTCCTCGCGGCAACCTGGTCGTCGTGTGCGGTTTGTCCGGCAGCGGGAAAACGTCCCTGGCTCTGGACACGCTGTATGCCGAGGGCCAGCGATGCTACATCGAAAGCTTTTCCGCCTACGCCAGACAGTACCTGGAACGTCTGGACAAGCCCGACTGTGACGAAATCGTCGGCATCCCGCCCGCCG
The DNA here is from genome assembly GCA_964453205.1 of uncultured Pirellulaceae bacterium. Lineage (GTDB taxonomy): Bacteria > Planctomycetota > Planctomycetia > Pirellulales > Pirellulaceae > Crateriforma. Next base: position 6,263 of record CAYVRC010000128.1, on the reverse strand, counting down.
TCGCCGTGACCCGCAAAGGCACCACCAAGACCAACCGCAGCACCGTCGCCACGGCGACCGACATCGCCGACCATCTGCGGTTGTTGTTCGCCAAAGCCGCCGACCTGTTTTGTTACCGGTGCGATCAAGCCGTCGTCGCCGACGACCCCGAATCGGTCGCCGACCGGATGAAGACTTGGCCCGGGACCTGGCGGGCCATGATCGGTTTTCCGGTCTGGCTGCCCGATCGCCGTGCCGCCAGCGAAATCCTGTTGGGACTCCAACAAGAGGGCTACCTGCGTCTGATCGTCGGCGATCAGACCTTTCAGTTGTCCGACGAAGACCGCAAGACGCTGGCCAAAAAAATCAGCAACCGGGGCACCGAGATCACCGTCGTCGTCGATCGCGTCGGCAGTCGGGACGAACGTTCGCGGTTGACCGAGTCCTTGGAAACCGCGATGACCGAAGGCTACGGCAAAGCGATCCTGTTGACCGAAACGTCAGACGGCCCGGCGGGACCCGGCGACGTCCGAACGATCGACGGCCGCCTGTTTCATCGTCGCATCGTCAGTCGATCGCGTCGCTGTGAGGCCTGTGACATTGAATATCCCGAACCGGTGCCGCGACTGTTCAATTTCAATAACCCGCTCGGTGCCTGCCCGACCTGCGAAGGTTTCGGTGACGTCGTGGATGTCGACATGGATTTGGTCGTCCCCGACAAGTCGCTGTCGCTCCGCGACGGCGCGATCGTGCCTTGGACGACGCCGTCCTATTCTCATGAACTGGACGAATTGCTGGATTTGGCCGACGACTACGGGCTGCCGGTCGATGTGCCGTTTGCCAAGCTGAAAAAGAAACACTTGGACCTGATTCAACACGGCGTGCCCGAACGACACTTCGGTGGCCTGGACGGTTTCTTTGCTTGGCTGGACCGAAAAAAATACAAGATGCACGTGCGGATTTTTGCCTCACGTTTTCGCAGCTATCGTCCCTGCCCGACTTGTGAGGGCAAACGTCTGAAACCGACGGCCTTGGCCTATCGGTTCGGGCGGCACTGCGTCGCCGATGTGATGGCGATGCGGGCCGACCAGGTCGGAGAATTCTTCCGCACCCTTTCCCTGGACAAGCGGCAACGTGATGTCGCCGCCGAACCGATCGATCAAATCACCGAACGCGTGGGTTTCTTGGCGTCGGTCGGCCTGGGCTATCTGCAACTGAATCGGACGCTGCGGACGCTTTCCGGCGGCGAGACGCAGCGGGTGGCGTTGACCGGCGCGCTGGGCAGCAGTCTGGTCAACATGTTGTACGTCCTGGACGAGCCGACCGCGGGCCTGCACCCGGCGGATGTCCTACGCTTGTCCGAGTCGATTTTGAATCTGCGAGATCGCGGCAACACGGTTTTGGTCGTCGAACACGATGAAACCCTGATTCGTTCGGCCGACCGTGTGATCGAAATCGGTCCCGGTGCGGGCGTCGCGGGCGGCGAAGTCGTGTTCGAGGGAACGCCCAAACAAATGTTGCGAAATAAACACAGCATCACCGCGCCGTTCCTAAAACGCGCGGCCGGCCGCACGTTGACGCATCGACAACCACGCCCCCCGCGGGGCTGGATCCGCTTGGAGGGAGCCAGCGGGAACAACCTGAAAAACATCGACGTCGATTTTCCCTGCGGCGTGCTGTGTGTCGTCACCGGTGTTTCCGGCAGCGGGAAAAGCACTTTGATTCACGACACGTTGTATCCGGCCGTCGCCGAGAAACTGGGCAGCAAATTGTCCGGCGATGGCCGCAACACCTCCTTGCCCTGGGGATCACTCACCGGACTTTCGGGGATCGACGATTGTTTGATGATCGACCAATCCGCGATCAGTCGCAGCGCGCGGAGTTGCCCGGTCACGTTCGTGAAAGCTTTCGATCCGATTCGCAAAATTTTTGCCGAAACGATCACCGCCCGGACCCGAAACTTCACCGCCGGTCATTTCAGTTTCAACAGCGAAAAAGGACAGTGCACGCAATGCGAAGGCGCGGGCGTTCTGCAAGTCGACATGCAATTCCTGGCCGACGTCAGCATGACTTGCCCGGCTTGTCGTGGCACACGATTTCGGGAAAACATTTTGGAGGCCAAGTTTCGCGATCAGTCCATCGCTGACGTGTTGGACATGACGGTCGTCCAAGCTTATCACTTTTTTCGCGGTCATGCGAAAGTACAAACCCGTTTAAAACGCATGATCGACGTCGGTTTGGAATACATTTCGCTCGGACAACCCGCGACGACTTTGTCCAGCGGCGAAGGCCAACGACTGAAACTGGCGGCCTTTCTGGCGTCACAGACTAGGCGACGGACTCTGTTCATCATGGACGAACCGACGACCGGACTGCACTTTGCCGACATCGTCCGTTTGGTCGATTGTTTCGACGCGCTGATTGCCGACGGACATTCACTGATCGTCGTCGAACATAACCCGCTGCTGATGAAGGCCGCGGACTACCTGATCGACCTGGGCCCCGGTGCGGCCGACGAGGGCGGGACCGTCGTCGCCGCGGGGACTCCCGCCGGAATCATCGCGGCGGGCATCGGCGCGACCGCCGCCGCGATCGCGTGATTCGCCTACCCCCCCCCGAGTCGCGGGGTTCGCCGATGATCGCCCCGCGCCGACCTCGCATTTTTTATCATGCGAGCCTTGCTTTCATTCCCTAATGCCGATCACGCCCGGCGTGACGGTGACTCCTCCAAGAGCGTGACGGCCGTCTTCGACAAAACGCCGTCACGCTGAAAACGATAGGTCGCTTAACGCAACAATTTTTCCAGGGCGTTCAAAGCCGCGCGAGCCTCGTCGACGCTGCCCATTTGTTGAACGACTTCCTTGACCTTGAGCAAGGATTCGACCGAAACCTCATTCGATTTTTTGGCCGAGGCGGCGGGGCGACCGGCGCCCTTTCGCTTGGTGCCGCCCGCGGGCCGACCCGGTCCGGCACCCGTTTTGGCCGGGCGACCGCGACGGCCACCGCCGACACCCTTTTTCATGTTTGTGCGGATCGTACTTATGAAGGCGGTCGTGGTTTTGACACCTTGGGCCTCCAAGCCTTCTTGCACTTCCTTGGGTTTTGCGTTCGGGTTCGCTTCGTAATAGGCACGAATTGCTGCGGACTTGTTGGGACCCGATTTCTTCTTCGCCATGCTGATTTCCTGATTCGATGATTGGCCACGTCAGCAACCTTGACAGGATGCTGATGCTGATCGGTTAGGACACAATTTCTAACCGTAACTGTTGAAAGAATATGCAATAGATAGCAAATGTCAACAAGCTCAACGCTTACATTCGTGGCACAACACCAATACCCAATAGGTCCAATCCACATTTCAATACGCGTCCGCAAAGCATGACCAGCACCAAACGGGTCGTGCGACTGACGGGCGTCGGAGCCTTCAAGACCGGGCAATTCTCGTTGAAGACCGCATAAGCACGCGACGTTTCAAATAGATACTCGGTCAGATGATTAGGCGCTTGGTCTTGATCGACCGCCGCCAACGCTTCCTCGAATTGCAATAGACGAATCGCTAAATCTCGCTCCTTCGGGTCGCTCAGTTCGATAGCATGTTCCTCCGACCGGCGGACGACCGCATTCTCATCAAGTTCGGCCTTGCGCAGGATGCTCTGTGTCCGAGCGTAAGAATACTGAACATAGGTGGACGTGTTGCCTTCCAGGGCAACCATCTTCTCCAGATTGAACCGGTAGTCGCTGGTGCGTTGGTGACTCAAATCGGCAAACTTGATCGCGCCCATCCCCACCGTTTCGGCCACGTGATTTTGCTCGTCCTGATCCATCGGCGGCTCCATTCGGCTCAACCGTTCGGGATCACAAACGACCTGCGTGGCGCGTTCGACGGCGTCGTCCAGCAATCCTTCTAGCCCGATCAAGGTTCCACTGCGGGTTTTCAACGGTCGTCCGTCGGCCCCCAGAACGGTGCCGAAATTGACATGCACCAGCCGGATGTCGCTCAGACCGGTCTTGGCCGCCAAGGCAAACAATTTGTCAAAATGCTCGCCTTGGCGTGTATCGACGACATACAAAATCTCATCGGGATCGAAATGATCTCGGCGATATTGCAAGGTCGCCAAGTCCGTCGTCGCGTAAAGAAAGGCTCCGTCTTTCTTGCGGACGATCATCGGCGCGTCGAAGCCCTCCAGAAAAACACAGATCGCCCCTTCGCTTTCGACGGCCAAACCCGATTTCATTAATCCCTCGACGACCCCCGGTAAGGCGTCATGATAGAAACTTTCGCCGAGCGTTAAATCGAAGGTCACGTCCAGGCGATCATAGATGCGGTCGATTTCGTGCCGGCAGTGTGGCAAGAATTCTTGCCATAAGCGTCGGTTTTCCGCATCCCCCTCGTGAAGCTTTGCGGTTTCCCGCAAACACGACTTGGCAATGTCAGCATGTTGATCGCTGATGCGTAACAGTTCCGGATCCGCTCGGACCGCCTCCACCTTGGCCCGCAATCCGGACACCGTCGAACGGGCGGATTCCAAGCGTCGATGGATCGCGGCGACTTCTTTTTTCCGCTTTTTCGTCTCTTTCGCATCTGCCGCGTCGTCCTCCGCGAGGGCGGTTTCGGCACTCGTTTTTTCGGCGGTGAGTTGTCCGATCGACGCCTCGGCATCGGGCAACCGGGACGTCGCTTTCTGGTACTCGCTGATCTGATTGACGAAGCGATACAGCTTTGCCAATTCGGGAACCGGATTGGCGGCGACGACCTCGGGATCGCCGAAATGCTTGTAACCGTAAATGATGATGCCGAATTGAGTCCCCCAGTCGCCCAAATGATTATCCGTCGTCACCTCATGGCCGAGAAACCGCAGCGTGCGGGCCAGAGAATCACCAATGACGGTGCTGCGGATGTGTCCGACGTGCATCGGTTTGGCGACGTTGGGCGACGAAAAGTCGACGACGATGCGACGCGGCCGCATGGTCTTGGCGACCCCACAGCGGGGGTCGCCGATCATGTCGACGATTCGCGTGGTGATCCAATCGTCCTTGATTTTCAAGTTGATGAAGCCGGGGCCGGCGATCGTTGGCGGATCGCAAAAATCATCGACCGTCAATTTTTCGATAATGTCGGCCGCGACCTCACGTGGGTTTCGGCCGTCCAAGCGTTTGGCCAACGGCATCGCGGCGTTGCATTGATAATCACCGAATTTGGGGTCACCGGTCGGCCGGATCATTCCGGCGAACTCGTCGGGCGTCTCGGTGATGTTTTCTAAAGCCGCGCGGAGACGTTGCTGAATCAATTCAGGTAGGTGCATGATGACTACGCGCCGTCTCCGTCGCTCGTGTCGGCTTCCGAACCGTCCTCGTGAAGCCCCAGGTCCGCCGGACGCAGGAACGTCGCGTCGGCCCACAAGGCTTCCAGGTCATAGAATTCACGCGTCTCTTCATCGAACAGGTGCATCACGACGTTGCCATAGTCCAGCACGATCCAGCTGCTTTCCTGGTATCCCTCGATGCCCATCCGCAGATCGCCCAGATCTTTCTGCAAGACGTCGTCGATCTGTTCGCTGATCGCATGCAGCTGACGTCGGCTGCTGCCCGTCGCGATCAAAAAGAAGTCGAACTCGGCCGATTGCTCGCTGACATCCAACACCACCGCATCGACGGCGTTGTTTTCCAGCGCCACCTTCATCGCCGCGCGAGCCAGTTGTCGGCTGCCGTCGAGCCCCAGCGGGCGAATCGCCCAAGAGGTGGTCGTCATCCAGTCCGTCGCCGAACCGTAGCCGGACCTCGACTTCGATGGCGGCGGAGTCCCGGACTCGGACGGATGCTGCGGGTCAGGCGGTGAGGGCGATGAGGACTGGGCCACGAATTTGCTTGGGAGTGTCGGATAACGAAAAGGGAAACGCACGATCGGTATGGACCCCAGAAAATACGCCTTTGCCGGCAATCTGTCACGCACCACCTGCGGTAAACCTTGGCAACGGGGTAAAACTTTGTGGACCAGATGGCAACCCGCCGACACCTTTTTTTGAATTAGGAATCGAAATCTCATGGCTGATTGGATCGAACCCGGCAAGAAAGCTCCCGCATTCGCGCTGGCGACGGATTCGGGCGACAAAGTCAAACTGTCTGACCTGCAAGGCAAGCCCGTCGTGGTTTATTTCTACCCACGCGATGACACGCCCGGCTGCACCAAGGAGGCCTGCGCGTTTCGCGACCGGTACCAAGAATTGACCGACCTGGGCGTGCAATTATTCGGGGTCAGCACGGATACCGCCGCGAGCCACCAAAAG